>NZ_JADKMA010000190.1 GCF_017676365.1 Streptomyces oryzae
GGGGCTGCTGCCTCGGGGGCCGGGCCCGTCACCGTGATCGCCAGCCGGATGGGCTGCTGGCACTCGCGGCTGAGCGCTTCGGTGATCAGCGGCGAGAGGCGGCCCTCCAGGACCCCCTTCGCATATTCGTTCGGAACGCCGAGCAGCGCGGTACCGGAGACGAGGACGAGGGGCTGGCAGTCCCGCAGCCAGCGCTGGTCCTTGGCCTCGACACCCTGTCCCTCGCGCAGGAGCTGGTCGAGCACCCGTGGCCACACTGCGGCAAGATCGGCAGGTAGGTCAGCCACGGGGCACGCTCTCTCACTCGCTGGGTGACGGGTCACTCGCTGTGTGACGGTCGTCCGGTGATCGACCAGGTCCCACGAATGCATGTTTCTCGGGACGGTCGGGAAGGAAGGGAAGTTCGGCCACGGTAGTCACGCGGACGTGCCCCGTTCAAGTCGTTGTCCACAGGCTGTGCACGAGTGCAGTAGCCGGGCGGCGGGGTGGGAGCGGCTGCCGGGCGGGGCCCGGGTGACCCGTCGGCGCTGGTTTGACCGGATGGCATAGGCGCGCGTACCGTAACCAGGTCGAGTGTCGACGGCTGCTGCCGCCTGCCTCCGATGGGCAAGATCGCCGGGTCTCTCCCGAACGATCATGAAGCGGTGCACACTCGGGCGTTGCGAGCTACTCGTGGGCGCACGGTGACAGCCGGTCGACTCCCCACACCCCGTCCCGCGGTGACCGTGGGACACGAAGCATCTCTGGAGCCCCCGAGTGAGCAAGCGCACCTTCCAGCCGAACAACCGCCGCCGCGCGAAGACCCACGGCTTCCGGCTGCGCATGCGGACCCGCGCCGGCCGCGCGATCATCGCGAACCGTCGCAGCAAGGGTCGCGCCCGCCTGTCGGCCTGAGCAGCCTGACCACAGGTCCATGACGTGCTGCCTACCGACAACCGGCTGAGGCGGCGCGAGGACTTCGCGGCCGCGGTACGCCGAGGACGCAGGGCCGGGCGCCCGCTCCTCGTCGTCCATCTACGCAGTCGAACGGACCCGCATGTGTCGGGGGGAGAGGTTCCCCCGGTGCGTGCGGGTTTCGTCGTGAGCAAGGCCGTCGGCAACGCGGTGATCCGTAACCGTGTGAAGCGGCGTCTGCGGCATCTGCTGCGGGACCGCCTGTTCCAGCTGCCCCCCGGTAGCCTTGTCGTCGTACGGGCGCAACCGGGCGCGGCGGACGCGGACCACGTGGAACTGGCCCGCGATCTGGATGCCGCGCTGCGGAAGCTGCTCAAAGGGTCCCCTCGCTCGGCTGCCCCGGGGGACAGCCCCCGGATTCCCGGCCGTGAACCGGGAGGGAGAGCTCAGTGAAGTACCCGCTGCTGTGGTTGATCAAGCTGTACCAGTGGACCATCAGTCCGATGCTCGGCCCGGTGTGCCGGTACTACCCGTCGTGCTCGCACTACGGCTACACGGCCATCGCCCGCCATGGCGCCGTGAAGGGAACGGCGCTGACAGCCTGGCGCATTCTGCGCTGCAATCCGTGGTCGCCCGGTGGCGTCGACCATGTCCCCGCCCGGAAGCACCCGGTATGGCACCAGCGGATCCGCTCCCGCTGGCAGCAGCACCGGACCCAGTCCAACGCCCAAGGAGCTTGATACGTGGACACGATCCTGAGTCCTCTCTATACCGCTGTCTCCTGGATCATTGTCCAGTTCCATTCGCTGTTCAGCCTGGTCTTCGACAAGAACAGCGGTTGGGCCTGGGGTCTGTCCATCTTCTGCCTGGTGGTGCTGATCCGGATCTGCCTGATCCCGCTCTTCGTGAAGCAGATCAAGTCGACCCGGAACATGCAGGCGCTCCAGCCGAAGATGAAGGCGATCCAGGAGCGCTACAAGAGCGACAAGCAGCGCCAGAGCGAAGAGATGATGAAGCTCTACAAGGAGACGGGCACCAACCCGCTCTCCAGCTGCCTGCCGATCCTGGCGCAGTCGCCCTTCTTCATCGCCCTCTTCCGGGTGCTCAGCCACATCGCCGGCAACAAGCCGGTGGGCGTCCTCGACGCCTCGCAGGTGGACAGCGCGCGGAACGCCAAGATCTTCGGTGCGCCGATCGCCGCGAAGTTCCTGGACAGCGCCGACAAGGTGCAGGAGCTGGCCGCCTCGCTGACTGATGTGCGCGTCGTCACGGTCATCATGATCGTCCTGATGTCGGCGTCGCAGTTCTACACGCAGCGCCAGCTGATGACCAAGAACGTCGACCTGACGGTGAAGACGCCGTTCATGCAGCAGCAGAAGATGCTGATGTACGTCTTCCCCATCATGTTCGCCGTCTTCGGTATCAACTTCCCCGTCGGTGTCCTCGTCTACTGGCTGACCACCAACGTGTGGACCATGGGCCAGCAGATGTTCGTGATCAAGCGCAACCCGACCCCAGGCTCGCGGGCCTTCCAGGAGCGCCAGGAGCGGCTGCGTGCCAAGGGCAAGCTCAAGGAGGACCCGAAGGAGGTCGAGGCGCGTGAGGCCGCCGAGGCGGCCCGGGTCCGGCGGCAGCAGCCGAAGCGGCAGACCAAGGCGCAGCGCCAGAGCGGCGGCTCGGTCGCCACGGGCACCAAGAAGGACGACTCCCCCTCGGATTCCACGTCCCTGGAGAAGTCCGGTCCGAAGGCCGACCAGAAGCAGGGCGGCCAGTCAGGCCGCGAGCAGTCGGGCCAGAAGGGCGCCGGTCAGAAGCAGGGCGGCGGGTCCAAGGCGGCAGGCCAGGCCAAGTCGGGCCAGCAGAAGTCCGGCCAGAAGAAGTCCGGGCAGCAGCGCAAGGGCCCGCAGCGTCCCAAGCACCCCTCCAAGAAGTGAGCACCGAAGGAGTCCCCGCCGTGACGGACACGACTGCCCCAGAAGGCACCGAAGCCGACACCGACACCCTGACCCGCCTGGAACAGGAGGGTGAGATCGCGGCCGACTACCTCGAGGGACTTCTCGATATCGCCGACCTGGACGGCGATATCGACATGGACGTCGAGGCCGACCGCGCCGCGGTTTCGGTGATCAGCGAGGGCTCGTCCCGCGATCTGCAGAAGCTGGTCGGCAGGGACGGGGAGGTGCTGGAGGCCCTCCAGGAGCTGACCCGGCTGGCCGTGCACCGGGAGACCGGCGACCGCAGCCGGCTGATGCTGGACATCGCCGGGTTCCGGGCCCGTAAGCGGGAAGAGCTCGCCGAGCTGGGTGCGAAGGCGGCGCAGGAGGCGGAGAGCAGCGGCGAAGCCGTCAAGCTGCGTCCGATGACGCCGTTCGAGCGCAAGGTCGTGCACGACGCGGTGAAGGCCGCCGGACTGCGCAGCGAGTCCGAAGGCGAGGAGCCGCAGCGCTGCGTGGTCGTACTCCCGTGACGGAGCGGTCGGGGGAGCCCCAGGGGCAGCAGGCGGAGCTGCCGCCCGCTCCGGAGGCGGCGCACAAGGCGTTCGGGGACAGCCTGCCCGCTGTCGAGCGGTACGCGGAGTTGCTGGCGGATGCCGGAGTACGCCGCGGACTGCTCGGTCCGCGCGAGGTGCCCCGGCTGTGGGAGCGGCACCTGCTGAACTGTGTGGTGCTCTCCGAGGTGGTGCCCGAGGGGGTCACGGTCTGCGATGTCGGCTCGGGTGCCGGGCTGCCGGGCATTCCGCTGGCGCTGGTACGGCCTGACCTGGAGATCACGCTGCTGGAGCCGCTGCTGCGGCGGACGACCTTCCTTCAGGAGGTCGTCGAGCTGCTGGGGCTCGACCATGTGACGGTGATGCGCGGCCGCGCCGAGGAGATGCTGGGCACGCTGCCTCCGGTCCACGTGGTGACGGCCCGCGCTGTGGCGCCGCTGGACCGGCTGGCCGGCTGGGGCGTTCCGCTGCTGCGACCGTACGGCGAGATGGTGGCCCTCAAGGGCGACACCGCCGAGGAAGAGGTACGGGCCGCGCGGGACGCGCTGCACAAGCTGGGCGTCGTGGAGACGACGGTGGAGCAGATCGGCCGCGGCCTGGTCGATCCGCCCTCGACGGTGGTACGCGCCAGGGTCGGCGAGAGCCCCGGCGGGGTGCGCTTCGCAGCGCGCCGCGTCAAGGCCGAGAAGGCGGCCCGGGCCGGTGGCCGCTCGCCGCGAGGCGGACGGCGGCGACGCTGAAACGTCAGGGACGGTCGCTCGGTGGTGTTGACTGCCGGGCGGCCGGTCGACGCCGAACCGCTGATTCGGTTACTCCATAAAAACGCTTAAGGCCTTGCGGAGCGGAGTGTCGCGGCGGTCACCGTCGGGTGCGTGTGCATCGTGTTTCACGTGAAACGCCGCTCTCTGTTGCACGGAATCATCAACCGAGGCCGCGCTGCCGCCGGCGCGCGCGGCCAGACCGCCCATGAGCCCCGCTCGGACGTGGAGTTGTCCACAAGTGAGCGGGGCTCGCTGGTTCACGGGACCGAAAGCATGGGAGGCTCTGTTCATAGCGAGCCTGATGTTGAGGAGAGTGAACCGTTGCGGTCCGACGCCAACATCGCGGGACCGATGGCCGACCCGGTCCCCGGTCCCCGCACAGAGCCGGGGGATACCAGCGCGGGTGGGGTCGCTCCCCGCGGTGACGCGGCACGTGAGACGCCACCGCCTATGGATGACACGCCGATCGGCCGTGCGGCCCAACAGGCGGTCGAAGCGATGAACCGCGCTGGGGAGGGCCTTCCCCGCCCCGCCCAGACACGGGTCATGGTCGTCGCCAATCAGAAGGGCGGCGTCGGCAAGACCACCACGACGGTGAACCTCGCCGCCTCGCTGGCCCTGCACGGGGCCCGCGTCCTGGTCGTCGACCTCGATCCGCAGGGCAACGCCTCGACGGCGCTGGGGGTCGACCACCACGCCGAGGTTCCGTCGATCTACGACGTTCTTGTGGAGAGCAAGCCGCTCTCGGAAGTCGTCCAGCCGGTGCCGGACGTGGAGGGGCTCTTCTGCGCGCCAGCGACCATCGATCTCGCCGGTGCGGAGATCGAACTCGTGTCGCTGGTCGCGCGGGAGAGCCGCCTTCAGCGCGCGATCGAGGCATACGAGCAGCCGTTGGACTACATCCTCATCGACTGCCCGCCCTCGCTCGGGCTGCTGACGGTGAACGCACTCGTGGCCGGCGCCGAGGTGCTGATCCCCATTCAGTGCGAGTACTACGCGCTGGAAGGGCTCGGCCAACTGCTGCGGAACGTCGAGCTGGTGCGGGGCCATCTGAACCCGCGGCTGCACGTCTCGACCATCATCCTCACCATGTACGACGGCCGAACCCGGCTGGCGTCGCAGGTGGCGGAGGAGGTGCGGGGCCACTTCGGCAAGGAGGTGCTGCGCACCAACATTCCGCGGTCGGTGCGGATTTCCGAGGCGCCCAGCTATGGGCAGACGGTCCTCACCTACGATCCGGGCTCCAGCGGTTCGCTCTCCTACCTGGAGGCGGCCCGCGAAATCGCCCTGCGGGACCCGCACGTTGAGCAGGCACAGCAAGCCCAGCAGCAACTTCAGATCCAGCAGGCGCAGGCCCAGCAAGTACACGCACAACACACACAGCAAGCACAGGCACAGGCACAGCACGGCAGCATGGCGGAGGGGACTCAGTGAGCGAGCGACGTAGGGGTCTGGGGCGGGGGCTTGGTGCACTGATCCCGGCGGCTCCAACGGGAACGGATTCCGTTGACTCCTCCGAGAACGAGCAGCAGAAGCCGAACATGACGGGAGGCTCCACCTCCCCCACCGCTGTTCCGGTCCTCGCCCCGGAGCAGGGCGTACGGGGGGTGGCGGCGGCCAAGGTCGCCGCGCTCTCCCAGCAGGAGAACGAGGACGAGGTTTCACGGGACGAGCCCGTTTCACGTGAAACGGCGCCATCGGCCACCGTGGAGGGCGGTGTTCCCGACGAGGCGGGTGCGTTCTTCGCAGAGGTGCCGCTCGACGCCATCACGCCGAACCCACGGCAACCCCGTGAGGTCTTCGACGAGGACGCGCTGGCCGAACTGGTCACCTCCATCAAGGAAGTTGGCCTCCTCCAGCCCGTGGTCGTCCGGGAGCTCAAGCCGGGCAGCTTCGAGCTCATCATGGGTGAGCGCCGCTGGCGGGCCTGCCGTGAGGCGGGACTGGAGCGGATCCCGGCCATCGTCCGGGCCACCGATGACGAAAAGCTACTGCTGGACGCGCTGCTGGAAAACCTGCACCGTGCACAGCTCAACCCGTTGGAAGAGGCTGCCGCCTACGACCAGCTTCTCAAGGACTTCGACTGCACCCATGACGAGCTGGCCGACCGTATCGGCCGTTCCCGTCCGCAGGTGTCCAACACGCTGCGACTGCTGCGGCTCTCGCCGGCCGTCCAGCGCCGGGTGGCTGCCGGAGTGCTCTCCGCGGGCCACGCGCGAGCTCTGCTGTCTGTGGAGGACGGTGAGGAGCAGGACAAGCTGGCCCACCGCATCGTGGCCGAAGGGCTCTCGGTGCGGGCGGTGGAGGAGATCGTCACGCTGATGGGCGGCAAGCCCAAGGGCAGCACCAAGCCCAAGGGCCCCCGGGCCGGTGCCCGGGTCTCCCCCGCCCTGGACCACTTGGCCGGACGGCTCTCGGACCGCTTCGAGACGCGGGTGAAGGTCGACCTCGGCCAGAAGAAGGGCAAGATCGTGGTTGAGTTCGCTTCTATGGAGGACCTGGAGCGCATCCTGGGGCAGCTCGCTCCCGGGGAGGGCCGGGTGCTGGAGCAGAAGCTCGCCGAGGGCGGCGACGCCGACGGCGACGAGGAATCCGATCCCTCGTAGAGCGAAACCGATCGATAGGGGCCCGGACGACAGCCGTCCGGGCCCTTCGATGTGCCCGTGACAACGGAAAAAACCCGCCGACGAGTTGGTCGCCCCACGGATACGATGTCTGTCATGGGGCGACAGCTCGTTCCGCTCACGCTGGACAACCTCCCGGACCTGCCGAAGCGCTGCCGTGGGTGCACCTTCTGGGAACTGGATCCGGTCAGTGGTGAGGAGGCGAAGAAGGCGGGGCGGCCCGATCTGGAGAAGGAAGCCTGGATCTCCGCGGTGCTGCTGGAGTGGGGCTCCTGCGGTCGAGTCGTCTATATCGACGATGTAGCGGCCGGCTATGTGCTCTACGCGCCTCCGGCCTATGTGCCGCGTTCCTTCGCCTTTCCCACTAGCCCCGTCTCCCCGGACGCGGTGCAGTTGATGACGGCCTCCCTGCTGCCGGAGTTCCAGGGGCAGGGGCTGGGGCGGGTGATCGTGCAGACCGTGGCGAAGGATCTGCTGCGGCGAGGGTTCAAGGCGATAGAGGCGTTCGGGGACACCCAGTGGGCGGAGCCGGCCTGTCTACTGCCTGCCGACCATCTGCTCTCCGTCGGCTTCAAGACCGTGCGCCCGCATCCCCGCTATCCCCGGCTGCGGCTGGAGCTGCGCTCCACCATCTCCTGGCGTCACGACATGGAGCGGGCGCTGGACCAGTTGCTGGGCAAGGTGCACAGCAAGGAGCCGGCGCTGCGGCCCCTGTGAGAGGGCAGGGGCGCTGAGCACGACTGAGGGGCGCCGTTTCACGTGAAACGGCGCCCCTCATGCACCTTGGGCAGTGACGAAGCGGCCCTCAGCCGATGAACTCCGAGAGGTCCTTCTCGATGGCAGCCTTCGGCTTGGCGCCGACGATGGTCTTCACGACCTCGCCGTTCTGGTAGACATTCATCGTCGGGATCGACATGATCCCGTACTTGGCGGCCACGCCCGGGTTCTCGTCGATGTTCAGCTTGACCACGGTCAGCTTGTCGGCGTGCTCGGCGGCGATGGCCTCCAGCGACGGAGCGATCTGACGGCAGGGGCCGCACCAAGCCGCCCAGAAGTCGACCAGAACGGGCTTGGCGCTCTTCAGGACGACCTCGTCGAAGTCGGCGTCGGTCGCGGTCATGGTGGCACCGGCCATGGTGCTTCTCCTCATTCTCTGTTGACTGCGGGTCGGGTGGGGGAGTTGGCGAGGGGACGGGGCCGGACTCCTCGGGGCTGCCGCCTCAGACGGCTGCCGCGGTCTTCTCCGGCTCCGGGGTCTCCTCGGTGGCCACATCGGTGAGCGCGGCCAGATACCGCTCGGCGTCCAGTGCCGCGGAGCAGCCGGTGCCCGCCGCGGTGATGGCCTGGCGGTAGGTGTGGTCCACCACGTCGCCCGCCGCGAAGACGCCGGGGACATTGGTGCGGGTGGAGGGAGCGTCCACCTTGAGGTAGCCGTCCTCGTCGAGGGTCAGCTCCTCCTTGAAGAGGTCCACGCGCGGGTCGTGGCCGATGGCGACGAACAGGCCGGTCACATCCAGCTCGCGGGTCTCACCGTTCTTCGTGTCACGCAGCGTCAGACCGGAGAGCTTGCCGTCCTTGCTGTGGATCTCGGCGACCTCGCTGTCCCAGGCGAAGGAGATCTTCGGGTCGGCGAAGGCGCGCTCCTGCATCGCCTTGGAGGCACGCAGCGTGTCCCGCCGGTGGACCACGGTGACCGAGGCCGCGAAGCGGGAGAGGAACGTGGCCTCCTCCATGGCGGTGTCACCGCCACCCACGACGGCGATGTGCTGCTCCCGGAAGAAGAAGCCGTCGCACGTGGCGCAGTAGGAGACACCGCGGCCGGAAAGCTCCTCCTCCAGCGGCAGACCCAGCGTGCGGTGCTGGGAGCCGGTGCTGACGATCACGGTCCGGGCGCGGTGCACAGTGCCGCTGGAGTCCGTGACCGTCTTCACCGGGCCGGACAGCTCGACGGCCGTGACGTCGTCCGGGACCAGCTCGGCGCCGAAGCGCTCGGCCTGGGCCCGCATGTTGTCCATGAGCTCCGGGCCCATGATGCCCTCTTGGAACCCGGGGAAGTTCTCGACCTCGGTGGTGTTCATCAGCGCCCCGCCTGCGGTGACGGAGCCCTCGAACACCAGCGGCTTCAGCGACGCGCGGGCGGTGTAGAGCGCAGCCGTGTATCCGGCGGGGCCCGAGCCGATGATGATGACGTTACGGACGTCGCTCACGGGTGTCTTCCTTGTCTGCCGACTGCTTCCGGGATCTTCTGCCGAGGCTTGCACCCCGTCCAACGGATCCTACGGGGCAGACATTCCCGGGCTCGCGTCCGCGTGTCACCCGCGCGGGTAGGTGCCCTTGAACAGCACCTTCCCGGGTCCGGACGGGTCGGCGCTGACACAGGAGGGGTCCACCAGGTAGGCGTCGACCAGTCTCGGGTTACCGCCCTGGTGGGGCAGGACGACCAGATAGCCGGAGCGGTTCTCGAAGGTGGCGTCGGCGTCCACGGCCAGCGGGGTCTCCGAGCGGTGGATCCCGTCACGTACGCAGGACGGCACCCCCTCTCCGGCTCCCATCCCATCGTCGCGGAGCGTGTTCCCGTCGCTGCTGGGGCTCTGCTTGGTGTCGATCGAGGGAGAGTCGCTGGGCTGCGCGGAGCCACCCGGCGCCTTCCGGGAGGGGGACGACGACTGCTGGCCCGAGAGCAGGTGCTGGACCCGCTTCCGCAGCCGTTGGTCGTCGCTGCTGCCGCCGGCATCGGTGTCTGTGGGCGCAGTGGAGTTCGGGGGCGCGTCGGGGACCTGCTTCTTCCCCGTCTCCGATTTGGCGGTGCCCGAAGCCGTCTCGGTGGGCGCGGGGTTGGACAGCGCCCGGACGGTGATCCCACCGAGCGTGAGGGCAGCCATGGAGGCTGCCACCACGAGCACGATCGTCCGCTTCCGTCGGCGGGGGTTGACGGGGATGGTGGCGGTCGCCGTTTCACGTGAAACGGGGGCCGGGGTCGTGGCGCGAGCGGGTTCCTCGGAAGGCTCGGCGGGGTTCCGCGCCGTTTCACGTGAAACGGCGTTGTCAGGGGAAGCGGACTCGTTCTCCCCCAGCGGCGTGGCCGACAGTATGGCCTCCGCCGCGAGGGCCGCGTCGATGCGGCTCGCGACGTCCTCCGGCATCCGGGCGGGGCCGGGGAGGGCGCCCAGCGTCTCGCGGATCTCCTCCAGTGAGGCGTGCACGTCGGCGCAGAGTGCGCACTCGGTCAGGTGGGCGCGGAGCGATTCCTGGCGCTCGGCGGCCAGGATGCCCTCGCTGAGTGCGGAGATCTCGGTGACCTCCGGGTGCTCGCCGTTCGGGACAGGAGTGGCTGTCATGTCTGTCCCCCTCCCTTCACGGCGCCGGAACCTGTGGTGTCTTCCTGCTGGGTCTTCCGTCGAGCCTTTCGCGGTGCCTTCGGTGGTGCCCCTCTTGGTGCTGGGACGGACGCACCCGAGGAGGGGTTCCCTTCGCCGCTGCCACTGTGCTCGGCGCCACCTTTGCCGTCGGCGCCGCCGCCGTCTGTGCGGCCGCTACCGTCTGTGCGGCCGTTGCCGCCCGTGCGGCCGTTACCGCCCGTGCCGCCGCCGTCCGCGCCACCGCCGCCGGGGCGCAGGTGGGAGACGAGCGGGAGGAGTCGGGCGCGGCCTCGGGCGCAGCGGCTCTTGACGGTACCCACGGCCACGTCGAGCACCTCGGCGGCCTCGGCGACGGGGTAGCCCTGCATGTCCACCAGCACCAGCGCGGCGCGCTGCTCGGCCGGCAGCTCGGAGAGCGCGGTCACCACCTGCTGCTGGACATCCTGGCGCTCGACGGGCGCAGCCGCGGACTCGTGCGGTTCCAGGAGCTGTTCCATGCGCTCGGTGTCGTCCGTGAGCGTCGACCGGCGGGAGGCGGCCTTGCGGGCGCGGTCCAGACAGGCATTGACGGTGATGCGGTGCAGCCAGGTCGTGACGGCGGACTGGCCGCGGAAGGTGTGCGCGGCGCGATAGGCGGAGACGAGGGCGTCCTGTACGGCGTCGGCGGCCTCCTCCCGGTCCCCCAACGTCCGCAGGGCGACTGCCCACAGCCGGTCCCGGTGTCGCCGGACGAGTTCCCCGAACGCCTCCGGGTCGCCCGCGACGTGGCGGGCGAGCAGTTCCTTGTCGTCCGGCCCGGCTATTCCGTCGGGCGCGCCGTCGCTCGCCATCTGCCCCTCCCCTCACCCTGCCGCGCCCACAGTCGGAAGCGGCGTCCGCGGCCTCAGCCGAGAACCTGGACCTCCGTGACGCGACCACGGTAGTTGCCGTCGTCGGTGAGCGGGAGCTTGGTGAGCCACAGGAGTACGTAGCGGGTCTTGATGGGCTTCTTCGCCTTCAGCACGAGGTGGTTGCCGGAGCCGCTCGTGACCTTGCTGAAGCTGCTCAGCGACGAGGGCCTGTTGGTGACGCTGCTCGGCGCCGCCAGGAAGCTTGCGGAGGTCTTGCCGATGAAGTCGACCTTGAGCCGGCTGACCTGCCGGGCCTTGCCCAGATCGAGGATGAGGCCGGCACCGGACTTCAGATTGCCGAACGTGGCGTGGCCGATGTACTTGTCCGTGAGCCAGTAGGTGCCGGGCTTGCCGTCCACGGCGTCGTTGGCCCGCTCGGGCTTCTCGCGGCCGTCCGAGCTCTCCGGGTCGAAGTCGTGTACGTCCTCGATCGCGACGGGCTTCCCGGTTCCGGCGGCGTTGTCGGGCCCCTTCACCTGCTTCGTGGTCTTCTTGTTGGTCGACGGCTCGCCCTTGAGCAACGCGTCGGCGACCTGCCAGCTGCCGAGCCCGAGCGCGGCGATCAGCAGCGCGGAGACCCCCCACTTGAGGACCTTGCCGGTACGTCCGGGCAGCGTGGGAGGTGGCGGCGCTTCGGCACCCCGCCGGGCAGCGGGTCCGCCCGGGGCCGCACCTCCGGGACCGCCCGACGCGGAGAGGCCGCCCTGCTGGTAGGCCGGGCGCTGATACGGGGTCGGGGTGGCGAAGGAGGGCTCCGGCGGGCGGATCCTGGGCAGCGCGGAGACCGCCTTGGACAGCTCCTCCGGGGTGGTGCAGGGCTGCTCCTGCCGCGAGGCGGTCGCGCCGTCGTTCACCAGGGCGCGCATCGCCAGCGTGGAGAGTCCGCGGTGGACGCCCGCGCGGAGCTGCTCCGGCGCCACGAGGGTGCCGAGGTCCAGCGAGCCGACGCCGGGCAGCCCGTGCGCGTCCTCCTCGTACGGCCAGCGCTGGGTGAGCGCCGCGTACAGCAGGGCGCCGATGGCCTCGGTGTCGTCCCGCTGCGGGTGGTCGCTGGTGACGCCACGCAGCGCCGCGTTCACGGCGAGCCCGCGGATGCGGTACTGGCCCATGCCGGTGCGCAGCACGCAGGATGGCGTCAGCCGCAGATGTGCGAGCCCCTCGCGGTGGGCGGCGGTCAGTGCCTGGGAGAGCTGGCTGACGAGCTGATACGCCTCGTGCGGCTCCAGCGGGCCGGCGGTCAGCAGCTCGCTGAGCGGCACGGCGTCGGGCAGCCACTCGTGGACGACGTAGACCAGCTCGCCCTCTTCGACCGCGTCCAGGACCTGCACGAACCGGGGATCGCCGAGCAGCGCCGCCGAGCGGGCCGCGGCCAGCACCTGGCGGGCGCGGGCGTGCCCGGCGGGCAGCACGTGCACCCCGACGGCGCGGCGCAGCTTCTCGTCGACGGCTCGCCAGCTGCTGAAGCCGTCGAGGCGGGTGACGCACTCTTCGAGGCGGTAGCGCTTGGCGAGCTTGTGGCCACTGTGCAGCTCGGGCACCCGCAGATCGGTGGGTGCCTTCGCGCCGCCGTCCGCCTTCTCGCCGTCCGTCTTCTCGCCGTCGGCCTCGTCGGCGTCGGTCTTGTCTGCGGCGCCTTCGTCCGCGTCGCTCTTGCCGACGAGGGCGGTGGCGGAGGGCTCGACTTCTGAGGACAGCTCAACTTGCGGTGAGAGCTTGGCGTCTGTGGAGGAGGCGGCGTCTTCCGAGCCCGTGGCGCCCGTGGAGCCTGGGGCCTCGTCCTCGGGACCGTCTGCGGCTTCGTCCGTGCTGTCGTCGGAGTCCTGGACCGGTTCCGGGCCGGCCGGTGACGGCTTGTCCGATGACGGCTTGGCTGCGCTGCTCCCTTCGGGGGACGAGGCGGGAGACGTGGCACCGGGAGGGTCCGTCAGTGGTGTGGTGTCGGAGGGGTCGGCCGGGGGCTCCTGGTGCGGGGAAGTCCCGGCGTTGTGGCTGTATCCGTTCGTCGCGTCCGTCGCACCGTCGCCCGTGGCCCCGTCCTGCTGGGCGGTCAGCGGTTCGCCGTTCGCACCGCTGGTCTCGGCCACGCCGACAGCGGCTGTGCTCCGTTCCGCCACCGTCGTTCCTGCCTCCCCATCCGTAGTGGCCGTTTTCCTGGAAACGGCCAAAAACATTGTGCCTACACCTCGCCGCTATGCACGACACGCGGGGGCGAATGATGGTTGTATACGCCGGTTTCCCGCCGAGTTTTCATCGGCCGAGTCTGGCGCGGACCATGCCGAGCATCGCCGTCATTTCCTCGATGCGCATGCGCTTCGCCGCTAGGACGAAAACCACGCCCAAAACGATCCCTCCACCCACCAGGGCGGCGATCGAGCCGAAGGTGCCGGCGCCGAGTACGTGGGTGACGCCCCAGGCGGCGGCGCCCGCGGCGATCGTGGCGGGGACACTGGCGCCGGCCAGCCGCGTGTACGTACGGACGACGTGCCGCCCGTCGAGGTCGCCGCCCAGCCGGTTGCGGAGCCGCCGCCAGGCCACACCGACGCCGATGATGTAGGCGAGCCCGTAGGAGGCGGCCATTCCGACGACCGCCCAGCGCGAGGGCAGCACCAGGAAGCACAGCCCGGACGCGGCGGCGTTGACGGCGGCCACTATCACCGTGTTGAAGAACGGGGTGCGGGTGTCCTCGTAGGCGTAGAAGGCGCGCAGCACGACGTACTGCACGGAGAAGGGGATCAGGCCGAGGCCGAAGGCCATCAGCATGTATCCCATGGAACGAGCCGCGTCCACGCCCGCCGAGCCGTAGATCATCGTGCACATCGGGATGCCGAGCGCCACGAAGCCGAAGGCGATCGGGACGATGGCGACGGCGGAGTTGCGCAGCCCCTGGGAGATGTCGTCCCGCACGGCGCCGGTGTCGCCGTCGGCGGCGGACCGGGAGAGCCGGGGCAGCAGCGCGGCCATCACCGAGACGGTGATGATCGCCTGCGGCATGTTCCAGATGAGCTGGGCGTTGGAGTAGGCGATGTAGCCGGTGCCGGAGTGGCCGTCCTGTGCCGCCGTGTCGCCCGCCCAGGTGGACAGCTGCGAGACGACCAGCACGCCAGCCTGGTTGGCGAGCACGAACAGGATCGTCCACTTGGCCAGCTTGGCGGCCTTGCCCAGGCCGTGGCCGCGCCAGTCGAAGCGGGGCCGGATACGGAAGCCGGCGGCCCGCAGATACGGGATCATCGCCAGCGACTGCACCACCAGGCCGAGCAGGGTGCCGACGCCCAGCAGCCGGACGCCCTCGGGCGGGATGGTGTTGACGGTCAGGTCGGAGGTGTCGGCGGTGCCGTACACCCACAGGAACATGCTGATCGTGGCGATGATGACGATGTTGTTGAGGACCGGGGTCCACATCATCGCGCCGAAGCGGCCCCGCGCGTTGAGGACCTGGCCCATCACCACGTGGATCCCCATGAAGAAGATCGAGGGCAGGCAGTAGCGCACGAAGGTGATGGTGACCTCGTTGGCGGCCGGGTTGTCGGCGAGTTTGACCGACATCAGCCGCACCAGGACGGGCGCGGCGAACACGGCGGCAACGGCCAGCCCGCCCAGGATCACCGCGACCAGCGTCAGCAGCCGGTTCGCGTACGCCTCACCGCCGTCGCCGTCCTCCTTCATGGCGCGGACGAGCTGCGGTACGAAGACGGAGTTGAGGCCGCCGCCGACGGTGAGCACGTAGATCATCGTCGGGAGGGTGATGGCCAGCTGGTAGCTGTCGCCCAGGGCCGAGGCACCGAGCGCGGCGACGATCATGGCGGAGCGGACGAAACCGGTGAGCCGGGAGACCATCGTGCCCGCGGCCATTATGGCGCTCGACTTGAGGAGTCCTCCCCCGCCGGACTTGGCGGGCGCGGCTGGTTCGGCGCCCGCTGCGGGCGGAGCCTTCGGCGGGGCCTCCTTGGGGGCGACGGTGCCGAGATTGACCGTCTGTGCCGAGGGCTCCTCGGCCGCGCCGGGCGCTCCGGGCTCGGGCGGGTAGGGCTGCGGCGGCTGGGTGGGTTCCGGGTGGAACGGTGGCTGCTGCGGGTGCTGCGGGTGCTGCGGGTGCTGCTGGCCGGCGGGGCCGTCGTAGGGCTGTCCGTAGCCCTGGCCGTATCCCGCGTCGAAGCCGCCGCCATAGCCGCCGGTGTACTGCTGCGCGGCGATCTCGCCGGTCCGCTC
>NZ_JADKMA010000191.1 GCF_017676365.1 Streptomyces oryzae
CCTACGCCCCCGCCGGCGCCCCCGCCTCCGGCAGAACCACCCGCAACGCAACCACCCGCAACGCAACCACCCGCAATGGAACCGGCCGCACCCGAACCAGCCGCACCCGAAGGGCCGGCCGAGCCGACCACACCGGCCGAGCCCACTGCCGCGACCTGGCCGGAGCCTGCCGCGCCCGAAGGACCACCGGGCCCCGAGCCGCTCCACCGGGACGAGGCACACGAGCACGCCTGGCCCGAGACGACGCAGCTGAAGCAGTGGCTCGGCGGACCGCAGGGTCAGGTGCTGACGGGCAGGACCGTGCTCATCGTGGACGACGACATCCGCAACGTCTTCGCACTGACCCACGTACTGGGCCGCGTCGGGATCTCCGTGAAGTACGCCGAGAACGGCCGCGAGGGTCTGGAGGTGCTGGACCGCTCACCCGAGGTGTCGCTGGTGCTGATGGACATCATGATGCCCGAGATGAACGGCTACGAGGCGATCCAGCGCATCCGGCGCACCCCGCGGCTCGCGCAGCTGCCCGTCGTCGCGCTCACCGCCAAGGCGATGTCGGGCGACAGCGAGAAGGCGCTGAACAGCGGCGCGGATGTGTACGTCGCCAAGCCGGTGGACCTCGATGAGCTGCTGCAGGCCATGTACGACCTGCTCAGCGCGCCCGACGCGGGCTCCCGGGCGGGGGCCAGAGGCGGCAGCACCACCACCGGCGGTCCGCAGTCGCAGCCGGCCGGCGACGCCGACGCCGGTACCGAACCGCCGGGACGGCTGCCATGAGCACGCCGGCGGCGGAGAGGTCGAGCATTCTCATCGTGGACGACATGGAGGAGAACCTGGTCGCCCTGCAGGCCGTGCTCGGGCCCCTGGAGCAGCACCTGGTGACCGCCCACTCGGGCGAGGAGGCGCTGAAGGCGATGCTGCGCCAGGACTTCGCACTCGTGCTGCTGGATGTGCTGATGCCCGGCATGGACGGCTTCGAGACGGCGGTCAACATCAAGCGCCTCGACCAGACCAAGGACGTCCCCATCATCCTGCTGACCGGCAACGAGGTGGACCGGGACTACGCCTACCGCGGCTACGCCATCGGGGCCGCCGACTTCCTCGCCAAGCCCATCGACCCGTGGGTGCTGCGTACAAAGGTCAACGTCTTCCTGGATCTGGACCGCAAGAGTCGGCAACTCGCCGTCCAGGCCGATCAGTTGCGGCGACTACTGGTCGCCGAGCACTCCCGCGGGGCCGGACGCCCGAGACCCGGGGGCGGGCAGCCCGCGGAGGGCGGCGAGGCCGAGCAACTGGCCCAGATCACCGAGTCCCTCGTCAGGCTCGAGGTGATGCTGCGCGACCAGGAGACCGCCGAAAGCCCCGAACTCGCCGACCGCATCGCCGAACTGGAGCGTACGGTCCGCCGGCTGGAGGCGAGCGGCCACACGGAATGAGCCCGCCCCACGGAATGAGCGGCCGCACGGGGTGGGCGGAACGGGGCGCGGCACCCGCTGCGGCATGGCCCTCACAGCGCCGCGTCGTCGTCCCACTGCTCCAGCAGGCTCTCCTCCGTCTCCGCACCCGGCTCGGCAGCGCTCTCCTGGAGGTACTGTTCGGTCCAGATGACCTTGCCGCGCGCTGTGTAGCGGGTGCCCCAGCGCTGGGCGAGCTGCGCGACGAGGTACAGGCCGCGTCCGCCCTCGTCGGTGGTGGCCGCCCGGCGCAGATGCGGGGAGGTGCTGCTGGCGTCCGAGACCTCGCAGATCAGGCTGTTGACGTCGTGCAGCAGCCGGAGGCCGATCGGAGCGGCGCCGTAGCGGATGGCGTTGGTGACCAGTTCGCTGACGATCAGTTCGGTGGTGAAGGTGAGATGGCCCAGGCCCCAGGCCTCCAGCCGGCGGACGCAGGCGGCGCGGACCGGGGCGACAGCGGTGGTGTCGCTCGGTACGTCCCAGTCGGCGACCTGGTCGGCGGCGAAGGTACGGGTGCGGGCGACCAGCAGGGCGATGTCGTCGCCGGGGCGCGCCGGCAGCAGCGCGGAGATCACCGCCTGGCAGGTCTCTTCCGGGGACTGGTCGCGGTGGGCGAGGACGTCGCGCAACAGGCCGAGTCCGGCGTCGAAGTCGCGGTCGCGGCTTTCGATGAGGCCATCGGTGTAGAGGACCAGCCTGCTGTCGGCGGGAAGTTGCAGTTCGGCGGTCTCGACGGGCAGTCCGGCCCCGAGGCCGAGCGGTGGTGAGACGGGGACGTCAGGGAAGGCCACGGTGCCGTCTGGATGGACCAGTGCGGGGCCCGGGTGACCGGCCCGGCCCATGGTGGCCTGCCCGGAGGCCGGGTTGTAGATCGCGTACAGACAGGTGGCGCCGGTGATGGCCACGCCGTCGCCCTCGGAGGAGTGCTCCTGGTCGATCCGGGTGACCAGTTCGTCGAGGTGGGCCAGCAGCTCCTCGGGGGACAGGTCGAGGGCGGAGAAGTTCTGCACGGCGGTGCGCAGCCGCCCCATGGTGGCCGCCGCGTGCAGGCCGTGGCCCACCACGTCGCCGACCACCAGGGCGACCCGGGCGCCGGGCAGCGGAATGACGTCGAACCAGTCCCCGCCCACCCCCGCCTGGGCCGGAAGGTAGCGGAATGCCACCTCGACCGCCGACTGCTCGGGCAGCTCGCTGGGCAGCAGGCTGCGCTGCAAGGTGATCGCCATGGCGTGCTCGCGGGTGTAGCGGCGGGCGTTGTCGATGCTGACGGCCGCCCTCGCGGTCAGCTCCTGGGCGAAGGAGAGATCGCTCTCCTCGAACGGCTCCTTGTCCGCACGCCAGAAGTCGGCCACCCCGAGCACCACACCGCGCGCCTGCAACGGCACCGAGAGCAGGGAGTGGATGCCGTAGTCGAGAAGGCGCCGGGCGTGCTCCGGGTCCTGGGCGCGCCAATCCTGGGAGGCCGCCAGCTCGGGCACGAGCAGGGCCCGGCCGGTGGTGACACCGGTGGCCACCGGGTGGGAGGGCGCGAAGGGCAACAGCTCTCCCGCCGGATAGAGGGGAGAGCCCTCACGGACGCCGCGTACGGCGACGCGCCGCATCCGGGTGCTCGCCTCGCCCGCCTCCTCGCCCCGCAGCACCGGTTCCAGCAGCTCGACGGTGACGAAGTCGGCGAACCGCGGGACGGCGACCTCGGCCAGCTCCTCGGCCGTCCGCTCCACATCCAGGGTGGTGCCGACCCGCACCCCCGCCTCGTACAGCAGCTGCAGCCGCTCGCGTGCCACCTCGGCCCGGCCCGCGAGCGCCTGCAGCTCGGTGGTGTCGCGCAGGGTGGCCACGATGTGGGTGGCCCGGGCGGGCTGGTCGACGGGGCGCACGTTGACGGCCAGCAGCCGGTCACCGGCCATCCGCACCTCGTCGGTGACCGGACGCCGCTGGGTCAGCAGCTCGGTGATGCCGGGGGCCAGGCCGAGGCCGGTGATCTCGCGCTGTTCGGCGTCCCGCGGCAGGTCGAGCAGGCGCCGGGCCTCGTCGTTGACCAGCAGCAGCCGTCCGTCGTCGTCGACGATGAGCACCCCCTCCCGCACCGCGTGCAGGACCGCGTCGTGGTGCTCGTACATCCGTGTCATCTCGACCGGGCCCAGCCCCCGGGTCTGCCGGCCGAGCCGCCGGCTCACCAGCGCGGAGCCGCCGATGGCCAGGGCGAGCACGCCGCCCGCTGTGCCGAGGAGCAGCGGCAGTTGCCGTCCGGCCTCTTTGTTGACGTTCCGTACGGTGATCTCGGGGGACACGATGCCGGCGACGGATCCGTCGCGGCGGAAGACCGGGACGGCCGCGTACACCGACAGCCCCAGCGGATCGGTGACGATGTGCGTGAAGGACTTGCCCCGCACGGCCTTTCTGAACGGGCCGACGTAGTGCTTGCCGATCTGGTGCGGGTCACGGTGCGTCAGCCGGATGCCCTTCGTCGTGGCCACGACGATGTTGTCGACGCCGGTACGCTTCCTGGCCACCTCGGTACGCGGCTGGAGGATCGCGGTGGGGTCGGGGCTGTCCAGGGCCTCAGCGGTCCCCGGAGCGTTCGCGAACGCCTCCCCCGCGGACAGCACCTCGTCGCGGGTCGCGTCGATGCCCGTCCGCCGGGCCTGCAGCACCAGCACCGCCACGGTGGCGGCGACCAGGATGACCACCAGCACCAGTTGCAGGAGCAGCACCTGCCCGGCCACGCTCTGCACACTCAGCAGGGAACGAGGGCGCCGCCCTCGTCGGGCCCGCGCTCGCCGCTGCCGGATGTGGTCTTCGTCGGACATGTCCACCTGAGCATTGCCGTACGACCCCATCCCCGGCCCCCGCAACGGGGCAGACCACCCGATCGGCCGGTGTGCGGCGTCCCAAGGGGCCGCGCCCCGAAGGGGCGCGGGGAACTGCGCGCTCAGGGACAACGAGCCCGCAGCCCGCAGAAAACAGACAGGGGCAGCCCCTGCCCGGACCACGAGAGAGCAGACCGAACTCGGCGCCCTCAAACGTTGCGGCCAACGCCGGGCACGACGATCCCCGTCTCATACGCATGGATGACCGCCTGAGTCCGGTTCTGCGCGGAGAGCTTGGTGAGGACATTGCTCACATGCGTCTTGACCGTCTCCAGACTCACGGTGAGCCGCTCGGCAATCTGCCCATTGGAGAGCCCTGCGGCCATCAGCCGCAGAATCTCCGTCTCCCGCTCGGTGAGCGCCGGCCGGACGGGCACCCCGTCCGGCCGCCCGCGGGCCGACACCAGCCGGCGTACGGCGTCGGGGAACAGCAGACAGTCCCCCGCGGCGACCAGCCGGACGGCGTGCGCGAGTTGCCGGGTCGGTGACCGCTTGAGCACGAAGCCGTCGGCGCCGGCCCGCAGCGCGTCGTAGACGTGGTCGTCGCTCTCGAACGTCGTGATGACCAGGACCTTCGACCGCGTTGCGGGGTCGGCCCGCAGCCGCCGGGTCGCCTCGATGCCGTCGAGTTCCGGCATCCGCACGTCCATCAGGACCACGTCGGGCCGCAGTTGCCGCACCAGGGGCAGCACCTCGGCCCCGGTGGCGGCCTCGCCCACCACCGAAAGGTCCGGCTGGGCCGACAGCAGCACCCGCAGTCCGGCGCGGGTCAGCTCCTCGTCGTCCGCGATCAGCACGGTCACCGGAGCCTCGTCCCCGGCGGCCGACCGCGGCGCCCCCGGGCCGGCCGCCCCGGCCGGCCCGGTCACGCGGCGGCCCGCAGCGGTATCCGGGCGGCCAGCCGCCATCGGCCGTCCGGTGCGGGGCCCGCCGTCAGTTCCCCGTGCAGCAGCCTGACCCGCTCCGTCAGCCCGGACAGACCCTGCCCTGGCCGGGGCCGCTGGCCGCGCAGGCCGCGGCTGCTGGTGACCGGGTTGCTCAGCTCGACGGCGAGCCAGTCGCCCGCGGCGCCGTCCGCTGCGCCCCGGCCGTCCTCCACGGCGACGCGAACGGTCACCGGCGCCTGGTGTGCGTGGCGGAGGGCGTTGGTCAGGCCCTCCTGCACCAGCCGGTACGCCTCGCGGGAGACGGCGGCGGGCACGCGCGCCCAGTCGCCCCGCAGGTCGGCGTGCACCTCTGTGCCGGTGCTGCGCACCCGTTCGAGCAGGCCGGACAGATCGGCCAGGGTGCGCCGGGGGACCGTGCTCGCGGCGCCGGTGCGCAGCACGCCGAGCACATGGTCGAGGTCGTCCAGCGCGCTGCGGGAGGACTGCTCGATATGGGCCAGCGCCTGCCGTGCGCCGTGCGGATCCGCGTCGATCAACTCGGCAGCGACCGCGGCCTGGATGGTGGCGGCGGTGAGGGTGTGCCCGATCGAGTCGTGCAGTTCCCGCGCCAGTTCGGTGCGCTGCTCCATGGCGCGCAGCCGGGCTTCCAGCGCGGCGAAGCGCTCCTCCTTGCCGGGCCCCAGCAGCACCGGCCCCAGCGTACGGAAGGCGGCGGCCAGGCCGCGGCAGCACCAGGCGCTCGCCATCAGCGCGGCGGCTGCGGCGGGCGGCGTCCAGGCGCCGGACCAGCCTGCGGCCACCGTCACGGGCAGGCCGAACACCTGCACCCGGTCGCCCCCGTTCAGCCAACTCCCCACCAGCAGCAGCCCGGTGAGCGTCAGCAGCAGTGCGGCCGCGGTCACCGCCCAGCCGGCCACGACATGCGCCAGCAGCCAGCCCGCGGCCCGCGCCCTGGCCGCACGGTCAGGGCGCGGCGCTTCAGGCCCCGGTACGGGCAGCGCCGTGCGCAGCAGCCGGTTGGCGATCCGGACACAGCCCGTGCGGAAGACGGCGAGGAAGCCGCAGGCCGGCACCGACACGGCGAAAACCAGCAGGACGACGGTGAGCTGCGCTCCCCTGCCCGCGACGCGGTGGACGGGTACGGCGGGCAGCAGCGCCACCGGCGTCAGCAGGCAGGCGAAGCAGAAACCGACCAGCGCGAAGACGGCGCCCCGGTAGCTGTCCGCGCTGGTCAACGGTCGTATCAGCAGCCACACGCCACTCAGTATCACCGAACGTCCGCCTGGCCTCCTCCCCCGTGGGAGCCAGCCGGGAATCCCTCCCGCGCGGGAGCCGGATCGCTCGCAGCCGCGAGGCGGCGCACCGCGGCGGTGACGAGGCTGGGCCGCATGCTCGAACTGATCGACGTCAGCAAGGTCCACAGCGGCAGCAAACGGTCCGTCGACGGGATCACCCTGCGCCTGGGCACCGGACTGCTCGGCCTGCTCGGGCCGAACGGCGCCGGCAAGTCCTCCCTGATGCGGATCGCCGCCACGGTCACCAGGCCCACCAGCGGCCGGGTGCTCTTCGACGGCATGGACGCGGTGGCCCGGCCCCAGACGCTGAGGGCCGCGCTGGGGTACCTGCCGCAGGATTTCGGTGTCCATCCCCGGCTCACGGCCCGGGAGTTCCTCTCCTACCTGGCCGCAGCCCGGGGCATCCGGGCCAGGCAAGCGCGGGCCCGGGTCAGCGAACTGCTCGAACTGGTCAACCTCACGCAGGCAGCCGCACGGCCGCTGGGCGGCTACTCGGGCGGGATGCTGCGCCGGGTGGGCATCGCACAGAGTCTGCTGAGCGACCCCCGGGTACTGATCGTGGACGAGCCGACAGCCGGGCTCGACCCGGAGGAGCGGGTGCGGTTCCGCAATCTGCTCAGCGAGTTGGCGGCCGACCGTGCAGTGCTGCTGTCCACCCACATCGTCTCCGATGTCGCCTCGGTGGCATCCCATATCGCCGTACTGGCGGGCGGCCGGATGCTGGCACACGGGACGGCCGAGGAGCTGCTGCGGGCGGTGGCCGGACAGGTGTGGGAGACGACGGTGCCGCCCGAACATGCCGCCGCTCTCCAGGCCCGCCACCTGGTGGGCCGCACGGCACGCACGGGCGCGGGCGTACGGCTGCGGCTGCTGGCGCCCGCGCCGCCGGTACCCGAAGCCCAGGCGGTCTCCCCCGACTTGGAGGACGTCTACCTCGCCGCCGTCAACCAGCCGGCCGTCGACCCGGCGGCTGCCCGGTGAGGGGCGCGCCTGTGCCCGGACGGCTCGTCCGGCTCGCGTTCGGTGACTTCCTGGACCGGGCGCGCCGCCCGGCCTGTCTCGCGGTGCTGGCCGCCGCCGTCGGTCTGGGCTGCCTCGCGGTGCCGGGCACCGACTCGCACTGGGTCATCCTGCGGGTGGGCGACTACCGGGGTCGCTACAACAGCGCCTACACGGGCATGGCCGTCGCGCTGGCCGCCACCCTGTGGCTGTCGCTGGGCGGCTTCTACGTCGTACGGGACGCGCTGGGCCGGGACCGGAGGAGCGGGGTCGGAGAACTGCTGGCCGCGACCCCGCTGCACACCGTGGGCCTCCTGGTGGCGAAGGCCCTCGCCAATGTGCTGGTGCTCGCCTCCATGGTCGGCGTGCTGGCGGGCACGGCGCTGGTGATGCAGTTGGCCAGAGGGGAGTCGACAGCCGTCGCCCCGGTGGCGCTGCTGCTCCCGTTCGTGGTCGTCACGCTGCCGGTGGTGGTACTCACGGCCGCCGTCGCGCTGTTGACCGAGACGGTGCCGGTGCTGCGCGGCGGTGTCGGAAACCTCGCCTGGTTCTTCGTCTGGCTCGTCGTCGCCGTCGGCGGTATGGCACCGGGTGCGCCGTTCGGCGGCCTGGGTGTGCACGAGCCGGTCGCGTCCATGCGGGACGCGCTGCTCGCCCAGGACGGGAACGCCGCCGGGGTACGCGACTTCAGCCTCGGCTTCACCTACGAGGAGGTGCCGCTGCGCGTCTTCGACTGGGACGGTTACACGCCGAGCAGCGGCTATCTGCTCAGCAGGGCGGCACTGCTGCTGCTCGCCGTCGCCCTGGCAGCGCTGCCCGCCATCTGGTTCCCCCGGTTCGCCCCGGCAACAGGCGGCCGGGCGCGCCCGGGTGGCGTCGCCGGCACGCTGCCCGGCCTCCCCGTCCAGCCCGCGGCCTTCACCGGCAGGCCCCGCACGCCCGTACCGACCGGCCGGTCCGGTTGGCAGCTGCTGGCGGGCGAGGTGCGGCTACTGCTGCGCGGAAACGGCTGGTGGTGGCCGGGAGTTGCGGCCCTGGCCGTCGCGGGCACGCTGGCGCCGCTGCCCGGCGTCACCCGGATCGTGCTGCCCGCCGCCTGGCTGTGGCCGGTGCTGTTGTGGTCCCGGCTCGGTGCCCAGCGCCACACGGACGGCGTCACCGCGCTGCTGGACGCCTACCCCGCGCCCCGGCGCAGAGTGCTCGCGGAGTGGCTGGCCGGGGTGGCCGTGGCAGCGCTGACCGGTGCCGTCCCACTGGTCAGGCTGCTGCTCGCCGCCGATCTGCCGGGGGTCGCGGCCTGGTGCGCCGGCGCGCTGTTCGTGCCGTCCCTGGCGTTGGCCCTCGGCACCCTGAGCCGTACGGGACGACTGTTCCAAGCGGTGTATCTGCCCCTCTGGTACGCGACGGTCAACGGCCTGCCGCTGCTCGACTTCATGGGGTCTGACGACGGCCCCCGCATCCCCTGCCCTCCCTGTCCCCTCCTGCCGCCTCCCTCCCAACTGCCGCTTTTTGTAAGGAGTGCCGTCACCGTGTCCACGACGGCGCTGCCGCGCCCCTCTTCCCCAACCCGGGCCGCCCGCACCCGGGGCCTGGTGGTCTTCTTCGCCATCGCCTTCGGCGCGAGCTGGCTGTGCATGATCGGCGTACGGCTGGCGGGCCTGTCGCTGGTCAACCCGCTCGCCCAGCTTTCGTTCGCGTTCTTGCCCGCGATCGGCGCGCTGGTGGCCCGCCGCGTCAGTGGGGAGGGTTTCGCGGACGCGGGCCTGGCCCTGCGGCTGCGCGAACAGTGGCGCTGGTATCTGGCCGCGTGGCTGTGCCCCCTGTTGCTGGCCTTCGCCACGATCGGCCTCGCCGCCGCGCTGGGCGTCCCCGGTGTGCGGCTGTCAGCGCTGGACGGCCTGATTCCCGGCCTGCCCGGCTGGGCCGGGGTGACGGTGCTGATGGCCGTGGTGCCGCTGTTGACGCCGGTCTACTGGGGCGAGGAGTTCGGCTGGACCAGCTATCTGCGCCCCCGGCTGTACCGGGCCCAGTTGTCCCGTTCGGTTCTCGCCACCGGACTGATCTGGGCGCTCTGGCACTACCCGCTCGCCTTCCTCGGCTACATCGAGTTCGCCGACCCGCTGCTCGGCCTGGCCCTGTGGACCTGCTCCTTCCTCGTGCAGGAGACCCTGCTGGCGCTCCTGTACCTGCGCAGCGGCACCATCTGGACCGCGAGCCTGGCCCATGCGGGCAACAACATGGTGCTGGCCCTGCTGGTCGGCACCGTGCTGAAGGGCAGCGACGCCACCACACTGACCTGGCTCCCGATCCTGCCGCTGGCCGCCCTGAGCGCCATCGCGCTGCTCGCCGCGCGGCGCGGCCGTGCCATGATCCGTCCATGACGGAGCGCAGCCACCCTTCCCTCCCCTTCGCCCTCCCGCTGGACGACCCGGAGTTCTGGGCCTTCTGGTACTACGACGAATACAGCGGGACGGGCTCCGATGACGGGGCGGACGGTGGATCCTACAGCGCGGAGGAGAGCGGCTCCGAGGACTCCGCCGAGGTGTATCAGGCGGACGCCGGGCATGCCGTGCAGGTCGTGGACGCGGGATTCGAGCTCACGCTGGAGCTGGTCCACCCCGGTGCGGCGAAACCGGTACAGCTCGGCTGGGACGATCAGGCGCAGTGGCACCCCGACGCGCTGCGCTGGCAGGAGGCCGAGCTGCTGTGCCGGGCCGCCGCGCTCTCGCACCCTGAGGTCCCGCACCCCGGCCCTCACCTCGCGCTGCTCAGCCGCTTCGCCCCCGTATGCGACGACGCGGACGCGGTAACCGCCCTGCCCCTGCTGCGCGAGGCGTTCTCGGGGCTGCCCGGCCTCGACGCGTACCAGCGCCTGGCCTACGCGGCCCATGCGGACAAGCGCGGTTTCGACATCCGCTGGCGCCGGGCCGAGGGCTCCGGCCACTGGTACCCGGATCAGGCACCGGACGAGACGGTCACCCAGGAGTGGTGGGACCGGTACGGCGACGACCCCGACCGGGAGCACTACTCCACCGGCGACCTGTACTCCCTCCGCTCGCCGGACCACGCCGAGTTCCCGTTCGCGGCCCTGGCGGAGACGCTGGAGCGGGCCCGGCTGCGGTGCTCCGGGGTCAGCCGTCGCACCTGGGCGGCGAACGAGACGGTACGCGCCGCGGCCGAGGCGTTCGCACGCGAGGCCTCCGCGGCGCAGCGCGCCCGCCTGCTGACCGAAGTGCGGGCCCGCGGCTGCACGGACCAGGCCGTGCTGAAAGCGCTGGCGCCCGAGGCCGGCCCGATGCGGGCGCTGGCGATGACGGAACTTGTGCTGGGCGTCGAGCCCGGCACCCTGATACGCCACCACGCCGGCCCCGCGCCGAGACCGCTGCGGAGCTACACCGCGCGGCTCACTCTGCCCGACCATCTGCCCGCCGCATCGCTGATTGACCCGCTCAACTCCGGCCTCCGCCGCACCGGCACGGGCAGTGTCACGGACGGCCCCACCCGTATCCACCGCGCAGCCGGCGACGGCGTATGGCGGGAGGAGATCGTCCTGCATCTCCTCGAGGACTGGCAGCCGGGGCTCGAGCAGGCCGGCCGCGTGCTGCGGGACGCGAACGTCCAGGCCGAGGCGGCGGTCCGGTGCCGCGGCGAGAACATCTCCCTCCAGCTGGGCTGAAGAGCCAAGTGGTGACGCCGCGTCACCTCACCCGGCCTGGTCCGTCGGCTCCGTCAGATGCTTCCAGGTCCGCACCAGGTGGCCGAACTCCTTGACCTGGACGAGGACATGGTCGCGCGCCGCGTTCTCGGCGGTCTCGGCGTCGCCGTCGGCTATGGCGTCGGCGATCTGCCGGTGCTCGGCAAGGGAGCGCCGCATGCGGTCGGGTACACGCAACTGCAGCCGCCGGTACGGCTGGAGGACGCGCTTGAGCGTGCGGGTCTGCTGTCGCAGATAGTCGTTGCCGCAGGAGTCGTAGACGATGTCGTGGAACCAGGCGTTGGCGTAGTAGTAGCGATCGGCGTCGCCCGCTGTCGCGTGTTTCTCGCACTCCTCGAGAGCGCGCTCCAGGTCGTCCAGCGCCTTCCGCTCGATACGGCGGGCGGAGAGGCGTGCCGCCATTCCCTCCAGCTCGGCCATGACTTCGAAGCGCTCGGCGAGTTCGGAGACGCTCAGCTCGGTGACGTATGTGCCCTGCTTCGGGCGGATCTGCACCAATCCGGAGCGCTGCAGGGCCTGAAGGGCTTCCCGGATGGGCGTCCGGGAGCAGCCGAACTCCCGCTCCAACTGCGCGGGGTCCAGGCGCTCTCCGGGGCGGTAGCGGCCGTCGACAACGGCGTTCTCGAGCGCGTCCCGTACGCGCTGGGATTCCGGGATTCGAGCCATATGCACCTCCGAACGCTCAGATTATCCGGCCGCCAGGGGGTAGCGGATCCGTTTCATGTGTCCTACGGTTCCGGCGTTATATACATCACAGCTTCTGATGTATGTGCAACCGGACGCCTGGCGGCGTGGACGGCACGAACGCCACGAACGCCTGGATGGCATGGATGACGCGGATGACATGGAGGGGAGCGGAGATGGAACGCCACGACGGCTGGCTGCTGACCGACCTGTTCCGGGCTCTCGGGCACCGGCACGGTGGCGGCGGCCGCGTCGAAGAGTCTCCGGGCTCCCCGCTCGACCAGCTGCTCGTCGCCTGCGAAGTCCTGATGAGCGACGTGGGCGAAGCCTCGATGCGGGCGGTCGCTGCGCGGGCCCTCGCCGCCTACGACGAGCTGGACGACGACGGCAAGCGCGCCTTCTTCAGCCACATCACCAGCGCCTACGACGTCGACGCCGAGCAGGTGCGCACCGCGTTCCGCCGGTGGGAGAGCGCCAGAGACCACGGCTCCCAGGGCCAGGAGGAGCTCGTGCGGCTGTTCGACGTGGTCGAGCCGGCCCGCCAGCAGCTGCTCCGCCGGCTGAACCACGCGCCCGACGCCACTCTCGCACTGGTCGGCATGCGCGCCGACCTGCGGCGGCTGATGCGCCGCGACCCGGGGCTGCGCCCCCTCGATCACGACTTCCACCACCTGCTCACCTCCTGGTTCAACCGCGGCTTCCTCCGCATGTCGGAGGTCACCTGGGATGCGCCTCAGGAGCTGCACGACCGTCTGCTCCAGGGCGAGAAGGTCCACCCGATGGCGAGCAGGGACGAGCTGCGCCGCCGGCTGCAGCCCGCGGACCGCAGGGTCTACGCGTTCTTCCACCCGGCCACCGGAGAAGTGCCGCTGATCTTCGTGGAGGTCGCTCTGGTGCGCGGGCTGCCGGACCGTATCGCCCCGCTGCTGGAGCCGGGCCCGGCGCTCGACCCCGCGCAGGCGGACACGGCAGCGCTCTACTCGATCAACAACGCCCTGGACGGGCTGGCCGGTGTCTCCTTCGGCAGCTTCCTCATCAAGCAGGTCATCGAGCAGGTGAGGGAGCAGCTGCCGCATCTGACGCAGTTCGCGACGCTCTCCCCCATCCCGGGCTTCCGGCACTGGCTCGCCGAGCAGGCCGAACAGGGAGCGCAGGACGGGCAGGACGGGCAGGACGGGCAGGACGGTGCCGCCGGGCAGGACGCCGAGCTGCGGACGCTCGTACGGGAGCTGGATGGAGTGCAGCAGCCGGCCGACCTCGGCGCGGCGCCGGGAGACGTCGAGCGGATCCGTTCCCGGCTCTTCCGCGCCCTGGCCCGGTACATCGCCGTCGAACGGCGCGACGACGGCTCCCCCCTCGACCCGGTCGCCCGCTTCCACCTGGGCAACGGTGCCACCGCCTGGCAGCTGAACTGGCCGGCGAACAGCTCGCCGGAAGCATGGCGGCAGTCCTACGGCGCGATGATCAACTACCGCTACGAGCCGGAGGAGTTGGAGCGGCGGCACGAGGACTTCGTCCGCCGTCGCACCGTGGCGCTCGGCGGGCCGCTGCGGGACGCGTTCCCGGACATCGCGGCGACGGCACACGACCGGGGCCCGGCGCCGTCCCGGCGCGTATCCACCGGCCCGGACGACCGGAGCGCCGGCCCGGAAGACGAGAAAGGAACACCCTCGATGCCACCCTTCACGACCATCTACCGGTCCTTCGCCGAGCAGGTGGAGCTGCGGCCGGGCAAGGCGCTCTTCGAGCTGCCCGACGGTCGGGGGATCACCTATCGCGAGACCGCGCAGACCGTGGAGCGCATCGCCGCCCGGCTCGTCGCCGACGGCGTAGCGCCGGGCGACCGGGTCGCGATGCAGGTGGAGAAGTCTCCGGAGGCCATCGCGCTGTACCTGGCGACGCTGAGGGTGGGCGGGGTCTTCCTGCCGCTCAACACCGCCTACACCGCCGCCGAGACGGGCTTCTTCCTGGGAGACGCCCGGCCCCGGGTGCTGGTCTGCTCCCCCGGCCGGCGGGCCGAGCACGCGGACCGGGAGGGGGAAGGGCTCGTTGTCGAGACGCTGGGCACCTCGGGCGACGGCACCCTGCTGGACGGCGACCGCCCGCACGGAAACGGCCCGCACGGCGAGCGCCACGACGGCGACGGCAGCCACACGGAGGTCTTCGACGCGGCGGCCGACGATCCGGCGGCCATCCTCTACACCTCCGGCACCACCGGGCGCTCCAAGGGCGCGGTGCTCTCGCACGGCAACCTCGCCTCCAACTGCCAAGCGCTGCTGGAGGCCTGGCAGTTCACCGCTGAGGACCGGCTGATCCACGCGCTGCCGATCTTCCACATCCACGGGCTCTTCGTCGCGGCGAACCTGACGCTGACGGCGGGGGCTTCGATGCACTACCTGCCCAAGTTCGACGCGGAGGCGATCGTCGGTCTGCTCCCCGAGGCCACGGTGCTGATGGGGGTGCCCACCTTCTACACCCGGCTGCTGAAGAACGACCGGCTCACCGCCGAGTCCTGCGCCTCGATGCGGCTGTTCGTCTCCGGCTCAGCTCCCCTGCTCGCCGCCGACCACCAGGCGTTCGAGGCCCGCACCGGCCACGCCATCCTGGAGCGCTACGGGATGACCGAGACCGGGATGAACACCACCAACCCCTACGACGGCGGGCCGCGCAAGCCCGGCACCGTCGGCAAACCGCTCCCCGGGACCGAGGTCCGCGTGGTGGACGGCGAGACGGGCCGGGTGCTGCCGGACGGAGAGGTGGGCAGCATCGAGGTCCGCGGCCCCAATGTGTTCACCGGCTACTGGCAGCTGCCCGAGAAGACCGCCGCCGAGTTCCGCGCGGACGGGTTCTTCATCACCGGCGATCTGGGCCGCTTCGACGAGGACGGCTACCTGTGCATCGTCGGGCGGGACAAGGACCTGGTGATCTCCGGCGGCTACAACATCTATCCCAAGGAGATCGAGGAACTGCTGGACGCCCACCCCACGGTGCTGGAGTCCGCCGTGATCGGCGTCCCGCACCCGGACTTCGGGGAGACCGTGGTGGCCGTCGTCGTCCCGGCGCCCGGCCGGCAGCCCCGCGCCGGGGAACTGCTCGACTTCGTCACCGGGGACCTCGCCCGGTTCAAGCACCCGCGTGCCGTGCGCATCGTCGAAGCGCTGCCGCGCAACGTCATGGGCAAGGTGCAGAAAGCAGAACTGCGGAAGCGCTACGGCGACCTGTTCGCCGGCGCCGACGCCTGATCCCTCCGCCCCCGACCC
>NZ_JADKMA010000192.1 GCF_017676365.1 Streptomyces oryzae
CGTACGAGGCGTACGGCATCCGGCCCGACACCCGGTCTTGTGACGGCGCCGCACCCGCCGTCAGGCTGACAACGGGGCGTATACCTGGTGTGCCGGGCTCTCCCAGGCCCGCCCGGTGAATGCCCGGAGAACGCCCCCAGAACTCGGAGGAACGACTGTGGCACGACTCTTCGGTACCGACGGCGTACGTGGCGTCGCCAACGAGGGGCTGACAGCCGAGCTGGCGCTCGGTCTGTCGGTCGCGGCGGCACACGTGCTGACCGAGGCGAAGGCCGGAGCGGACGCGGGGGCCGCCGCCGGCGCCTCCGACGGCTCCCGGCCGGTCGCCGTCGTCGGGCGGGACCCGCGGGCCTCCGGTGAGTTCCTGGAGGCCGCCGTCGTGGCGGGGCTGGCCAGTGCCGGGGTCGATGTACTGCGGGTCGGCGTGCTGCCGACGCCCGCCGTCGCCTATCTGACCGGCTCCCTCGGCGCCGACCTGGGCGTGATGCTGTCCGCCAGCCACAACCCGATGCCCGACAACGGCATCAAGTTCTTCGCACGCGGCGGCCACAAGCTCGCCGACGAGCTGGAGGACCGTATCGAGGCCCTCCACCGTGAGCACGCCGCAGGCGAGCCGTGGGCGCGGCCCACCGGGGCCGGGGTCGGCCGGGTCAGGGACTACGACGAGGGCTTCGACAACTACGTCGCCCACCTGGTCGGCGTGCTGCCGAACCGGCTGGACGGGCTGAAGATCGTCATCGACGGGGCGCACGGCGCCGCGGCCCGCGTCTCGCCCGAGGCGTTCGCACGGGCCGGCGCCGATGTGATCACCATCGGTACCGACCCCGACGGCCTCAACATCAACGACGACTGCGGCTCCACGCACCTCGACGGGCTGCGGGATGCCGTCGTACGGCACGGCGCCGACCTGGGCGTGGCACACGACGGCGACGCGGACCGGTGCCTGGCGGTCGACGCGGACGGCCACGAGGTCGACGGCGACCAGATCCTCGCCGTCCTCGCGCTCGCCATGAAGGAAGCGGGCCAGCTGCGCAAGGACACCGTGGTCGCGACGGTGATGTCCAACCTCGGCTTCACGCTCGCCATGGAGCGGGCGGGCGTCGACCTGGTGCAGACTGCGGTCGGTGACCGCTATGTGCTGGAGGAGATGAAGCGCGGCGGGTTCTCGCTCGGCGGCGAGCAGTCCGGGCATGTGATCGTGCTCGACCACGCCACCACGGGCGACGGGACGCTGACCGGTCTGATGCTGGCGGCGCGTGTCGCCGCCACGGGCAAGTCGCTGGCCGAGCTGGCCGCGGTGATGGAGCGGCTGCCGCAGGTGCTGGTGAACGTGCCTGACGTGGACAAGTCGCGGGTCGGGACCGCTCCTGAGCTGGTGGCCGCCGTCGCGGAGGCGGAGCGGGAGCTGGGGGAGACCGGGCGGGTGCTGCTGCGGCCCTCGGGGACCGAGCCGCTGGTGCGGGTGATGGTGGAGGCCGCCGACATCGAGCATGCGCGGGCTGTCGCCGGGCGGCTGGCGGATGTGGTGAAGCGCGCGCTGGGCTGAGGCATCGGCTCGGGGGAGCTGCGGCTTTCGGGGCTGCAGCTCCCCGGGGCTACAGCTTTCGGAGTGACAGCCGCTGCACCGTGTGGTCCGGGCCCTTGTGGAGCTGGAGGGTGGCCCGGCCGCGGGTGGGGGCTATGTTCTGGCGGAGGTTGGGCTCGTTGATGGTGCGCCAGGTGTTGCGCGCGTAGTCGAGGGCCTCCTCCTCGGAGACCGCCGTGAAGCGGTGGAAGTACGAGCGCGGGTCCTGGAACGCGGTTTCGCGCAGCTTGCGGAACCGCTCCAGGTACCAGCGCTCGATGTCGGCCGTACGGGCGTCCACGTACACCGAGAAGTCGAAGTAGTCGGCGACGGCCAGCCGGGTGCGGCCGTCCTTGCCTGGCAGCGCGGGCTGCAGGACGTTCAGGCCCTCCACGATGAGGATGTCCGGCTGGTGCACGGTCAGCCGCTCGCCCGGGACGATGTCGTAGATCAGGTGCGAGTAGACCGGCGCCGTCACCCGCGGCTTGCCCGCCTTGACGTCGGCGACGAAGCGGGTGAGGGCGCGTCGGTCGTACGACTCGGGGAAGCCCTTGCGGGACATCAGGCCGCGCCGCTCCAGCTCGGCCTTGGGCAGCAGGAAGCCGTCCGTGGTCACCCGCTCCACGCGCGGGTGCTCCGGCCACCGCGCGAGCAGCGCCTGCAGCAGCCGGGAGACCGTGGACTTGCCGACGGCCACGCTGCCCGCGACGCCGATCACGAACGGGGTGCCGCGCTGCGGGCTGGGCCGGCCGGAGCGGTGCGGGTCGTCCAGGAAGGTGTTCAGCGCGCGGCGCAGTTCGTGCGTGGCGCCGACGTACAGGTTGAGCAGCCGGGACAGCGGCAGATAGATGTCCCGCACCTCGTCCAGGTCGATGACGTCGCCGAGTCCGCGCAGCGCCTCCACCTCGGCGGCGGTCAGGGGGAGCGGGGTGCGCTCGCGCAGGGCGCTCCACTCCGAGCGGCCGAGATCGACGTAGGGCTTCGTGGACACGGTGCCATTCTGCGCGGGCTGCGCAGGGAGCTCACCTCCGGGGCGGCTGACCCTCGGTAACCCGGGACAGGGGCGGTGAATTGGCCGGATGTGACCCCTGTGCCGACCGGTCGGACAAAGTGCGGCCAAAAGGTGTACGCGGTGTGCCGATTGGGGCTATGTTCCGCCCCATGTCCTCCCCCTTGAGTCGCATACGCCGCCCCCGCATCCGGCGCTCCTTCCGTTCCTCCTCTTCCTCGTCTTCCTCCTCTTCCTCGTCTTCCTCCAATTCCTTCCGTACCGACCCGCTGACAGGCCACGCGGGCCACATCTACAGCGATCTGGCCGACGGGCTTCCGGACGAGGACCTGACCGAGGACCTGACGGACTCGCTGGAGCTGTATGTGATGGGCAGCAAGCCGCGCTGCGAGGAGTCGGAGTATCTGCAGCTGATGGAGGAGGCCATCGAGCGGATGGCGCGGGGAGAGTGACCGCCGGGCCGGTGGCCTTTGGCGGTCGGCCGGCTCGTGGCGGCGCGGGTGGCCGGGGTGATGTACTCGCGGCGTGACGTGGCGGCGAGGCGGCGAGGTGCGGAAGTGAGACAGCGGTGATCATCGGGGTGGGAATCGACGTCGCGGAGATCGACCGCTTCGCCGCCTCCCTGGCGCGTACGCCCGGCATGGCGGACCGGCTCTTCGTGGACAGCGAGCTGTGGCTGCCCAGCGGCGAGCGGCGCGGGATCGCCTCGCTGGCGGCCCGGTTCGCCGCGAAGGAGGCGCTGGCCAAGGCGCTGGGTGCGCCCAGTGGGCTGCGCTGGACCGATGCCGAGGTGTGCACGGCGGATTCCGGACAGCCGTATCTGCGGGTGCGCGGCACCGTGGCGGAACGCGCCGCGCAGTTGGGCGTTCGGGGCTGGCACGTCTCCCTCTCGCACGATGCGGGGGTCGCCTCGGCCGTGGTCGTCGCGGAGAGCTGAGCGGTCGGCCCCTCCGGGGCGCGGTGGGGTGAGGGGGACGCCACACTGGGGGCATGAGGACTGGTTACGGCGTGGAGACCGTGCGTGCCGCGGAGCGGGCGCTGATGGCACGGCTTCCCGAGGGTGCGCTGATGCGGCAGGCCGCGGCCGGGCTGGCGGCGGCCTGCGGACAGCTGCTGGGGCGGACGTACGGGACCCGGGTGGTGCTGCTGGTCGGCAGCGGCGACAACGGTGGGGACGCGCTGTACGCGGGCGCCCGGCTGGCCCGCCGCGGCGCCGGGGTGACCGCGGTGCTGCTGGCGCCCGAACGCGCGCACGAGGGCGGGCTGGCCGCGCTGCGGGCCGCCGGAGGGCGGGTGCGGGTGGCCCCGGGCGCGGTGGTGGAGGGTGTCGCGGAGCCGGTCGGTGACATCGTCGCCCGGGCCGACCTGGTGGTGGACGGCATCGTCGGCATCGGCGGCAAGGGCGGACTGCGGCCCGCCGCCGTGGAGTTGGCCGACCTGGTGCGGGAGGCAGGGGTGCCGGTCGTCGCCGTCGATCTGCCCAGCGGGGTGGACGCAGGCACGGGCGAGGTGCCGGGGCCCGCGCTGGAGGCGCGGGCGACGGTCACCTTCGGCGCGTACAAGCCGGGGCTGCTGATCGACCCGGCCAGGGAGTACGCGGGAGCCGTCCGGCTGGTCGACATCGGCCTCGGCCCGCAGCTGCCCCAGGTCCCGGACGTGGAGGCGCTGCAGCACGCCGACGTCGCCAGGCTGCTGCCGAGGCCGAAGGCGGAGAGCGATAAATACCGGCGCGGCGTCGTCGGCATCGTCGCGGGCTCCGGGCGCTACCCCGGGGCCGCGGTGCTGGCGGTCTCCGGCGCGCTGCGCAGCGGCGCGGGCGCCGTACGGTACGTGGGGCCCGGCGCGGAGGCCGTCGTCACCCGCTATCCGGAGACGCTGGTGTCCGAGGGCCCGCCCGGGCACGCGGGCCGGGTGCAGGCGTGGGCTGTCGGTCCCGGCCTGGGCGACGAACCGGCCGCGCGGCACGCCGTCGACGAGGTGCTGGACTCGGATGTGCCGGTGCTGGTGGACGCGGACGGGCTGCGGCTGATGGACATGGACGCCGTACACGCCCGGACGGCGCCCACCCTGCTGACCCCGCACGCCGGTGAGGCCGCCGCGCTGCTCGGGGTGGCCCGCGAGGAGGTGGAGGCCGGGCGGCTGGCGGCGGTACGGCGGCTGGCGGACCAGACGGGTGCCACCGTGCTGCTCAAGGGCTCCACGACGCTGGTCGCCGAGCCGTCCCGGCCCGGCTCCCCGCCTTCCCCCGTACGGGTGAACGCCACCGGGACCGGGTGGCTGGCCACGGCGGGCAGCGGCGACGTACTGACCGGGCTGGCCGGCGGTCTGCTCGCCGCGCGCCTGTCCGCACGCGACGCGGCCTCGGCCGCCGCCTACCTCCACGGCCTCGCCGGCCGCCTCGCCACGGACCCGCCCGCGGCGACGGATGTCGCGACGGCGCTGGCCGCGGCGTGGCAGGACGTATTGCGGACCGACTGATCGTGCGTACCCCGGCAATGAGGGCTGCGCTTGCCAGCCCTGCGCCCTGGGGGTACCTCCTGCTCGAAGAGCTTGGGGGAGCAGACTGCCCAAGCTTGCGGGGAAACAATTCAGGGGCGCGGGGAACTGCGCGAGCGACCACACACAACCCGCAGTCGCCGAACAAGAGACCAGGGCAGGACATTCAAGGCGCCCCGGACTAAAGCGACCGCTCCCGCAGGGCCGGGAGGGGGCGCAAGGGCTTGCCGAACCAATGGTCCGCGTAGGGCGAGTCGTTGAAGGGCGCGATCTCCTCGTACCCGTGCCGCGCGTACAACCGCTTGGCCTCCACCAGATCGCGCCGGGTGTCCAACCGCACGGACATCGCCCCCATGTCGAGCGCGGCGCACTCCGCGGTGCGGATCAGCAGTCCGCCGAGCCCGCCTTTGCGGGCGCGCGGGGCCACCCAGACGCGCCGTATCTCGGCAGTCGTATCGGCGACCATGAGCACGGCGACGCAGCCGGCGACAGCTCCGTCCGCACGGGCGCGGGCCAGCAGGAACGCGCCCTTGGGCGGGACCAGTTCGTCGTCCGGCTCCTCGGCGAGCGCGGCGTCGATCTCCTGCTCGGTCGCAGGGCGCCCGTAGTAGCGGCCTGCGATGTCGGCGATGTAGGCACGGATCGTGGCGACGGAGTCCGGCGCGGTCACGGACTCGGGCTTGATGGTCCAGGTCACAGCGCCATTGTCCAAGCGCGGGCAACCGGTTTTCCGGCGCTGTCAGTGGCCGGTGTCACACTCCTGGCATGACTGAGGAACAGGCCGTCGGCGGCGCACCGGTCGCCCTCGCCGCCCGGTGGCCGGACGACACCCGAGAGCCACTGCCCCTGGTGGGGGACGAGCGCGAACTGCTGACCCGCTATCTCGACTGGTACCGTGAGACGCTGCTGCTCAAGTGCACAGGCGTGCCGCCGGAAGCGCTCTCGGAGCGCACGGTCCCACCCTCCGCCATGAGCCTCCACGGGCTGGTGCGGCACCTGGCGGCCGTGGAGCGCTGGTGGTTCCGCATCCAGCTCGCGGAGGAGGAGGTGCCGCTGCTGTACTACTCGGACGACGACCCCGACCAGGACTTCGGCTCGCTGGAAGGGGACCCGGCCGAGGCGCTGGCCGCATGGCGTGCCGAGTGCGAGCGCTCCCGCGAGATCACAGCAGCGATGGCGCTGGACGCGACGGGCACGCACGCCCGCACCGGCCGCCCCGTCTCGCTGCGCCGGGTGCTCATCCACATGATCGCGGAGTACGCCCAGCACTGCGGCCACGCCGACCTGCTCCGCGAGCGCACGGACGGGGCGACGGGCCACTGAGGGTCATCCCGCAGGCGGCACCTGCGACACTGAACCGGTGAACGACGTGTACCAGCACCCCGGCGGCGGCATCGCGGCCGACCGGGCCGAAGACCACGGCCGGGCGCGTGCCGAGATCGATCTCGACGCCCTGCGGGACAACGTACGGACGCTGCGCGCGTACGCGCCGCGGGCCGAGCTGATGGCCGTCGTGAAGGCGGACGGGTACGGGCACGGGGCGGTGCCGTGCGCCCGTGCGGCGCGGCAGGCGGGGGCGACCTGGCTGGGTACGGCCACCCCTCAGGAGGCGATCGCCCTGCGGAAGGCCGGTGACCGGGGCCGGCTGATGTGCTGGCTGTGGACGCCGGGCGGCCCGTGGCGGGAGGCGATCGAGCGGGACATCGACGTCTCGGCGAGCGGCACCTGGGCGCTGGAGGAGATCGTCACGGCGGCCCGCGCCGCCGGGCGCCCCGCACGCGTCCATCTGAAGGCCGACACCGGGCTCGGCCGCAACGGCTGCCAGCCTGCCGACTGGCCGCAGTTGGTGGCCGCCGCGCGGGCGGCGGAGGCGGAGGGCGCGCTGAAGGTCACCGGCGTCTGGTCGCACTTCGCCTGCGCCGACGAACCGGGCCATCCGGCCAACGCCGCGCAGCTCGCCGCCTTCCGCGAGGCGGTCGCCGTCGCCGAGCGCGCCGGGCTCGACCCCGAGGTGCGGCACCACGCGAACTCGCCGGCGACGCTCACCCTCCCCGAGTCCCACTTCGACCTCGTACGCCCCGGTGTCTCCGTCTACGGCCTCTCCCCGTCCCCCGAGGTCGGCACCGCCGACAGCCTGGGGCTCCGTCCGGTGATGACGCTCAGCGCCTCGCTCGCGCTGGTCAAGCGGGTGCCCGGCGGCCACGGGGTCAGCTATGGGCACGGCTACACCACGCCTGGCGAGACGACCCTCGGGCTTGTGCCCGTCGGCTACGCCGACGGCCTTCCGCGCCACGCGTCCGGCGCCGCTCCTGTGCTCGTCGCGGGCAAGTGGCGGACGATCGCCGGGCGGGTGGCCATGGACCAGTTCGTGGTGGACCTCGGCGGCGACACGGCGGCTGCGGGCGACCGCGTCGTCCTCTTCGGCCCCGGCGAGGCGGGCGAGCCCACCGCCGAGGACTGGGCCCGCGCGGCAGGCACCATCTCCTACGAGATCGTCACCCGGATCAGCGCCCGCGTGCCGCGGGTATACACAGGCGAACCGGCAGGCGCGTAGCTGCGCCGAGGGACGGGACGGACGACGGACCACGGGACGGATGGGACGACGGGGGCGGTCATGGGAGACGAGAGCACCGCACAGCGGTACGCGCAACGCGCCGCGGGGTCCGGGGGAGGGCTGCGGCACGCACAGCAGGCGCTGGAGGCCGTGGGCGCCGTGAAGACCGCGGACAGCGCCCGGCGCACGGCGGCAGCCGCCGTCGAGGGCGCGGCGGAGCTTTTGGGGGAACCTCCCGGCCGGGGGCTGGGGGCACAGGCCGCCGCCTCCGCACGCGGGGGCGGTGCGGACTGGACGCGCCGGGTGGGCATCGCGGGTGCCGCGCTCGGTGTGGTCGCGGCGGGTGTCGCCGTCGAACGGCTCACCGTCCACCGCTCCGTACGCCGTAAGGCCCGGCTGGCGCTGGATGCCGCGGGACCCTACGGCACACTGCGCGGCACCCCCGGCCGGGTACGGGCCGAGGACGGCACGGAGCTCTACTACGAGATCGACGAACCCGCCGACTTCCAGGGCCCGCCCGCGTCGGCGGACGCCGGGGCGCCGGCCACGGGCGCCGGCGACGGCCTGGGCGGCCCCGAGGTGAGCCCCGTGCCGCTGCCCGAGGCGCCGCCGGAGGCGGACGGGGACACGGACGAGGGGGCTGCGGGCCCCGTGGCCGGGTACTGGGCGCGGCTGAGGGAGCTGCTGCGCGGGCGGAACAGGAGCGAGGCGGCACCGCTCACCGTGGTGTTCTCGCACGGCTACTGCCTCAACCAGGACGTATGGCACTTCCAGCGGGCAGCGCTGCGCGGTGCGGTGCGGTGCGTGTACTGGGACCAGCGCAGCCACGGCCGCTCCGCGCGGGCGCCCGCCGGGGAGCCGGTCTCCATCGATCTGCTGGGCCGCGATCTGAAGGCCGTGCTCGACGCCGCGGCACCCGAGGGCCCTGTGGTGCTGGTGGGGCACTCGATGGGCGGTATGACCGTGATGGCGCTGGCCGAGCAGTACCCGCAGTACGTGGCCGAGCGCGTCGCGGGTGTGGCGCTCCTCGGCACCAGCGCGGGCGGTCTCGCCGAGGTGACCTACGGCCTCCCGGCCGCCGGGGTGCGGGCGGTGCGGCGGGTGGTGCCCGGGGTGCTGCGGGCGCTGGCCGGCCAGTCCGAGCTGGTCGAGCGAGGGCGCCGGGCGACCGCCGACCTGTTCGCCGGGGTGGTGAAGCGGTACTCCTTCGGCAGCCCCCGCGAGGTGGACCCGGGGGTGGCGCGGTTCGCGGAGCGCCTGATCGAGTCGGTGCCTGTGGACGTCGTCGCGGAGTTCTACCCCGCGTTCGCCGAGCATGAGAAGGCCGCCGCGCTGGCCGCCTTCGACGGGCGGCCCGTGCTGGTGCTGGCCGGGGACCGCGATCTGATGACGCCGAGTGAGCACAGCGAACAGATCGCGGCCGCGCTGCCGGACGCGGCTTTCGTGATCCTGGAGGCGACCGGACACCTGGCCATGCTGGAGCGTCCCGAGCCGGTCAACGCACACCTTGCCCGGCTGCTGACGCGTACCATCCGGACGCATGGAAGCACCGCACCACCAGCATCCGCTCCCGCCTCCACAGGCTCCGTCCGACGGCCGTTCCGGCGCTGACGGGGGCCTGACCGGCAGCAACCGGCACGAAGTCACCGTCACCGTGCGCACCGCAGAGGCCATGCGCGAGCTCGGCGTAAGGCTCTCCCGGCTGCTGCGCGCCGGGGACCTCGTCCTCCTGACGGGTGAACTCGGCGCCGGGAAGACGACCTTGACGCGCGGCCTGGGCGAGGGGCTGGGCGTGCGCGGCGCCGTGACGTCGCCGACCTTCGTCATCGCCCGCGTCCACCCCTCGCTGACGGACGGACCGCCGCTGGTCCATGTGGACGCCTACCGGCTCGGCGGCGGCCTGGAGGAGATGGAGGACCTCGACCTGGACGTCTCGCTGCCCGAGTCGGTGGTGGTCGTGGAGTGGGGCGAGGGCAAGGTGGAGGAGCTGACGGAGGAACGGCTGCACGTGGTGATCACCCGCACGCTGGGGGAGGGCGCCGAGGAGGGCGCCGACGGGGTGCGGACCGTCACTTTCGTGGGTGTGGGCCGGCGCTGGGCGGCGGAGGACCTGGAGGCCCTCGCCTGAGCTGTCTCGCCTGAGTGTGTGCCGTCCCGACATGGTGTCGGCAAGATGTTGCGCCGCGAGTGCGGGGCATGGTCCCATGGGAGGTGAGAGCACGGTTAGGTATGCCTAAGTGCCGCCGTGCCGACGCCCCTGGAGGAGCCATGACCGCACAGCAATCGGAGCACCGGGCGTCCGCCGACGGCCACATCGCGACCCACGGCACGCCGCCCATGAGTGAGCTGCTCGCCTCCTGCGCGGCCGCGGCGGCGGTGTCGCGGCCCCCGCGCGAGGAGCCCGACGGCGAACAGTCCGACCGCGACTGACCCGTACCCGGCGTGGAAGGCTGCGCTTGCCAGCCCTGCGCCCTGGGGGTACTCCTGCTCGAAGAGCTTGGGGGAGCAGACTGCCCAAGCTTGCGGGGTGACAAATAAGGGGCGCGGGGAACTGCGCGACAAGCCACGACGTACCCGCAGTCCGCGACGGGCAGAACGGGGCAGCCCCTCCCCGGCCAGTGGACGACCCGCTAGCGGACGACCACCACGCGGGTCCCGATGGGCGCATGCAGCCACATCGCCTCGCCGTCATCCCGCTTCTCCCGGATGCCTCCCGTCTTACGGGAGGCATCCGGCGGCGTGGGCGTCGAGCCGTCCAGGGCGGCGCTGAAGCCGATCGTGACGCCGTCGACGTCGGCGAACCGAACCACGTTCTCGACCGGCACCCCGTCCGAGCCCTTCACATGCGAGGCACGCGAGCTGACCTTGTAGCTGCCCGGCGGCGGGCTCACGCTGCTGGGGGAGACTTCGAAGGTCCTGCTGACCTTGCCGTTCTTGGTGACCAGCCACACCCGCCGCTGCTTGAGCGCGTAGACCACCCGGTGCCCCTGCCCGCTGTTGCCCGGCAGCGCCGCGTCCTTCTCCGCTGGCGCGCGGCCCTTGCCGTCGGAGGCACCGGGGGAGGGCTTGGCCGTCTTCTCGGTGAAGGGCTTTCCGGCGCTGTCCTGTGCGGCCGCCGCCTGGTACGCGAAGAAGCCGATCACGGCGAGCGCCGCCGCCGTCAGCCCGGCCACGATCACTCCGGCGCTGCCGCCGCTGCTGCGTGCCACCGTGCGCTGCCACCTCTCGTACCCGCATGCCTGACAGGCTGACCAGTGATTGACGGTAGCAGCAGGAGGGGCACCCCCGGTCCGCGCCGGGGCACGTCTCGGCCGAGGGACAAGACGGTGGCCGGCGGGCGTCGGAAGAGGGAACTTGGAGTAACACCCGCGCCTGTGTTCGCATATGGCGATGACCCCCCACGGTTCGTCGACAAACTCCACAACCCCCATACCGAAAATCCCCGACCCTCAAGGCCCCCCGGCCCCCGGGGACCACCGGCGTGTGGCGGGGGCCCCGCACCGCCCGGCCAACCCGTACGACGAACTGGCCGCGCTGGCCCCGCAGGACGGCACCGAGGCCATGGCCGGCCCCACTCCGAACCCGTACGAGGCACTGGCGGACGGCGGGGACGGCACGTACGGGACGCACGACGGGTACGGCACGCACGGCGGGCCCACCCCCCAGGACGGCGCCCCCGGGGCGCCGGACGACCCGTACGAGGGCGGACTGCGCGGTCTCGGCCTGCGCTCGGACTACGACGAGCCCGCGTACGAGGACCGGATGCCGTATCTGCGCGCCGTCCGCAGGCGTCGCCGCAACCGCTTCTCGCGCACCGTCAAGCTCGGCATCGCCTGCTGCGCGCTGCTGGCCTTCCTCGGGATCGGCGACCGCTGGGCCGCGCTCTACGCGGAGGGCAAGGCGGCCGAGAAGGTGCAGGACTCGCTGCATCTGCACGCCCGCCCCGAGGTGCACATCAACGGCTTCCCGTTCCTGACGCAGGTGGCGGAGGGGCGCCTGGACCATGTGGAAGTGGCCATTCCTGATGTGCCCGCCGGCCGGGTCTCGGTGGCACAGGTCAGCGGCACCGTCAACGATGTGAAGATCATCGGCGATGCGCCGTCCTCCGTACGGGGCGCGGTGCTCGGCCGGATGAAGGGCGACGTACTGCTCGATTTCGACGACCTCGACCGGGAGTTGGGCACCTCACAGGTGAGGTTCACCCAGGCAGGACCGCACACCGTACGGGCCGCGGGCGCCCTGCCCGTCGCGGGCGACACGGTCAGGGTGCGGGCCCGCGCCCACGTCGAACGCACCGGCGACCGGGCCGTGGGCACCACGGTGGACGACATGCGGCTGGTCGTCCCCAAGCTGTTCAGCTTTACTCCCGGCACCGGCGACGAGGCGGGGCTGCGGCTGTCCCGTCCACTGGCCGAGCGCATCCAGCACGACAGGAACAAGGCGCGGGCGCTGTTCGGGGTGCGGTCCATCGCCAAGCGGTTCGGTATGACGCCCGAGCGCTCCCGGCAGGTGCAGCGCAGCGACCGGGAGCTGCACCGGGTGACGGGCTCGCCGCGCTTCACGGACAAGGTGATGCGGCTCAACCTGCTCGATCTCGTCGTCCAGCACCCGCAGCTGCTGAAGAAGATCGGGATCGATCCGGCGCTGATCGAGGCCCTGAAGAAGATCGAGGAGCCGAAGCTGGCCGACAAGCTCGCCCTCAACCAGAAGCTGCCCGAGATGCCGGGGGACATCCGGCTGCGCGGTGTCTCCGTCGCCAAGGACGGTATCCGCGCCGAGCTGACCGGCGTCAACGTACCGTTCGGCAAGGCAGCCAAGAAGGAGGCTGTGGGCACGCACGGGTGAGGGCGGGCCGCGCGGGCGCCGTAGGCTGGTCGGGTGTTGATGCTCGCGCTGGATACCGCCACACCCGCCGTCACCGTCGCGCTCCACGACGCCGAGGGCGACCGCACGCTCGCCACCGCCCACAAGGTCGACGCCCGCCGCCACGGCGAACTGCTGCTGCCCTGCGTGGACGCGGTGCTCGGCGAGGCGGGCCGGAAACTCGCCGAGGTCACGGACGTGGTCGTCGGCGTCGGCCCCGGCCCCTACACCGGGCTGCGGGTCGGTCTGGCGACGGCCGAGGCGTTCGCCGCCGCGCTGGGCCAGCGGGTGCACGGGGTGTGCACGCTGGACGGCATCGCGTACGCCTCCGGGCTGACGGAGCCGTTCGTCGTCGCGACGGACGCACGCCGCAAGGAGGTCTACTGGGCGCGGTACGCCGATGCCCGTACCCGGGTGACCGACCCGGCCGTGGACCCGCCCGCCGAGATCGAGGCCGCCGAGCCGCAGATCGGCCGGCTGCCTGCGGTCGGCGCGGGCGCCGTGCTGTACGAGTCCGTCTTCCGCGGGGTGCGGCGCGAGCTGCCGGCCGACCAGTCCGCCGCGGCCCTCGCCCGGCTCGCGGCCGAGCGGCTGGCCCGCGGCGAGGAACTGCTGCCGCCCCGCCCGCTGTATCTGCGGCGGCCGGACGCGCGGGTGCCCGCGGGATACAAGGTGGTCACCCCGCGGTGAGCACCACGGACGGCGGCGCCCCGGACCGCGGTCGCCCCGGCGGTGGGGTCACGCTGCGCGAGATGCGCTGGTGGGACATCGAGCCGGTGCTGCGGCTGGAGCAGGAGCTCTTCCCCGAGGACGCCTGGTCGGCGGGGATGTTCTGGTCCGAGCTGGCGCATGCGCGGGGCCCGGACGCCACCCGCCGCTATCTGGTCGCCGAGGAGACGGACGGCTCCCTCGTCGGGTACGGCGGCCTCGCGGCGGTCGGCGGCACGGGCGACATCCAGACCATCGGCGTGCTGCCCGCGCACCGGGGCACCGGCCTCGGCTCCCGGCTGCTGCACGCGCTGGTGCGGGCCGCGACCGACTTCGAGTGCGCGGAGGTGCTGCTGGAGGTGCGGGTGGACAACGCACCGGCACAGCGCCTCTACGAGCGCTTCGGCTTCGTGCCCATCGGTATACGCCGCGGCTACTACCAGCCCGCGAACGTCGACGCGCTGGTGATGCGGCTGGCCGACCCGGCCTCGTACGCGGCCGCCGACCCCTCCGGGGACACCCCCGCGAACACGCTCCACAACCCCCTTCCGCACACGCACCAAGGATCGAAGAGCCATGGCTGACGAACCGCTCGTTCTCGGCATCGAGACCTCCTGCGACGAGACCGGCGTCGGGATCGTGCGCGGCCACACGCTGCTGGCCGATGCCGTCGCCTCCAGCGTTGACACGCATGCGCGGTTCGGCGGCGTCGTCCCGGAGATCGCCAGCCGGGCGCATCTGGAGGCGATGGTCCCCACGATCGAGCGTGCCCTGAAGGAGGCCGGGGTCGCCGCCTTTGACCTCGACGGCGTCGCCGTCACCGCGGGCCCGGGGCTCGCCGGGGCGCTGCTCGTCGGCGTATCGGCGGCGAAGGCGTACGCGTACGCGCTGGGCAAGCCGCTGTACGGCGTCAACCACCTGGCCTCGCACATCTGCGTCGACCAGCTCGAACACGGGGCGCTGCCCGAGCCGACGATGGCGCTGCTGGTCTCCGGCGGTCACTCCTCGCTGCTGCTGGCCCCCGACATCACCGCCGACGTACGGCCGCTGGGCTCGACCATCGACGACGCGGCGGGCGAGGCGTTCGACAAGGTCGCCCGCGTACTGAACCTCGGCTTCCCCGGCGGCCCTGTCATCGACAGGTACGCCAAGCAGGGCGACCCGGACGCCATCGCCTTCCCGCGCGGGCTGACCGGCCCGCGCGACGCGGCGTACGACTTCTCCTTCTCCGGGCTCAAGACCGCCGTGGCCCGCTGGATCGAGGCGAAGCGGAACGCGGGCGAGGAGGTGCCCGTCGCCGATGTCGCCGCCTCCTTCCAGGAGGCCGTCACCGACGTGCTGACCCGCAAGGCGGTCCGCGCCTGCCGGGACGAGGGCGTCGACCACCTGATGATCGGCGGCGGTGTGGCCGCCAACTCGCGGCTCCGCGCCATGGCCGAGGAGCGCTGCGCCGCCGCGGGCATCACCCTGCGGGTGCCCCGGCCCAAGCTGTGCACGGACAACGGCGCGATGGTGGCGGCCCTCGGCGCCGAGATGGTGGCCCGCAACCGCACCACCTCCGCCTGGGACCTGCCCGCCGACTCCTCCCTCCCGGTGACGGAACCTCACGTCCCCGATCCCTCCGGGCACTCCCACGACGACTCCCGCTCCCACGACCACGTCCACGAGCTGAGCAGGAAGAACCTCTACACCTGATGCCGACCGTCGCCCTCATGTGGGAGGCCAAGGCCGCCCCGGACCGCGCCCCCGACCTCCTCGCCTGGGCCCGCGCCCAGACCCTCCCCCCGTCCGGCATCCCCTGCGAGCGCCGCGAACACTTCACGGCGCCCGGCGACCGTGTCCTGGTCATCAC
>NZ_JADKMA010000193.1 GCF_017676365.1 Streptomyces oryzae
CGCCCCAGCAGCCCACCCCGCCACCACCGGCCGGACCGGCCGCCACTGCCGCCATACCCGTGGGGCAGGCCCCGGCGGGGGGCAGCCCCCCACCTGAGGAGAGCGGCAGCCTCATGGAGAACTCTTCCGCCGCTGCCACCGGCAAGCAGGCCAAGAAGGAAGCGAAGAAGGCGGCGAAGCTGGCGAAGAAGCAGAAGCGCCGCCGCACCGGCTGGCGCAGGCTGCTGCCCACCTGGCGGATGGTGCTGGGCGGCGTCCTGCTGATCGTCCTGCTGGTCTCGGGCGCACTGGTCACCGGCTATCTGCTGGTGAGCATCCCGCCGCCGAACGACGCCGCCGCGGCGCAGACCAACGTCTATCTGTACGCGGACGGCACGCAGATCGCCCGGGACGGCGAGATCAACCGGGAGAACATCACGCTCGGTCAGGTTCCGAAGGAGACCCAGCACGCGGTGCTGGCCGCGGAGGACCGCGACTTCTACAACGAGTCAGCGGTCGACCCGCAGGCCATGGCACGCGCCGGCTGGAACATGGTCACCGGCGGGGAGCGGCAGTCCGGCTCGACGATCACCCAGCAGTATGTGAAGAACTACTACCTGAGCCAGGACCAGACGGTCACCCGTAAGGCCAAGGAGTTCTTCATCGCGCTGAAGCTGGACAACGAGGTCAGCAAGAACGACATCCTCCAGGGCTACCTCAACACCAGCTACTTCGGCCGGAACGCCTACGGCATCCAGTCGGCGGCACACGCCTACTACGACAAGGACGTCAGCAAGCTGACTCCGGCCGAGGGCGCGTACCTCGCCGCACTCGTCAACTCGCCCAACGCCTACGACACCCGCGCCCACCCGGAGAACAAGGACCGCGCCGTCGCCCGCTGGAACTATGTGCTGGACGGCATGGTCAAGGAGGGCTGGCTCAGCAAGAGCGACCGGGCGGGGCTGAAGTTCCCCGAGCCGCACCGGGTCAAGCCACCGCGGAACATGTCGGGCGAACGCGGCTATCTGGTCGAAGCCGTCAAGAACTACCTCATCAACAACAAGATCATTGATGAGCGGCGGCTCGCGGCCGGCGGGTTCCGGATCACCACCACGTTCCAGCCGAAGAAGCAGAAGGCCATGCGCGACGCGGTCAACGACCAGCTGATGGCGAAGCTGGACAAGAAGAACCGCAAGGTCGACAAGTACGTCCGCGCCGGCGGCGCCTCGGTGGATCCGAAGACCGGCAAGGTCGTCGCGATGTACGGCGGCATCGGCTACACCAAGCAGTACACGAACAGCGCGACGCGCCGGGACTACCAGGTCGGCTCCACGTTCAAGCCGTTCCTGTTCACCGCGGCCATCCAGCACAAGTCCACCACCCAGGACGGCCGCCCCATCCGGGCCAACACCATCTATGACGGCACCAACAAGCGCGAGGTGGTCAGCAACGGCCAGGGCACCGGCTACGCGCCCGCCAACGAGGACCAGCGCTCCTACGGGAAGATCCCTGTCTCGACCGCCATGGACAAGTCGGTCAACAGCGTCTTCGCGCAGATGGGCGTCGACGTGGGCCCGAAGAAGGTCAAGGAGACCGCGGTCGATCTGGGCGTTCCCGAGACCGTGCCCAACTTCACCCCGGACGGCTCCATCGCGCTCGGTGTCACCACGGCCTCGACGCTCGACATGGCCGAGGCGTACGCCACGCTCGCCAACCACGGCAAGCACGGCCATTACAGCCTCGTCCAGAAGGCCACCCGAGGCGGTGAGGTCGTCAATCTGCCCGGCCACGACCCGAAGCAGGCCGTCTCCCGGGCCGCCGCCGACTCCACCACGGCCACGCTGCGCAGCGTCGTCCAGGGCGGCACCGGTACCGAGGCGCAGTCCGCGGGCCGTCCGGCGGCCGGCAAGACCGGTACGGCCGAGGAGGACAAGGCCGCCTGGTTCGCGGGCTACACCCCGGACCTGGCCACCGTCATCTCGGTGATGGGCCAGAACCCGAAGACCGCCGTCCAGGAGCCGCTGTACGGGGCCGGCGGCCAGCCGCGGGTCAACGGCGGCGGCTACCCGGCACAGATCTGGGGCGCCTACACCAAGAAGGCGCTGGAGGGCCGCCCGGTCAAGGACTTCGACCTGGACACGGCGGGCAACGGCAAGCTGCCCGGCACCCAGGCGCCGAGCTCGAGCCCGACGACCGAGGCGCCGTCCGACGAGCCGAGCGACGAGCCGTCCGAGACACAGAAGCCGACCGACGAGCCCTCGTCGCCGCAGCCGCCGACCAGCCAGCCGCCGTCCACCCCGGGACCGAGCATCCCGGAGATCGGCGGCGTGGACGGCGGCGACCCGGGTGGTGATCCGGGCGGCAACGACGGCGGTGCCACCGGCGACGGCTCGCCCAGCGGCGACCCGGGCGGCGGGCCCGGCACCTGAGCCTGACGCCGCCCGCAACGGCAAGGTGCCCCCTCGGTCCACCGAGGGGGCACCTTCGTCTGTACGGGCGGGCCGGAAAGCCGGGCCGCGAGGGCTCTGCTACAGATACAGGCCCGTCGAGTCGGCGGTGTCCTGGAGACGTTCGGCCGCGACGGCGTGCAGGTCGCGCTCGCGCATCAGTACGTACGCGACCCCGCGCACCTCGACCTCGGCGCGGTCCTCCGGGTCGTACAGCACGCGGTCTCCGGGCTCGACCGTGCGCACGTTCTGGCCGACGGCGACCACTTCGGCCCAGTCGAGCTTGCGTCCTACGGCCGCCGTTGCGGGGATCACGATGCCGCCGGAGGAGCGGCGCTCGCCCTCGCTGGTGTCGGTCCGTACGAGCACGCGGTCGTGCAGCATCCGGATCGGCAGCTTGTCATCGTGTGCGGAAGCAGGGGTCTTTGGGCTCACCGGAAGACCGTATCTCAGCGCCTCAGTGGTGACGGCGGCGAGCCCGGCGACCGCCGTCGGGCCTGCGCTTGGCGGACAACGCGAGGGCGCCCACCACTGCGACGGCCACCACGGCGGCGGGCACCAGGCGCTCCAGCCTGGGGGCGCCGTCCTCGCCGACGAACTGGGCCCGCACATCGGAGACCGCACGGTTGGCGACTACGTACGCGCGGCCCGCGGTGCGGTCCACCGCGGCAGCCGCCTTGGCCTTGGCGTCCCCGACGATGGTCTTCGGATGAACGCGTACGGCGATCTCGTCCAGCGCGGCGGCGAGATCCTGCCGCCTGCGGATGATGTCCGCCTCGATGTCCGCGGGGGTCCTGGCTTCCGGCACCGAGCTGCCTCCGTCGCTGTCAGTCCTGCGTCCTACCGTGGTGTCAGCAGCCATCCTGTCAGCTGGCCGGTGCCGCTGCCCTATGGCACCCCCGATCGACCACATCCGGCCCTCCCAAGGCCACCCGATAATTTTACGGAGCCCCGATGAGCCCACGACTCGCACCCGGCGACGCCGCCCCCGACTTCACCCTGCCCGACGCCGACGGCAAGGAGGTCTCGCTCTCCGGCCACCGGGGCCGCAAGGTGATCGTCTACTTCTACCCCGCGGCCCTGACCCCCGGCTGCACCAAGCAGGCGTGCGACTTCACCGACAACCTGGAACTGCTGGCGGGCCAGGGCTACGACGTCATCGGCGTCTCCCCCGACAAGCCGGAGAAGCTGGCGAAGTTCCGGGAGAAGGAGTCGCTGAAAGTCACGCTCGTCGGCGACCCGGGCAAGGAGACGATGGAGGCGTACGGCGCCTTCGGCGAGAAGAAGCTGTACGGCAAGACCGTCACCGGAGTCATCCGCTCCACCGTGATCGTGGACGAGGAGGGCAAGGTCGAGCGGGCGCTGTACAACGTGAAGGCCACCGGGCACGTCGCCAAGCTGATCAAGGATCTGGGGCTGGCCGCTGAGTGACAGCGCGGGGACGCCGGTGATCGCGCGGTCGGGCGGCGGGGTGCGTATGCCGAGGTGGAGCGGTGGTACCCATGGGGGATGAAGCACGAGGATCAGCCCCACGACCCGGCTGCCCTCAAGCGGCACCGGCACCTCTTCCGCGCCGTCGGACGGCGGCGGAAGCCGAAGGTCCGCCGTAGCGACATCACCGTGACGGACGAGGCGACGGTCAAGCGCGCCACCAAGGCCGCCGCCGTCGGCAATGCCATGGAGTGGTTCGACTTCGGGATCTACGCCTATCTCGCGGTCACCATCGGCAAGGTCTTCTTCCCCGGCGGCAGCACCCAACTGCTGGCCTCGTTCACCGCCTTCGCCGCTTCCTTCCTGGTGCGGCCGCTGGGCGGACTGTTCTTCGGTCCGCTCGGCGACCGGATCGGGCGCAAGAAGGTGCTGGCGCTGACGATGGTGCTGATGGCGGCCGGCACCTTCTGCATCGGCCTGATCCCCGCCTACAGCTCCATCGGGCTGGTCTCACCGATCCTGCTGCTGGTGTGCCGCCTGGTGCAGGGCTTCTCCACCGGCGGCGAGTACGGCGGCGCTGCCACCTTCATCGCGGAGTACGCGCCGGACAAGCGGCGCGGCTTCTTCGGCAGCTTCCTGGAGCTGGGCACGCTCACCGGCTACACCGGTGCGGCTGCGCTGGTGCTGGTGCTGAACACCGCGCTGGGCGACGACACCATGCTGAGCTGGGGCTGGCGCATCCCGTTCCTGGTCGGCGGGCCGATCGGGGTCGTCGGTCTGTATCTGCGGATGCGGCTGGACGAGACCCCGGCCTTCCAGAAGCGGGCCGCACAGCTGTCGCAGTCCCCCGGGGCGAGCGCCGCGGAGGCGGCCGAGCCGAGGCTGTCGGAGAACGTGCCGCAGAAGGAGCTGCGGTCGATCTTCTCCGAGCAGTGGCGCACGCTGCTGCTCTGCATCGGCCTGGTCGCCGCCTACAACGTCACGGACTACATGCTGCTGTCGTACATGCCCGCCTATCTGACCGACGCCCTCGGGTACGAGAACTCGATGGAACTGGTCGCCGCCATCCTCGCCATGGTGGCGATGGCCACGGTGATCCAGCGGGTGGGGCGCCTCAACGACCGGTTCGGCCGCAAGCCCGTGCTGATGACCGGCATGGCCGGGTTCCTCCTGCTGACGATCCCGGCCTTCGCCCTCTTCCAGCGGGGCAGCTTCGGCGCTGTGCTGATCGGCCTGCTGGCGCTCGGCGCCTGCCTGGTGTGTCTGCTGGGCACCATGTCGGCGACGCTGCCCGCGCTCTTCCCCACGGATGTGCGCTACGGCTCACTGTCCATCGGCTACAACCTGGCGACCGCGGTCTTCGGCGGCACCGCGCCCGGCGTGATGACCTATCTGGTCGACAGCACCGGCGACAACCTGGCCCCGGCCTACTACGCCTCCGGCGCGGCAGTGCTCGGCATCGTCGCGGTGGCCCTGATGAAGGAGACGGCCCGGCAGCCGCTGGCCGGCTCACCGCCTTCGGTCAGCACCCACGAGGAGGCCCGCGCCCTGGTCAGAGCCGAGACGAACGAGCCCACCTTCTGACCCTGTACACCCGCCGTACGCCCGCACCCCGGCCCGGCGGGCCAGGGTGCGGGCGCAGTACGATACGTGCGCGCGCGAGTGCCGGAATTGGTAGACGGGACGGCTTTAGGTGCCGGTGTCTTCGGACGTGGGGGTTCGAGTCCCCCCTCGCGCACGGTGGCCTGCGGCCTGCCGCTGGGCGACGACGCCGGCCCTCTCCCCCTCTCCTGTTCTGGCCAGGAGGCTGCTCTGACGGGTGTTTGCAGGCTGCTGGCGGGTGGGTGGCTGGGCGCGCCCACGCGGCGGAGCCGCATATTCGACACAGCCCCGCGCCCCTTACGGGGCGAGCAACTCCCGTACGGCGGGCGCCAGTGCGCGGAATGCCTTTCCGCGGTGGCTGATCGCGTTCTTCTCCGCAGGACTGAGCTCCGCGCACGTCCTGCTCTCTGCCTCCGGCTGGAGGACCGGGTCGTAGCCGAAGCCGCCGTCGCCCGCGGGGGCGTACCGAAGGGTGCCGCGCAGACGGCCGCTGACGACCCGTTCGGTGCCGTCGGGAAGGGCGAGGGCCGCGGCGCACTCGAAGTGCGCACCCCGGTGCGCGGAGTCGATGTCGGCGAGCTGGGCGAGGAGCAGGTCCAGATTGGCGCCGTCGTCCCCGTGCCGGCCGGCCCAGCGCGCGGAGAAGATGCCGGGCGCCCCGCCCAGCACATCCACGCAGAGCCCGGAGTCGTCGGCGACGGCGGGCAGCGCGGTCGCCCTGGCGAGGGCGTGCGCCTTGAGGAGGGCGTTCTCGGCGAACGTCACGCCGGTCTCCTTGACGTCCGGCACCTCGGGGTAGGCGTCGGCGCCCACCAGGTCGAGTTCGAGACCGGCGTCGGCGAGGATCGCCTTCAGTTCGGTGACCTTGTGGGCGTTGCGGGTGGCGAGGATCAGGCGCTTGGTGCTCATGGCCACCAGTATCGCCGTGCCGGGGCCTGCGCCGTGGGCGGGCTCAGCCCGGGCTGCAGACCTTGGTCAGTTCGTCGGCCGCGTCGGTGACCGGCCGCATCTTCGGGGTCCGGCCCGCCTCCACGTCCGTACGGACGCTGTCGACGGCGCCGCGCAGCTTGGAGACCGACTTGCCGACGTCCCCGTCGTCCGTCTCGTCCTCGATCTTGCTGAGGTTCTTGTCTATCTTGTCGAGGGACTTCTTGGCCTGGGTGGGATCCTCGCCCGCGTCGGAGACCGCCTGCTGGAGGTCGTCGACGGAGCCGGCGATGGTGGACGCGGTGCTCGCGCAGTCCAGCGCCCTGTCGACAGCCGAGCAGCTCGCTATGACCGGCACGGCGAGCGCGAGGGCCGCCACGGCGGCCACGGTCTTCTTCTTGAGCACTTCTTACGTCCTCTCCCCCAGGCTGGTCGGGCCGCACGGTTCGACACGTGCGGCCCGCACCCCTTCAGACGCGTAAAGCGCCGGCAAAGTTCCCTTCGCCTTCGCCGTCGCGGTCGTTGTCCCCGTCCCCCTCGCCGGAGCGGCGGTCGCTCAGCGGCCGAGCGCGGTGCGCTGGGCGCCGTCGAGTTGGGCGCAGCCCGCGACGGCCAGGTCGAGCAGCCCGTCCAGTTCCTCGCGGGCGAACGGGGCGCCCTCGGCGGTGCCCTGCACCTCGACGAAGCGGCCATCACCGGTGCAGACCACATTCATGTCCGTCTCGGCGCGCACGTCTTCCTCGTACCGCAGGTCCAGCATCGGGACGCCGTCGATGATGCCGACGCTGACGGCGGAGACCGTGCCGGTCAGCGGCTGGGCCTTGGCCTTGACGAGCTTGTGCTCCTGAGCCCAGGCGACGGCGTCGGCCAGCGCCACGTAGGCGCCGGTGATCGCGGCGGTGCGGGTGCCGCCGTCCGCCTGGAGGACGTCGCAGTCGATGACGATGGTGTTCTCGCCCAGCGCCTTGTGGTCCACCACGGCGCGCAGCGAGCGGCCCACCAGGCGGGAGATCTCATGCGTACGGCCGCCGATCCTGCCCCGTACGGACTCGCGGTCGCCGCGGGTGTTGGTGGCGCGGGGCAGCATGGCGTACTCGGCGGTGACCCAGCCCTCTCCGCTGCCCTTGCGCCAGCGGGGTACGCCCTCCGTCAGGCTGGCGGTGCACAGGACGCGGGTGTCGCCGAAGGAGACGAGGACGGAGCCCTCGGCGTGTTTGCTCCAGCCGCGTTCGATGGTGACGGGGCGCAGCTCATCGGCCGTACGGCCGTCGATACGTGACATGCGTGCGAGCGTATCCCTGGCCGGGGGCTTGAGCCGAACGTGAGGGGGCTCCCTCTCTGCTGCTGTGCTGATGAGGGGGTGCCACTTGCGGTGCGTTGCAGGCTGCGGGTTGGTTTGTGGCTGGTCGCGCAGTTCCCCGCGCCCCTTCGGGGCGCGTCTTCGTCGCGCCCACGCGGCGGAGCCGCATACCCGACACAGCCCCGCGCCCCTTCGGGGCACGTTCGCTACAGCATGTCTTCGATTTCGGCGGCGATGGGGTCGGCGTCGGTGCCGATGACGACCTGGATCGCGGAGCCCATTTTGACGACTCCGTGGGCGCCCGCGGCCTTGAGGGCGGTTTCGTCGACGAGGGAGGGGTCGTTCACCTCGGTGCGGAGGCGGGTGATGCAGCCCTCGACCTCTTCGATGTTCTCGAGCCCGCCGAGACCGGCGACGATCTTCTCAGCCTTGCTGGCCATGTCCTTCTCCTGTGTTCGCGGACGGGTTTGTCACGTTAGCCCACGATCAGCCCAGCTATGCGAGCGCCGGTGCGCTGTCTGGCGAATGATGACGGTGACGACGTCGGCCGCGTCGTCCCTAATGGTCTACACCATTATGCGTCAGCCGCAGTCAGGAGGAGGCTTTGAGCGCCAACGCCGCAGCCGGCCCGGGGAGGAAGCGGACCTCGACCTTCTTCCAGGGCTTGCAGAAGATGGGGCGCAGCCTCCAGCTCCCCATCGCGGTGCTCCCGGCCGCCGGTATCCTCAACCGGCTCGGCCAGCCGGACATCTTCGGCGACGACGGCCTGGGCTGGACGGACGTCGCCAAGGTCTTCCAGGGTGCGGGCGGCGCGCTGCTGGACTCGACGCTGGGGCTGCCGCTGCTGTTCTGCGTCGGCGTGGCCATCGGCATGGCCAAGAAGGCGGACGGCTCGACCGCGCTGGCCGCCGTGGCGGGGTTCCTCGTCTACCACAACATCCTCCAGCAGTTCCCCGACTGTCCCTCGGGCTCCACGTTCGACCCGGAACAGGGCACCTGTCTGGGCGACGGCGGCACCGCGGCCGGTGCCGCGACCTTCCAGAACCCGGGGGTGTTCGGCGGGATCGTCGTCGGGCTGCTGGCGGCGTGGTTCTGGCAGCGCTTCCACCGGGTGAAGCTGGTGGACTGGCTCGGCTTCTTCAACGGCCGCCGGCTGGTGCCGATCATCATGGCGTTCGTCGCGCTGTTCTTCGCGGTGCTGTGCCAGTGGGCGTGGCAGCCGATCGGCGACGGGCTGACCAGCTTCTCCAAGTGGATGACGGATCTGGGCGCATGGGGCGCGGGCATCTTCGGCGTCGCCAACCGGGCGCTCATCCCGATCGGCATGCACCAGTTCCTGAACACCTTCATGTGGTTCCAGTTCGGCAGCTACAAGAAGCCGGACGGCGAGGTGGTGCACGGCGACATCAACCGCTTCCTGGCGGGCGATCCGAGCGCGGGCCAGTTCCTCTCCGGATTCTTCCCGATCATGATGTTCGCGCTGCCTGCCGCGGCGCTGGCCATCACGCACGCGGCCCGCCCCGAGCGGCGCAAGGTGGTCGGCGGGCTGATGCTCTCCACGGCGCTGACCTCGTTCGTGACCGGGGTGACCGAGCCGATCGAGTTCTCGTTCCTGTTCGTCGCGCCGGCACTGTACGCCATCCACGTACTGCTGACCGGCGTCTCGATGGCGGTCACCTGGGGGCTGGGCGTCCATGACGGCTTCAGCTTCTCCGCCGGGCTGATCGACTACGTCATCAACTGGAGCCTGGCCACCAAGCCGTGGCTGATCATCCCGATCGGACTGTGTTTCGGGGTGGTCTATTACGTGCTCTTCCGGGCCGTGATCACCAAGTTCGATCTGAAGACTCCGGGCCGGGAGCCGGAAGAGGTCGCGGAGGAGTTCGAGGAGGAGGTGACGCGGTAGCCAGGGAACCAGCGGTCCGCGAGCGGGAGTTCCCCGCACATACCGACCGGCCGGTCCGCTGTCGGGCTCAGATCTCGTACACGGCCCCCGGCCGGGCCAGCTCGACCGGCCCCGCGAACACCGCTTTGGCATCCCGCAGATTGATCTGCGGGTCCGTCCACGGCGGTACATGGGTGAGCACCAGCCGGGCAGCGCCGGCCCGGGCGGCGATCTCTCCGGCCTCCCGGCCGTTCAGATGGAGCCCTGGGATCTGCTCCTTGCCGTCGGTGAAGGACGCCTCGCACAGGAACAGATCGGCGTCCCGGGCCGCGAGTTCGAGCCGGGGGCACGGGCCGGTGTCACCCGAATACGTGAGGACCCGGCCGCTCTCCTTGTGCTCGACCCGGAACGCGTACGCCTCGACCGGGTGGTCGACCAGCTCCGTACGCACCCGGAACGGGCCGGCGTCGAAGCTGCCGCCGGCCGACAGCGTGCGGAAGCTGAAGACCTCGCTCATCGACGAGTCGGACGGAGTGTCCGCGTATGCGGTGGTCAGCCGCTGTTCGGTGCCGGGCGGTCCGTACACCGGGATGGGGCCGCAACGGCCGCCCTCGTGGCGGTAGTAACGCGCGACGAAATAGCCGCACATGTCGATGCAGTGGTCGGCGTGCAGATGGCTGAGCGCGATCACGTCGAGGTCGTAGAGGCCGCAGTGCCGCTGGAGCTCACCGAGCGCGCCGTTGCCCATGTCCAGGAGCAGCCGGAAACCGTCGGCCTCCACGAGATAGCTCGAACAGGCCGATTCCGTGGACGGGAACGACCCGGAACAGCCGACGACGGTGAGCTTCATGGAGTGGGAACCTCCGTTGACGGCCTGCTGGAGAAGTCCCCGTGTCGTTGACGAGGGGACTTCCGAGCGTAAGCCGCCCGGGTCCGGGTGACTCCTCGATGGGGCGGTGGTGTGGGCGGAATCACCAGCCCGGGGTAGCGCTCAGGCCCAGAGCTGCCCCTGAACCGTGGCGATGGCCTCCTCGTCGGACGCGGCGGTGTACAGGCCCGTCGAGAGGTACTTCCAGCCGCCGTCGGCGACGAGGAAGACGATGTCGGCACTCTGCCCGGCACGCACCGCCTTGCGGCCCACACCGATCGCGGCGTGCAGCGCCGCACCCGTGGAGACGCCGGCGAAGATGCCCTCCTGCGCGAGGAGTTCCCTGGTACGGGTGACCGCGTCCGCCGAGCCGACCGAGAAGCGGGTGGTGAGCACGGACTCGTCGTACAGCTCGGGCACGAAGCCCTCGTCCAGGTTGCGCAGCCCGTACACCAGGTCGTCGTAGCGCGGCTCGGCGGCGACGATCTGGATGCCGGGACGGTGCTCGCGCAGATAGCGTCCTGCGCCCATCAGCGTCCCCGTGGTGCCGAGACCCGCCACGAAGTGGGTGACCGACGGCAGGTCGGCGAGGATCTCGGGGCCGGTGGTGGCGTAGTGCGCCCCGGCGTTGTCGGGGTTGCCGTACTGGTAGAGCATCACCCAGTCCGGGTGCTCGGCCGCCAGTTCCTTGGCCACCCGCACAGCGGTGTTCGAGCCGCCGGCCGCGGGCGAGGAGATGATCTCCGCGCCCCACATGGCCAGCAGCTGGCGGCGCTCCTCGCTGGTGTTCTCCGGCATGACGCAGACGATGCGGTAGCCCTTGAGCCTGGCCGCCATCGCCAGCGAGATGCCGGTGTTGCCCGAGGTCGGCTCCAGGATGGTGCAGCCGGGCCGCAACCGGCCGTCCTTCTCGGCCTGTTCGACCATGTACAGGGCCGGACGGTCCTTGACGGAGCCGGTCGGATTGCGGTCCTCCAGCTTCGCCCAGATCCGTACGTCCTCTGAGGGCGAGAGCCTCGGGAGCCGTACGAGGGGCGTGTTGCCGACGGCGTCGAGCGGGGAGTCGTAGCGCATCAGCGCATCCGGCCCGCGTGCATGGAGCCCGCCCGTCGCCCGGCCACCGCCCCGGAACGACGGGGCTCCGCCCCGGCACCTCCCGCCACCGCGGGCAGGATCGTCACGCTGTCCCCGTCGCTGAGCTTGGTGGAGATGCCCTCCAGGAAGCGCACGTCCTCGTCGTTGAGGTAGACGTTCACGAAGCGGCGCAGCTCACCGGCGTCCACCAGGCGCTCCTGGATCCCGGTGTGGCGGCTCTCCAGGTCGGCGAAGAGCTCACCGATGGTCGCGCCGGAGCCCTCGACCGCCTTCTGGCCGTCGGTGTAGGTGCGGAGGATGGTCGGAATGCGGACCTCGATGGCCATGAGAGTGCTCCCGTCGGAGAGGAAGAGTGCGGCTGTGCGGAGTGCGGCTGTGCTGTGGGCAGGCGGACGCGCGGGTGCCCCGCGCCACAGGCCGGGGGCAGGGTGGGGCGGACGGACGTCGTAGACGACGCGCGTCAGGCCGGCGGACAGATCGCGCTGGCGAGGCGGCACAGGTCGACGTGCAGGCGCGCCACGAGCAGCATGCCCGGGGTCTTCTCGAATGCGCTCACGTCGTGGACAACCATGGGCTCATCGTAACGATTCCCGGCGGCGGAATCGGATGTGAGTTTCATGATGCGGACCGTTCTGTCTCAAGGCGGCCCGGATACGGCCCGGATCTCAGTAGCTCTCGACGACCTCGACCTCTTCCTCGGTCACCTCACCGTCCACGATGCGGAACGAGCGGAAGGAGAAGGGGCCCTCGTCGTTGCCGCACTCGGCGGTGGAGACCAGGACGTAGTGCGCTCCGGGTTCGTTGGCGTAGGAGATGTCCGTACGGGACGGGTACGCCTCGGTGGCGGTGTGCGAGTGGTAGATCACGACGGGTTCCTCGTCGCGGTCGTCCATCTCGCGGTAGAGCTTGAGCAGGTCGGTCGAGTCGAACTCGTAGAAGGTCGGCGAGCGCGCCGCGTTCAGCATCGGGATGAACCGCTCGGGCCGGCCCTCACCGACCGGCCCCGCGATGACGCCACACGCCTCGTCGGGGTGGTCCGCACGGGCGTGGGCGACGATCCGGTCGTGCAGCTCCTGGGTGATGGTCAGCATGTGGGCAAGGATATGAGTGCCTCGGGGCCGGGGAGGGGGTGCCCCTTGCTGCCGTCCGCGGACTGCGGGTGCGTATCGGCTGGTCGCGCAGTCCCCCGCGCCCCTGAATGGCTCCCCGCAAGCTTGGGCAGTCTGCGCCAGGGGCGCAGGGTGGGCAAGCGCAGCCCCCATGCGGGGTACGGGCAATGATCAGCGCTGCTTCTCGAAAACGTGCGGGGTGCGCCGCTTGATCACGTAATAGGAACCAGTCAGCAGCGCCGCCCAAATAGGTGCTGCGTACAGCGAGACGCGGGCGTCCTTGTCGAAGGCCATCAGCCCGATCACCAGAAAGATGAAGGCCAGCGCCGCGATACCGGTCCACGGGGCACCCGGCATCCGGAACTCCGAGCGGGGGAGCTCACCCCGGTCCGCCTTGGCCCGATACCGCAGCTGGGAGAAGAGGATCATGATCCAGGCCCACATACCGGAGATCGTGGCGAAGGAGACGACGTAGTCGAACGCCTTCGACGGCCACTCGTAGTTGATCCACACCCCGACCATCATCAGCGCGGCCGACACGGTGGTGCCCAGGAACGGCAGACCGGTCCTCGACAGCCTGGTGAAGACCCTCGGTCCCTGCCCGTTGAGCGCGAGGTCGCGCAGCATCCGGCCGGTGGAGTACATGCCGGAGTTGCAGGAGGAGAGCGCCGCGGTCAGCACCACGAAGTTGACGATGCCCGCGCCCGCCGGCAGCCCGATCTTCTGGAACGCGGCGACGAACGGGCTGGTGCCCGGCTCGAACGCGGTCCAGGAGACGACGGAGAGGATGACGATCAGCGAGCCGATGTAGAACAGCGCGATCCGCCACGGCACCGTCTTGATCGCCCGCGGAAGCGCCTTCGCCGGGTCGGACGCCTCGCCGGCCGTGACGCCGACCAGTTCGACGGCGAGGAAGGAGAACATCACGATCTGCAGGGTCATCAGCGTGCCGCCGACGCCCTTGGGGAAGATCCCGTCGTGCTGGTACAGGTTGGCGAACGACGCGGTGTCGCCGGCCTGCGAGAAGCCCAGCGTGATCACGCCGAGGCCGATCAGGATCATGCCGATGATCGCGGTGACCTTGACCATGGAGAACCAGAACTCCAGCTCACCGAAGAGCTTCACGGAGATCAGGTTGATGCCGTAGAGGGCGACGGTGAAGACCAGCGCGGAGATCCATGGCGCGATGTCCCACCAGTAGTTCACATAGGTCGCCGCTGCCGTGACCTCGGTGATGCCGGTGACGACCCAGAACAGCCAGTACGTCCAGCCCGTCACAAAGCCCCAGTAGGGGCCGAGCAGCTCACGCGCGTACTCGGAGAACGAGCCGGAGACCGGGCGGTACATCAGCAGCTCGCCCAGCGCGCGCATGATCACGTAGATGACGGCGCCCGCGACGAGGTACGCCAGGATGATGCTGGGGCCCGCCTTGTGGATGGACTTGCCCGCGCCGAGGAAGAGCCCCGTACCAATGGCACCGCCGATGGCGATCATCTGGATCTGCCGGCCGCCGAGCCCCCGCTGGTAGCCCTCGGACGAGCCGCTGCCGCCGGCCGTCTCCTTGGCCTCCACCGGGCCGGCCGCCACCCCGGTCCCAGGCGTCGGGTCCGGTGCCGGACCGTGGTCTTCGACCTCGGAGGTCATGTGGTGCGCCTTTCTCCCTACCGATCCGGCCCTCATCAGCGGATCTGTGCAGGTGTACCACGCAGCGGCACCCGCGACGCACGTCCCCAAAGCGGGACATGAGGGATATGCCCGGGCAGCATGCCGGGAAAGGCAGGGGAACGTGACTGGTTCGTTAAACGGTTTTTGCTGTCCGCTTAACGAACAGCGGCTCATGGCATCAGCGTCTCGACCAAGGTCTCCTGAAGGCCACCCAGCCACAGATAGGCCATGACCATCGGCTTGCGTTCGTCGGAGTCCGGCAGCTGGTACAGCTCGTCGTCGCTGTCGTCGCTCACCTCGAGGCGGGTGCCGATGGCCAGCCGCAGATCGTTCAGGGCGCCCAGCCACTGCTTGGCCTGCTCCGGGGTGAGGGTGAGCACGGCGCCCCGCTCCCCCGGCGTCAGCGCGTCCAGCGCCCGCACCACCGCCAGCCCGTCCGCCCGCTTGCGGGCCCGCAGGTCGTTCTCCGTATAGCGGCGGAACTCCGCGGAAGCGGCCCGGTCCTGCTTGGCCCGCGCGGCCTCGTCGCTGTCCGGGGCCAGGTCCTCGGGAGGCGGGGCCTCGGGGCCCGGGCCGTAGGCGTCCGGGAAGAGCCGGGCCAGCGCCGGGTCGGCGGGCGGCTCGCTGGGGCCGTCGGCGAACGGCGGCCAGGAGACGGCCTCGATGCCCGCCAGCTCCTCCTCCAGGCTCTCGCCCGCGCCCTCGGCGGCACCCTCGGCGGCGC
>NZ_JADKMA010000194.1 GCF_017676365.1 Streptomyces oryzae
GGGTCAAGAAGCTGCCCGAGCCCGCCGCTGCCGCGCTGGGCCGCCGGCTGGCCGACACGGTCTGGCGGCGCCGCGGCAAGGGCGTCACGCGGCTGGAGGCCAATCTCGCGCGGGTGGTGCCGGATGCGTCGCCCGCTCATCTACGCAAGCTCTCGCGTGCCGGGATGCGCTCGTATCTGCGCTACTGGATGGAGTCCTTCCGGCTGCCTGCCTACAGCGAGCAGCACATCCTGGAAAGCGTCGACGTCGAGAACGCCGACCGCCTCACCGACGGACTCGCCTCGGGGCGCGGCGTGATACTCGCCCTGCCGCACATGGGCAACTGGGACCTGGCCGGCGCCTGGGCGGTTACCGCGACCCGTACGCCCTTCACCACCGTCGCCGAGCGGCTGAAGCCCGAGAGCCTCTACGACAGGTTCGTCGCCTACCGGGAGAGTCTCGGCATGGAAGTGCTGCCGCATGGTGGCGCCTCCGCTTTCGGCACGCTGGCGCGCAGGCTGCGCGCGGGCGGGTTCGTCTGTCTGGTCGCCGACCGCGATCTGTCCGCGAGCGGGATCGAGGTCAAGTTCTTCGGCGAGGCCACCCGGATGCCGGCCGGGCCCGCGCTGCTGGCCCAGCAGACCGGGGCGCTGCTGATGCCGGTGACGCTGTGGTACGACGCGCCGCCGCGGATGAGGGCCAGGGTCCACGAGCCGGTCCCGGTGCCGGAGATCGAGGGGCGCAGGGAGCGGGTCGCTGCCATGACGCAGACCCTCGCCGACACCTTCGCGGCCGGCATCGCCGAGCACCCGCAGGACTGGCACATGCTCCAGCGCTTCTGGCTCGCCGACCTGGAGCAGCCCCCGGAGCAGGCTCCGTCCGCAGAGGGAGCCCCGGGCGCGGGTGAGCGGGGGACGGGATGAGGATCGGCGTCGTCTGTCCCTACTCGTGGGACGTCCCCGGCGGCGTCCAGTTCCACGTACGCGACCTGGCCGAGCATTTGATCCGGCTCGGCCACCAGGTGTCCGTACTGGCGCCCTCGGACGACGAGACCCCGCTGCCCTCCTACGTCGTCTCGGCGGGGCGTGCCGTGCCGGTGCCGTACAACGGTTCGGTGGCGCGGCTGAACTTCGGCTTCCTCTCCGCGGCCCGGGTGCGCCGCTGGGTGCACGAGGGCGACTTCGATGTGCTGCACATCCATGAGCCGGCCACGCCCTCGCTGGCGCTGCTGGCCTGCTGGGCGGCGCAGGGCCCGATCGTGGCCACGTTCCACACCTCGAACCCGCGTTCCCGGGCGATGATCGCGGCGTACCCGATCCTCCAGCCGGCGCTGGAGAAGATCAGCGCCCGGATCGCGGTGAGCGAGTACGCCCGCCGCACGCTGGTCGAACACCTGGGCGGAGATGCGGTCACCATCCCCAACGGGGTCGATGTCGGGTTCTTCGCCGACGCCGAGCCCAAGCCGCAGTGGCAGGGCGGCCCCGAAGGTCACACGATCGGGTTCATCGGCCGGATCGACGAGCCCCGCAAGGGCCTGCCGGTGCTGATGAAGGCGCTGCCCGCCATCCTGGAGGCCGCCCCGGCGACCCGGCTGCTGGTCGCGGGGCGGGGCGACGAGCAGGAGGCGGTCGCCCAGCTGCCGCCCGCCATGCGGGAGAACGTGGAGTTCCTCGGCATGGTCAGCGACGAGGACAAGGCGCGGCTGCTGCGCAGCGTCGATCTGTACGTCGCACCCAACACGGGCGGCGAGTCCTTCGGGATCATCCTGGTGGAGGCGATGTCCGCCGGAGCGCCGGTGCTCGCCAGCGATCTGGACGCCTTCGAACAGGTGCTGGACGGTGGAGCGGCCGGCGAGCTGTTCCCCGTCGAGCAGGCCGACGCACTGGCCGCCTCCGCCGTACGTCTGCTCGCCGACCCCGCGCGCCGGGCCGACCTGCGCAAGCGCGGCAACGGGCATGTGCGGCGGTTCGACTGGTCCACCGTCGGCGCCGACATCCTCGCCGTGTACGAGACGGTCACGGACGGTGCCGCCTCCGTCGCACCCGACGAGCGCACCGGGCTGCGGGCCCGGTTCGGCCTCGCCCGGGACTGAACCCTAGGACCGGACAGCAACGATGCCGACTCTCACCACCGTCATCTGGATCGTCGTCGCGCTGGCGCTCGTCGGCGTCTATCTGAGCTGGACAGCGGGGCGCCTGGACCGGCTGCACGCGCGGATCGACGCGGCCAAGGCCGCGCTGGACGCCACCCTGCTGCGCCGCGCCTCCATCGCGCAGGAGCTGGCCACCGCGGGAGTGCTGGATCCCGCGGCCTCGATGGTGCTCTACCAGGCCGCGCACGGCGCCCGGCAGGCCGAGGAGGAGCAGCGCGAGGTCGCCGAGAGCGAACTGAGCCAGGCGCTGCGGGCCGTCTTCGCCGAGAGCGCACAACTGGAGGCCGTGCGCGAGGCTCCGGGCGGCCATGAGACGGCCAGCGAACTGAGCGCCGCGGTCCGCAGGGTGCCCATGGCGCGGCGCTTCCACAACGACGCCGTACGGGCCGCGCGGGCGCTGCGGAGCCACCGCACCGTGCGCTGGTTCCGGCTGGCCGGGCACGCACAGCCGCCGCTGGCGTTCGAGATGGACGACGAGCCACCGCCGGTGCTGGCCGACCGGGGGCATCCTTCCCAAGGCTGACAGCGGTCGGTTGGCCCGGGGTTTGCAGGCCACAGCGTGTCGATTGGCCCTTTTCGCGGGAGGCCCCGTTCGAGCAGGGTGACTGAGGACCTGAGAGGTCCCGGACCTGAAGAGGTCCCCGCCGAACACCACCCCTTCAGCGAGGTCGAACGTGTCATCTCCGTCCACCGCCACTGAGTCCACCGCGGCGTCCGCCGAGGCCCAGCGCCCCGAGACCGGCACCGCCCGCGTCAAGCGGGGCATGGCCGAGCAGCTCAAGGGCGGCGTGATCATGGACGTCGTCACACCGGAGCAGGCGAAGATCGCCGAGGACTCGGGTGCCGTCGCCGTCATGGCACTGGAGCGTGTCCCCGCCGACATCCGCAAGGACGGCGGCGTGGCCCGGATGTCCGACCCGGACATGATCGAGGGCATCATCGAGGCCGTCTCGATCCCGGTGATGGCCAAGTCCCGTATCGGCCACATCGTCGAGGCCCAGGTGCTGCAGGCGCTCGGTGTCGACTACATCGACGAGTCCGAGGTCCTCACCCCGGCCGACGAGGTCAACCACAGCGACAAGTTCGCCTTCACCACGCCGTTCGTCTGCGGTGCCACCAACCTGGGTGAGGCGCTGCGCCGGATCGCCGAGGGCGCGGCCATGATCCGCTCCAAGGGCGAGGCCGGCACCGGCAACGTGGTCGAGGCCGTCCGCCACATGCGCCAGATCAAGAACGAGATCGGCAAGCTGACCGTCCTGGACAACAACGAGCTCTACGCGGCGGCCAAGGAGCTCCGCGCGCCGTACGAGCTGGTCAAGGAGGTCTCGGTGGCGGGCAAGCTGCCGGTCGTGCTCTTCTCCGCGGGCGGCGTGGCCACCCCGGCGGACGCGGCGCTGATGCGCCAGCTCGGCGCGGAGGGCGTCTTCGTCGGCTCCGGCATCTTCAAGTCGGGCGACCCGGCCAAGCGCGCCGCGGCCATCGTGAAGGCCACCACCTTCTACGACGACCCCAAGATCATTGCCGACGCCTCCCGCGGTCTGGGCGAGGCCATGGTCGGCATCAACTGCGACACCCTCCCGGAGACGGAGCGCTACGCGACCCGCGGCTGGTGAGGGCCTGACACCCGGTGGGCGGGCACCAGCACGGGCGCATCCGCCCGCCCACCGCACCGGCCGTCCCCGTACAGCCCGCCCAGCATGTAGCAGCCGCCCGGCCACCCCGGCAGCAGAGAAGGACCCGCACAGTGTCTGTGCCCACCATCGGCGTGCTCGCCCTCCAGGGCGACGTCCGCGAACACCTCGCAGCTCTCAAGGCATCGGGGGCGAACCCCGTACAGGTGAGGCGTCCCGAAGAGCTGGACGACGTGGCGGGACTCGTCATCCCCGGCGGCGAGTCGACCACGATCAGCAAGCTCGCCGTCATCTTCGGCCTCATGGACCGACTCCGCGAACGGGTGTCCCAGGGGATGCCCGCTTACGGCTCCTGCGCCGGCATGATCATGCTCGCTGACAAGATTCTCGACCCGCGTTCCGGGCAGGAGACCATCGGCGGCATCGACATGATCGTCCGCCGCAACGCTTTCGGTCGCCAGAACGAGTCGTTCGAGGCGGCGCTCGACATGCCGGCCGTCCCCGGCGGCCCGGTGGAGGGCGTCTTCATCCGCGCCCCCTGGGTCGAATCGACGGGCGCGGCGACTGAGACGCTGGCCTCCTACGACGGTCATCCGGTGGCCGTCCGGCAGCGGCATCTGCTGGCCACGGCCTTCCATCCGGAACTCACCGGTGACCAGCGGGTGCACGCGCTGTTCACGGAGATGGTGCGGTCAGCACACTGAGTTGCTGACGGTAGGATCTCCGCGTCGAGATGAAGTTGGGACTGTGAAGGAGCGAGGCTGTGTCCGGCCACTCTAAGTGGGCTACCACCAAGCACAAGAAGGCCGTGATCGATGCCAAGCGCGGCAAGCTCTTCGCGAAGCTGATCAAGAATATCGAGGTCGCGGCCCGGATGGGCGGCGCCGACCCGGAGGGCAACCCGACCCTCTACGACGCCATTCAGAAGGCGAAGAAGCAGTCGGTTCCCAACAAGAACATCGACAGCGCGGTCAAGCGCGGCGCGGGCCTGGAGGCCGGCGGCGCCGACTACGAGACGATCATGTACGAGGGCTACGGCCCCAACGGCGTCGCCGTGCTGATCGAGTGCCTCACCGACAACCGCAACCGTGCGGCCTCCGACGTGCGGGTCGCCATGACCCGTAACGGCGGCTCGATGGCCGACCCGGGCTCGGTCTCCTATCTGTTCAACCGCAAGGGCGTCGTCATTGTCCCGAAGAACGGGCGGACCGAGGACGACATCCTCGGTGCCGTGCTGGAGGCGGGCGTCGAGGAGGTCAACGACCTCGGTGAGAACTTCGAGGTGATCAGCGAAGCCACCGACCTGGTGGCCGTGCGCACCGCGCTGGTCGATGCCGGGATCGACTACGACTCGGCCGAGGCCAGCTTCGTGCCCAGCATGCAGGTGGAGCTGGACGAGGAGGGTGCGCGGAAGATTTTCAAGCTGATCGACGCGCTGGACGACAGTGATGACGTGCAGAACGTTTTTGCCAACTTTGATGTGCCGGATGATGTGATGGCGAAGGTCGACGCGTAGGTCCCTCTTTTTCTGGTGAGGGGCTGCCCCTGGCTCGAACCCGCAGTCTGCGGGTGCGTGGTGGTTGCGCGCGCAGTTCCCCGCGCCCCTTCGGGGTCCAGGCCCTATGCGCGGGTCCCCGGTTCTGTCAGAGGTTGCCTATAGCCTGCGGGAACCAGGAAACGGCTGCGGAGAGGGGGATGGCGTTGCGCGTGCTGGGGGTCGACCCGGGGCTTACCCGCTGCGGCATCGGCGTGGTGGACGGCGTCGCGGGGCGCCGGCTGACGATGGCCGGCGTCGGCGTGATCCGTACCCCCGTGGAGGCGGAGATCCCCGAGCGGCTGGTGCTGATCGAGCGCGGTCTCGAGGAGTGGCTGGACGAACACCGCCCCGAAGCGGTCGCGGTGGAGCGGGTGTTCAGCCAGCACAACGTCCGTACGGTCATGGGCACCGCGCAGGCCAGTGCCGTCGCCATGCTGTGCGCCGCCCGGCGCGGGCTGCCGGTGGCGCTGCACACCCCCAGCGAGGTCAAGGCCGCCGTCACCGGTTCGGGCCGGGCCGAAAAGGCCCAGGTGGGTGCCATGGTGACGCGGCTGCTGGGCCTGTCGGCCGCGCCCAAGCCCGCCGACGCGGCGGACGCGCTGGCCCTCGCCGTCTGCCACATCTGGCGCGGCCCGGCCCAGAACCGGCTCCAACAGGCCGTCGCAGCGCAGCAAGCGACCCCGGCACCGCAGTACCGCAGGAAGGGCACCGTTTGATGATCGCCTCCGTCTCGGGATCCGTCGCCGCGCTCGGCCCCGACTCCGCCGTGATCGAGGTCGGCGGGGTCGGCATGGCGGTCCAGTGCACGCCCGGCACGCTCGCCGAACTGCGCATGGGTGAGCCCGCCAGGCTCGCCACCTCGCTGGTCGTACGGGAGGACTCGCTGACCCTCTACGGCTTCGCGGACGAGGACGAGCGGCAGATCTTCGAACTGCTCCAGACCGCGAGCGGGGTGGGCCCGCGGCTGGCCCAGGCGATGCTGGCGGTGCACAGCCCCGACGCGCTGCGGCTGGCCGTCTCCACCGGGGACGAGAAGGCGCTGACCGCCGTGCCCGGCATCGGCAAGAAGGGCGCGCAGAAGTTGCTGCTGGAACTGAAGGACCGGCTCGGCAGGCCGCTCGGCACGGTCCCCGCCTCGCGGGGGGCGGTGGCAGCCGCGGTGCCCGGCTGGCAGGAGCAACTCCATGCGGCGCTGGTCGGGTTGGGGTACGCGGCCAAGGAGGCGGAGGACGCCGTCGCGGCTGTGGCCCCGCAGGCGGAGGCCGTTGTCGCGGACGGCGGTGAGCCGCAGGTCGGTGCGCTGCTGAAGTCCGCTCTCCAGTCGCTGAACCGGGCGCGGTGAGGGCATGAGCTCCGAGGAACGGCTGGTCGACGCCGAGGTCGACAGCGATGAGCAGGCTGTCGAAGCCGCTCTGCGCCCCAAGCAGTTGGGGGAGTTCATCGGGCAGCCCAAGGTGCGCGAGCAGCTGGACCTGGTGCTCCGCGCTGCACGGGCGCGTGGCGGCACCGCCGACCATGTGCTGCTCTCCGGCGCACCGGGGCTCGGCAAGACGACGCTGTCCATGATCATCGCGGCGGAGATGGGCGCCCCCATCCGCATCACTTCAGGCCCCGCCATCCAGCACGCGGGCGACCTCGCGGCGATCCTCTCCTCGCTCCAGGAGGGCGAGGTGCTCTTCCTGGACGAGATCCACCGGATGTCCCGCCCGGCCGAGGAAATGCTCTACATGGCCATGGAGGACTTCCGCGTCGACGTGATCGTCGGCAAGGGGCCAGGGGCCACCGCCATCCCGCTGGAGCTGCCGCCGTTCACGCTGGTCGGTGCCACCACCCGGGCCGGGCTGCTGCCGCCGCCGCTGCGGGACCGCTTCGGGTTCACGGCGCACATGGAGTTCTACGAGCCGGAGGAGCTGGAGCAGGTCGTACACCGGTCAGCCGAGCTGCTGGAGGTGCGGACGGACCCGGAGGGCGCCGTGGAGATCGCCGGGCGCTCCAGGGGCACGCCACGTATCGCCAACCGGCTGCTGCGGAGGGTGAGGGACTACGCACAGGTCAAGGCGGACGGTGTCATCACCCGCGAGGTGGCCGCCGCCGCGCTGGAGGTCTACGAGGTGGACGGGCGCGGTCTCGACCGGCTCGACCGTGCGGTGCTCGGCTCGCTGCTGAAACTGTTCGGCGGCGGTCCTGTGGGGCTTTCCACGCTTGCCGTCGCGGTTGGCGAGGAGCGTGAGACAGTGGAGGAAGTGGCCGAGCCGTTCCTCGTTCGTGAGGGGCTGCTGGCCCGTACTCCTCGTGGTCGCGTGGCCACGCCCGCCGCATGGGCTCACCTGGGTCTCACCCCGCCCCAGCAGTCCCCGCGGTCGGCTTCCGGAGGGCCTGGGCAACAGGGCCTGTTCGGAGCGTGACGGCGCGGAGACTCGTCGGGCCGGGAACCTCGGTGCCATGCTTGACGTTGTTCCATCGGCGAAGGCTCGCTTAGACTCCGCCGACGCCCTCCCTTTGCGGAGGCTTGCCCACCCCGAATACCCCCAGGCCGCTGAGACGCGGCCATGTGAAGGAAAATCTTCCGCCGTGGACCCAATTGCTCTGCTCCCGTTCATTGTGATCATCGGGGCCATGTTCCTGATGACTCGCTCCGCCAAGAAGAAGCAGCGTCAGGCCGTGCAGATGCGTGACCAGATGCAGCCTGGCACGGGCATCCGCACCATCGGGGGCATGTACGCCGTCGTCAAGGAGATCCGCGAGGACAGCGTCCTCGTGGAGATCGAGCCCGGCACGCACGCGCTCTTCGCGAAGAACGCCATCGGTGCCGTCCTCTCCGATGAGGAGTTCGACCGCATCACGAACGGTCCGGAGGGCGAAGAGTTCGGCGTCGACGCGGTGGTTCCCGACGACGCCTCCTCGCTGACCGGGGAAGAGGACGCTCCCTCCGACGCGAAGCTCGACCTCGAGAAGAAGGACGCCGGTGACGGCCCCGACGCTGCCGTGGACAAGGACGCCGAGGAGCCCGTCGAGGCGTCCGGCGAGCCGAAGGCGGAGTCGGTCAAGGCCGACGACGACACCGCCAAGGACGGCAAGCGGGACGAGGACGCCGACTCCAAGTAAGGTCAGCGCCGCCGGACTGGGGGAGTAGGACCGGGTCCGGCGGCGTAGCACGTCCACAGACCACTTCGCGCGCCGCTGTGCCGCGCCCGGCCGAACTCGCGGGGCGGCACGGGCGGTTGGACAGGGAGAGACGAGAAGGTGGCAGCACCGAAGAGGGGTCGCAGGGCCTCCGGCGCCCAGGGGAGGCCGTGGCGCTCCCTAGGGCTGATTCTGGTGATCACGGCGGGGCTGATCGTGGGGATGTTCGCCTCGGGTCACAAGACGCCCAGGCTGGGCATCGACCTGGCCGGCGGCACCAGCATCACGCTCGAGGCGAAGAACCAGCCCGGCAAGCCCAACGCGATCAACAAGACCAACATGGACACCGCCGTCGGCATCATCGAGCGGCGCGTCAACGGTCTTGGCGTGACCGAGTCCGAGGTTCAGACGCAGGGCGACCGGCACATCATCGTCAACATCCCCAAGGGCACCAACTCCAAGCAGGCGCGCGAACAGGTGGGCACCACGGCGCAGCTCGGTTTCCGCCCGGTGCTGACGCTGGCGCAGGCCGAGAAGCCGCAGAAGCCGCAGCCCAAGCCCTCCAAGTCCGGCAGCTCCGGAAAGCAGGGCAGCCAGGACGGCAAGGGCAAGCAGGACGAGAAGAGCAAGAGCGGCCAGGACGAGAAGGCCCAGCCGTCCTCCTCGCCGTCCTCCTCGAACTCCGCCTCGCCGTCGCCCGGCGGCCAGGGCCGTGCCGTCACCGAGGGCCTGAAGGCCAAATCCGCGGCCAAGACGGACAAGAGCCCCAGCCCTCAGCCCAGCGACTCCAGCGGCAAGAAGAAGTCCCCGCAGCCGACGGCGCCGCCGCAGCAGCCCCAGGCACCCGGCGTCCCCGCCGCGCTCGCCAAGAAGCTCGCCGCGCTGGACTGCAGCACCAAGGAAGCCCGGGCCAAGGCCAGCGAGAAGGCCGCGAGCACCAAGGGCTCCGAGCCGATCGTCGCCTGTGACGCCAAGGACCCGATCAAGTACGCGCTCGGCCCGGTCGCCGTGCCGGGCAAGAACGTCAGCAAGGCCAAGGCCGTCTTCGCGCAGGACCGCGGTCAGTGGATCGTCCAGATGTCGTTCAACGACAAGGGATCCGACCAGTTCGGCGCGATCACCGACAAGCTGCGCAAGAAGCCGCAGCCGCAGAACCAGTTCGCCATCGCGCTGGACGGCGAGGTCCAGTCGGCGCCCACCGTCAACCAGCGGCTGACCAACAACGCGGAGATCTCCGGCAGCTTCACCCAGGAGTCCGCAGAGGACCTGGGCAACATCCTCTCCTACGGCGCGCTGCCGCTCTCCTTCGAGGAGTCGGACGTCACCACCGTCACCGCCGCGCTCGGCAGCGACCAGCTGCAGGCCGGTCTGATCGCGGGCGCCATCGGGCTCGCCCTGGTGGTCGTCTACCTGGTCGCCTACTACCGCGGCCTCTCGCTGATCGCCATCCTGAGCCTGCTCGTCTCCGCGGCACTGACGTACACGATCATGACGTTGCTGGGCCCGGCGATGAGCTTCGCGCTCAACCTGCCGGCCGTCTGCGGCGCCATCGTCGCCATCGGCATCACGGCCGACTCGTTCATCGTCTACTTCGAACGCATCAGAGACGAAGTCCGCGAGGGCCGCACGCTGCGGCCCGCGGTCGAGCGGGCCTGGCCGCGCGCCCGGCGCACCATCCTCGTCTCCGACTTCGTCTCCTTCCTCGCCGCCGCGGTGCTGTTCATCGTCTCGGTCGGCAAGGTGCAGGGCTTCGCGTTCACGCTGGGCCTGACCACCGCGCTCGACGTCGTCGTGGTCTTCTTCTTCACCAAGCCGGTCATGACGCTGCTCGCCCGCAGAAGGTTCTTCGCCGACGGGCACCCCTGGTCCGGCCTCGATCCCAAGCGGCTCGGAGCCAGGCCACCTCTGCGGCGCGGCCGCCGCACCGTCAGCACCGAACCGAAGGAGGTCTGAGGTGTCCCGTCTCGGCAGTCTCGGCGCCCGGCTGTACCGCGGTGAGGTCGGCTACGACTTCGTCGGGCACCGCAAGGTCTGGTACGGCCTCTCGATCCTGATCACCATCACGGCGATCGTGGGCCTCGTCGTCCGCGGCCTCAACATGGGCATCGAGTTCGAGGGCGGTGCCGTCTTCACCACGCCCAAGACCTCCGCCTCCGTGGAGCAGACCACACACGCGGCGGAGAAGGTCTCCGGGCACACGGCCATCGTCCAGGAACTGGGCGACGGCGGTAAGCGCGTGCAGATCGCCAGCGTCGACACCAAGACCTCCACCAAGGTCAAGGAGGAGCTGGCCGGCGAGCTGAAGGTGAACCCGGAGAAGATCGACGCCCAGCTGGTCGGCCCCAGCTGGGGCGAGCAGATCGCCAACAAGGCGTGGCAGGGGCTCGGGATCTTCATGATCCTGGTGGTGATCTATCTCGCCATCGCCTTCGAGTGGCGGATGGCGCTGGCGGCGCTGATCGCCCTCATCCACGACATCACCATCACCGTCGGTGTCTACTCGCTGGTCGGCTTCGAAGTCACACCAGGCACCGTGATCGGTCTGCTGACGATCCTCGGCTACTCGCTCTACGACACGGTCGTCGTCTTCGACGGTCTGAGAGAGGGCAGCAAGAACGTCACCAAGCAGACCAAGTACACCTTCAGCGAGATCGCCAACCGCAGCATCAACAGCACGCTGGTGCGCTCCATCAACACCACCGTCGTCGCGCTGCTGCCGGTCGCGGGCCTGCTGTTCATCGGTGGCGGGATGCTCGGCGGCGGCATGCTCAACGACATCGCGCTCTCCCTCTTCGTCGGCCTGGCCGCCGGTGCGTACTCCTCGATCTTCATCGCGACCCCGCTGGTCGCCGACTTCAAGGAGCGCCAGCCCGAGATGAAGGCCCTCGCCAGGCGGGTGCGCACCAAGCGCCTGAAGGCTGCCGAGCGCGAGGCGCACGAGCCGGACGACGAGCCCGACGGCCCGGTGGACGAGCCTCCGGGCGACGGCGGCGTCCGCCCGCCCGTCGCAGTGGACAACGGCCGCGGCGGCGGACCCGCGGCAGCGGGCGCCGGGCTCGCGGGCCAGCGGCGCCAGCCGCCCTCCCGCGGCCGTGGCCGCGGCAGGGCCTCCGGAAAGCGCAGGTGAGCCGATGAGCGCGACGGAGTCCTCGGCGGCCCCGCTGGTCCCCGCCGACGTGCGGGAGTTGCTGACCAGCCGGATCCACGACGTGCCCGACTACCCCAAGCCCGGGGTGCTGTTCAAGGACATCACCCCGCTGCTCGCCGACGCCAAGGCGTTCTCCGTCCTCACGGAGGTGCTGGCGGGGCTCGCAGAGCGGCGCGGGGCCACGAAGATCGTCGGCCTGGAGGCGCGCGGTTTCATCCTCGGCGCTCCCGTCGCCGTGCGCGTCGGCATCGGGTTCGTGCCCGTACGCAAGTCCGGCAAGCTCCCCGGCGCCACTCTCTCCCAGGCGTACGACCTCGAGTACGGCAGCGCCCAGATCGAGGTGCACGCCGCGGGGCTGGCGGAGGGCGACCGGGTGCTGGTGATCGACGACGTACTGGCCACCGGCGGCACCGCCGAGGCGTCCGTGGAGCTCATCCGGCGCACGGGTGCCGAGGTCGCGGGCGCGGCGATACTGCTGGAGCTCGGCTTCCTGGCCGGCCGGGAGCGGGTGGAGCGCGCCCTTGCGGGTGCCCCGCTCGACGCCCTGGTCACTGTCTGAGACCGCGGGCCGCCTTTGAGTGGCCGGCGGCCTGAACGAGAAGCTGCGCAGGGCGGCATAAGGCGGCCCCCCGATACGTTCACCTGAACGTGCCCGGCCGAAGCCGGGGCAGGGGTGGCCGCCTTCGCCGTTCCCTCCGGGAGGTCCGGGTGTGGCCGGGGTGGCTACCATGGCAGTCCGACCGGGGTCCACCGAGGAGTGCTCTTGCCAGACGAGGCCCAGCAGCTCACCGCCGCGCAGCGCCAGGAAGCGGAGGCCGCCGGCGAGGCGGCCCGGCGCCGGTCCGCCGCCGCGGCCAACGGCGGGCTGCCCTCGAAGAGCGAGGGCGCCGGCCGCTCCCGTGCCGCCGACAGCCCCGCCGAAGCCAACGGCAAGCAGCCCGGCACCGCGCACAGTGCTCCCGCGGGCCGCGGTGGCAGGAGTGGCGAGCGGGGCGGAAAGAGCGCCGAGAACGGCTCTCGTGACCGTGTGGCGCCCGCGCGCGCCGTCTCCGGGGTCTCGGGCCGCTCCGGCTCCTCCAACCGCGTACGCGCCCGTCTGGCGCGCCTGGGGGTGCAGCGCTCCAGCCCGTTCAACCCGGTGCTGGAACCGCTGCTGCGGATAGTGCGCAGCAACGACCCCAAGATCGAGTCCTCCACGCTCCGCCAGATCGAGCGCGCCTACCAGGTCGCCGAGCGCTGGCACCGCGGCCAGAAGCGCAAGAGCGGCGACCCGTACATCACCCACCCCCTCGCCGTCACCACGATCCTCGCCGAGCTGGGCATGGACCCGGCGACGCTGATGGCGGGCCTGCTGCACGACACCGTCGAGGACACCGAATACGGGCTCGACACCCTGCGCCGCGACTTCGGCGACCAGGTGGCCCTCCTGGTGGACGGGGTCACCAAGCTGGACAAGGTCAAGTTCGGTGAGGCCGCGCAGGCCGAGACGGTGCGCAAGATGGTCGTCGCGATGGCCAAGGACCCCCGCGTCCTGGTCATCAAGCTCGCCGACCGGCTGCACAACATGCGCACCATGCGCTATCTCAAGCGGTCCAAGCAGGAGCAGAAGGCCCGCGAGACGCTGGAGATCTTCGCGCCGCTCGCCCACCGGCTGGGCATGAACACCATCAAGTGGGAGCTGGAGGACCTCGCGTTCGCGATCCTCTACCCCAAGATGTACGACGAGATCGTCCGCCTCGTCGCCGAGCGCGCTCCCAAGCGGGACGAGTATCTGGCCGTCGTCACCGACGAGGTGCAGGCCGATCTGCGTGCGGCGCGGATCAAGGCCACCGTCACCGGGCGGCCCAAGCACTACTACAGCGTCTACCAGAAGATGATCGTCCGCGGCCGGGACTTCGCGGAGATCTACGACCTGGTGGGCATCCGCGTCCTGGTGGACACCGTCCGCGACTGCTACGCCGCGCTGGGCACCGTGCACGCCCGCTGGAACCCGGTTCCCGGGCGGTTCAAGGACTACATCGCGATGCCCAAGTTCAACATGTACCAGTCGCTGCACACGACGGTCATCGGGCCGGGCGGCAAGCCCGTCGAACTGCAGATCCGCACCTTCGACATGCACCGCCGCGCCGAGTACGGCATCGCGGCGCACTGGAAGTACAAGCAGCAGGCCGTCGCCGGCACCTCAAAGGTGCGCACGGATGTGCCCAAGAGCGCGGGCAAGGGCGGTGCCGGCGACGAAACGATCAACGACATGTCGTGGCTGCGGCAGTTGCTGGACTGGCAGAAGGAGACCGAGGACCCCGGCGAGTTCCTGGAGTCCCTGCGCTTCGACCTCTCCCGCAACGAGGTCTTCGTCTTCACCCCCAAGGGTGACGTCATAGCGCTCCCGGCCGACGCCACCCCCGTCGACTTCGCCTACGCCGTGCACACCGAGGTCGGCCACCGCACCATCGGGGCGCGGGTCAACGGCCGCCTGGTGCCGCTGGAGTCGACGCTGGACAACGGCGACACGGTGGAGGTCTTCACCTCCAAGGCATCCGGCGCCGGACCCTCCCGGGACTGGCTCGGTTTCGTCAAGTCACCGCGTGCCCGCAACAAGATCCGCGCCTGGTTCACCCGCGAGCGGCGCGACGAGGCCATCGAGCAGGGCAAGGACGCCATAGCGCGGGCGATGCGCAAGCAGAACCTGCCCATCCAGCGCATCCTCACCGGCGACTCGCTGGTCACCCTCGCGCACGAGATGCGCTACCCCGACATCTCAGCGCTCTACGCCGCGATCGGCGAGGGCCACGTCTCGGCGCAGCACGTCTGCCACAAGCTGGTGCAGGCGCTGGGCGGCGAGGACGAGGCCAAGGAGGACATCGCCGAGACCGCGCCGCCGATGCCGGCCCGCAGCACGCGGCGGCGCTCCACCGCCGACCCGGGCGTCGTCGTCAAGGGCGCGGGCTCCGATGTGTGGGTCAAGCTGGCCCGTTGCTGCACGCCGGTGCCGGGTGACCCGATCATCGGGTTCGTCACCCGCGGCAACGGGGTTTCGGTGCACCGCACCGACTGCGTCAACGTCGACTCCCTCACCCGGGAGCCCGAGCGGATCCTGGACGTCGAGTGGGCGCCCACCCAGTCGTCCGTCTTCCTGGTCGCCATCCAGGTCGAGGCCCTGGACCGCTCCCGGCTGCTCTCCGACGTCACGCGCGTGCTGTCCGACCAGCACGTCAACATCCTCTCGGCCGCTGTTCAGACGTCCCGCGACCGCGTCGCCATCTCCCGCTTCACCTTCGAGATGGGCGACCCGAAGCACCTGGGCCACGTACTGAAGGCGGTACGTGGAGTGGAGGGCGTCTACGACGTGTACCGGGTGACGTCAGCGAGGCGGCCCTCGTAGCCGGACCGTCCGGGGGTGCGGGGGCACAGCCC
>NZ_JADKMA010000195.1 GCF_017676365.1 Streptomyces oryzae
CCACCGGCTGCCCGCCCACCCCCAGAAACCGCAGCTTCTCCAGCCCCGGCGGCCGCGGATGCCCGGGCGGCCCCGGCCCGGCGGCGCGGAAGGTGACGTCCTTCAGCTGGCTGTCGAGCTGCTGGTACAGATAGGTGTGCAGCGCGATCGTGGTCACCGTACCGATCACCGCGGCCACCACCGCGATCATCGCGACGGCCGAGAGCACCAGCCGGGCCCGCAGTGAGCGGGGCACCCGCAGCGTCCCACGCAGCCGGGCGAAGAGGCCGGACATACCCGTTCCTCTCCTTACGCCGCGGCAGGCTTGAGCAGATAGCCCGCGCCGCGCCGCGTGTGAATCATCGGCGCCCGCCCCGCGTCGATCTTCCGCCGCAGATACGAGATGTACAGCTCCACGACGTTGCCCTGGCCGCCGAAGTCGTAGGACCACACCCGGTCCAGGATCTGCGCCTTGCTCAGCACCCGTTTCGGGTTCCGCATCAGATAGCGCAGCAGCTCGAACTCGGTGGCGGTCAGCTGGATCTCCGTACCGTCCCGCGTCACCTCATGGGTGTCCTCGTCCAGCGTCAGATCGCCGACCACCAGCAGTGACGACGAACGCCCGGCAGCCCCGGCCCCGGCACGCCGCAGCAGCCCGCGCAGCCGGGCGATAACCTCTTCCAGGCTGAACGGCTTGGTCACATAGTCGTCGCCGCCCGCCGTCAGCCCCGCGATCCGGTCCTCCACCGCGTCCCGCGCGGTCAGGAACAGCACCGGGATCCCGGGGCTCACCGCGTGCAGCCGCCGCAGCACGGTGAACCCGTCGGCGTCGGGCAGCATCACATCGAGCACCACCGCGTCCGGACGCCACTCCCGCGCGGTACGCACAGCGGCGTCACCGCCGCCCTCCGCCCGCACCTGCCACCCCTCGTACCGCAGAGCCATCGACAGCAGCTCCGTGAGCGACGGTTCGTCGTCCACCACCAGAATCCGCACCGCACTGCCATCAGGCCGCCGCAACGCCGCCTTCTCATCCATGCGGGCCAGCGTGCCCGCCGAACCTGAGAAACGGCTGTGAAAAGGCTGGGGGCGTGCTGAGAACCCCGGCCCCCGCCGACCGGGGCCGGGGCCGCTGGGGGAGGGCTACGCGCCAGGGAGCTCGTGGTTGGTCAGCCGCGCCTTGTAGATGCGGCTCTTCCTCGCCTTGGGGTCTTTGCGGTCGATGAACCTGATGTTCTCGGGCGGGCCCCACGGGGGCCAGAGGAAGTGGACCTGATCATTGCCGTAGGCATTGCCCGTGCCGTGTGCGCTCGTATAGATGCCGCGGCCCTTCTCATGCCGGGAGAAGGACTTCACCTCCGGCGTCGGATGGCTCCACACCTCGACCGGCTCGGCTCCCGATTTGTCGATCTTGAAGATGCGGTGGGTTCCCGTCGCCCAGAAGAACTGCGGATACACGTAGTCGGGCTGCAGGTCGTGACCGTTCTCGAATTCACTGCGCTGCAGGAACTGCTTCGGGGCGAGATAGGTGCTCTCCCGGTGCCCCTTCACCTCGAACGCCTGGAGCTTGTCCCCGCCGTATATCCACAGAAGCTGCATCTTGGGGTCCCACAGCACACCATGAGCCTGGCGGAACCGGTCGGACCTTATGCGCTTGAACGAATCGGGCGTCTTGCCGTCCGGGGCCGTGTAGAGCTGGTAACTCCCTCCGGGCCGCTTCCCCTCTGGGGTCTCCGGGGCGTTCTCCTTCTCGAACCCCCGCGTCCCCACGACGATCACGGCATCGGCTGTCGGCAGGTACTCGATGCAGTGCGGGAAGATCTTCAGACCCGAGTCCCACCCCAGCGCCTTCGAGTCGGACTGCCGGTGGATCGTCACCTTCCCGTCACCGGGGCTGCCTCCGCAGACCATGAAGACGCGGGTGCCCCTGATCTCCCTGAAGCGGCACTCCAGCGGGTCCCAGCCGCCGGTGGCGAACGTCGATATCGGGTCGCCGAACTGCCCGTTCCTGACCTGTCCCGTGTTGACGGTCTGCACCTTCTTGTTCGCGACGTCCAGCAGAACGAGGTCGTACGGATCGCGCGGGTCCGGGGCTGCCTGCTGCGCCCCGTACGCCGGGGAGGCAAGGGCCCCGAGCGGGCCTGCGGCAGCCGCTGCCGCCAGTGAACCACGCAGTAATTGACGCCGGTTGATGTTCATCGTTCCTGGTCCCCCTGAATCGATCGGCAGGGCGTGCCGTGGGGGTCACGCCCACAAGGGGGGACCATAGGCGCGGAGGCGGCGCTTCCGGGTCGATTGCGCGCGAAGCTGGCACGCATTGCTAACTCCGCTCGCTCCGTATCGGGACGCGGGGCCGGCTCAGGTACAACCCGGAAGACCCCTTCGGCGTCGGCCCCGGTCGATCTCGGACGAGTGGTGGACCGAGTGGACACCGGCCCTGGTCCTGCTACCGAGCTGGTTCGGCTTGGCGAAGACTGCGGAACACCTCCGGGGTCGTCCATCCGCGCAGCGTGGCGTGAATCGTCGAGTGGAATGCGGCGTCGGACGTGGTGGAGTCCAGGGCCCCAGCCAGTTCGAGGGTCACGAGCCCGTGCAGGGTTCCCCAGATCGACAGGGCGATCGCCGTTGCGTCGCCGGCGAGGACGGACGCCGCCAAGGCGCGCTCGATCGCCGCGAGGAGGGGACGGATCGGGTCACGGGCACCGACCTCCCCCGACGGGTCGAAGGACTGCACACCACCGAACAGCACCATGTACAGGTGGCTGTGTCCGCGCCCCCAACGACGGTAGGCGGCGGCCAGCGCGTAGAGGTCGGCGAGAGGGTCCGCGGACGTCTGCACCGCCGACACGTCCTGGAAGAGGCCGGCGACGGCTCTGTCGCGCACCGCACCGATCAGCCCGTCCTTACCGCCGAACAACGAGTACACCGCCGTTGTCGACGCCTCGGCGGCAGCGGCCACGGCGCGGACCGTGACCGACTCCCGCGGACGAGTGGCGAGCATCTCGGTCGCGCACGCCACAAGCCGCTCTTTGACGGCCTCGTCGTTCGTTCTCGGCCTACCCACGGTCAGCAGCTTACTCCCTCTGATAACGTCGTTTTGAAACAACGTTCCGAAACTGTTGGAGGTCCGCCGTGCCCCCGCCCGTCCTACGTCTCGTCCGCTTCATCGGACGTGTACTGCCGGCCCTGGCCGCCCTCGTGACGCTGGTCGTCGTCTTTCTCGCACTGATCGCCCTCACGGACGGGGCAGGTTCGGGGCTCGCCGCTTGGGGGACGACCCTCGGGGCCGGGACCGTCTTCGCGCTGTGGCGGGGGCGGCACCGCAGCTGGCCGGCGCGGCTCGTGCCGTTCCTGCCGGTGGTCGTCGCGGCGGCGTTGACGGCGACGGTATGCATCCCGACCGTGCCGACGGCCCGGCGGTACCCGTCCGCGCTGCCGTTCGTGTCCACGCAGCACTGGAACCTGGCCACAGGCAGCCGGGTCGCGGTGTATCACTACCCGCCCGCGAACTCCGGCCCCCGGCATTCCGTGCCGTTCGTGTACCTCCACGGAGGGCCTGTCCGCGGCATCTCGGTGCAGGACCACCGATTTCTGCGACTCCTGGCACGCAAGGGCTACGACGTCTACGCCTACGAACAGGCCGGCGGCGGACGAAGCGACCTGCTCCCCATGGACCAGTACACGATCTCCAGGTCGGTCCGTGACCTCGCCGCCTTCGTAGACCGCCTGGACAAGGGCAAGGTCGACATCCTCGGATTCTCCGGAGGCGGAGTCGTGCTCACCCGGGCCCTGGCCGACCCCGGCGTCGCCGCACGCCTGCACCGGGCGATCGTCGCCGAGCCCGGGCCCATGGACGGCCCCACCGCACACATCACCGGGCACAAGGGCCAGGCATCCGCACGGGGCCTCGCGCCGGCCCCGACCGGACCGCGGTCGACGCACGTCCCCCGGTACGCCGTGGCACTCGGACTCATGCGACTCGGACTCCTCACCCCCGACACCGGACTGATAGGCCAGGCCGAAGGCGACAACGCCTTCACCGCCGCCGACCTCGGCAGCGACACCGCATCCGCCTACTGCGCGCGCGACGCGCACCGAATCCCCACCGAGGACACCGCCCAGAACTTCTCCTTCAGCCCCGCCGCCAGCCTCCGCGTCCAGCAGACCGTCAAGGACTCGCCCTCCATCGCCCCGCGGCTGAGGCGCTCCCGGACCCCCGCGATGCTGATGATCGCCGAGTGCTCCTCCCAGGTCCGTCAATGGGCGACCGCCGCGCTTGCCAATAACCCTGCCATCCAGCGCGCGCAGTACATGCCCGGAGTCGGACACCACATGTGGAACGGCCTGGACGACAACAACGACCGGGCCGCCGACGTCATCACCGCGTTCCTTCAGGACAAGCCGGCACCCCTGCCGAACTATCCGACCCGCGACGAGATCCCTGCCTTCCTGCGCGACCACAAATGAGCCGGCTCTGGGTCCGGAAAGCGCGCTCAGGCCCCGCTACCGGTGGCGCGCCAGTGCTCGGCGATCCGGTCGCCGGCGAAGCGTTCGATCTGGATTTGGCGAACCGGGGCTTCCCCGAAGCCGTGCACGAGCAGATGGGCGGCGAGCAGATCGTCCTCGACGATCAGGTGCACTTCCTCGAAGCGCAGGTCCGGGGCCTGGGCCCGCAGCTCGCTGACGATCGGCTTCAGGCCAGCGGGTCCCGGTTCCGGGTCGGGGTGCAGCGGGTCGTGGTTGCGGTAGTCCTCGGTCACGAGGTCGTCGAAAGCCTCCAGGTCACCGGTGTTGAACGCATGGAGGTAGGCGCGGAACACGCTCTTGTGATCGGTCATGACGCCAAGCCAACGCCCCCGCCGCGGGAAACAGAAATGCCGACAGGGGCGCCATTTATGCTTGCGCAGCATGAGTGGTGGTGGACGGCTGGAAACGCGAGAGCTGTGGTGCTTCGTCGCGGTCGCTGAGGAGCTGCACTTCGGCGCCGCAGCGGCACGGCTCGGGCTGGCACAGTCGGTGGTCTCCCGGACGATCGCGGGGGTCGAGCGGCGTCTTGGCGTGCGACTGCTGAACCGCACCACGCGCACCGTGCAGCTCACCGAGGCGGGCAGCGTTCTGCTGGGCCGGGCCACCGCCGCGCTCGCGGCGATCGAAGCCGCAGAACGTGCCACTGTCCGCGCCGCCGGGCCGGCCGCGAGGCTCGTCGTCGCCGCCAAACCGGACGGTGACGCAGGGCTGCTCGGCCCGTGCATCGCCGCGTACGAAAGACAGCCGGAGTCCGCGCCGACGGAGCTGGCGCTGGTCGGCACGGATGAGCTCGTGCCGCGCCTGCGGGACGGCCGGGCGGACGTGGCGTTGATCCAGGTGCCGTTCGATGCCACCGGGCTCGACCACGAGGAGCTGATCCGCGAGCCCCGCGTGGTCGCACTGCCTTCCGGTCACCCGCTGGCGGCCGAGGACTTGCTCACCTTGGCGGATCTGCGCGGTGAGCCCATCGCCCGGTGGGCGGGGGAGTCTCCCGAGGTGGATGCGTACTACCGCGGGTACGACCCGGAGTCCGCGTACGAAGAAGGCGACACCACAGGACCCGTGGTGAGCGACCTGGCCGAGGCGCTGCGCCTGATCGAACTGGGCCGCGCGGTCACCTTCCTCCCCACATCGGTCGCCCGGCGCTTCGACGGTCGTGCGATCGCCTTCCGTTCGGTGGCGGACCTGAGTCCGAGCCGGCTGGTGATCGCCTGGGCCGAGGAGTCGCGCTCACGGGCGCTCGCCGCGTTCGTCCGCACAGCGACGGCGACAGCGGCCTCGCTCTCGCGCACCGCACGTGCCGGTGGCCCGAACTGAGTCAGGTGCCGCGCCTCAGCGTCCCAGCGCCACCGCTACCCAAGGGCTCTTGCTGTCGGTGGTCAGCAGGCGGTGGGAGTCGCGGACTTCGCGGTACCAGGAGCCGAAGGTGTCCTCGTCGAAGTGGAGGCAGCGGCCCAGCACGTAGCCGAGGGAGAAGTTGGTCCAGTTGCCGTACTCCTCGGCGGCTGCGGCACCGATGACCCGCAACGCTTCGCGGGCCTCGTCGGGGCGCGCGAAGCCCGCGTCGACGCCCCAGCAGGCCATGTTGGCGGCCCGGCCCAGGTCCCAGGCGAGGGCGCGGCGTATGTGGGCGTCCGGGGCGAGGAGACCGTCCTCGCGAAAGTGGGTTTCGTAGCGGAGGATGCGGCCTATGGTCTCGCGGAGGGCGGCGGAGGTCTCCTTCAGTTCCGGGTGGCGGGGGCCGAGCTGATTCACCAGCCACTGGCCGACAGCGTCGTTCCACGCCTGTTCGGAGATCGGCTGCCCGGCCGCCGGGGTGACCTCCTGCCGTACGAGGAGCGCTGCCCGTGCTCCCATGGCCATGTCCCACATCGGGGTGGAGACTTGGCCATCGATGAGCTCCTGCACCATCTCGTGCCACTGGTGCGCGTCGGTGACGCCCCACATCGTCTTCAGGCGGGTGCGCTCCCACTTGGGGGCAGGGCGCGGGTCGGCGACCGTGTTCCACGGGTCGCCGTTGGCGTACTTCAGATGTGCCCCGCAGGCGAGCCCGCGCAGCACCGCCTGGTCCGTCTCGCCTCCGGAGCGGGCCGACCGAAGCCGGTTGCCCGCCCAGGGGAATATCGGAGACTTGCGGAGAAAGCCAAACACACTCGACCCCCGTGCGGAACGGACCCTTCTGAGAACAGTGCGGGAGCCTATCCGGGCCGCCGGACCGGATCAGCGGGCGGGTGCGGTCCCGGAGGTGAGCGCTCCACACTGTGCCGCGCCACTGTCCGCGAGAATTTCCTCGATCTGCTGCGCCGGTCGCACCAGTGAGAAGCGGATACGGCCCTCACTGTCGCGCCAGAAGCCGTGTACGGCCGGCCTGGGCAGGCTGTTGTACTGGAAGGGCGTGGAGAAGTAGTAGGCGCCGGTGTCCCACAGGGCCACCACATCGCCGGGCTCCAGTGCGGGCAGTGACCTCTCCCGCGCCATGAGATCCCCGGCGAAGCAGCACGGCCCCGCCACGTCCTGCACCACCTCTGGTGCGCTCTTGGGTACGCCCTGTGCGTCGAAAGCGCCCACCCTCAGTGGCCAGGATTCGGGCGCGAACGCGGTCCGTGTCGCCACGTGCGCGCCCGCGTGGGTGATGGCGATCCGCCGCCCGCCCGCGGACTTGGTGTACTCCACCAGTGCGGCGATGAAGCCCTGTTTGGCCAGCAATGAGCGGCCGAACTCGGTGACGAGGGTGTACCGCCCGTCGAACAGAGCGGGCACCGTGCTGCGCAGGAGGCGCGCGTATGCGTCGAAGGAGGGCTCCGTCTCATCGCCGGCGAAGTTCACCGGGAGGCCGCCACCGATGTCGAGGGTGTCGATCTGGGTGCGGCCCGCCTCGCGGTTGATCCGCTCGGCCAGCTCGAAGACGACCCGCACGGACTCGGCCATCAGCTCCAGCGGCACCCCTTGCGAACCGGTGTGGGTATGCAGCCGGGTCAGCCAGGGGCGGGCCAGAGCGTTGTCGACGACCCACTGTTCGACGCCCTTGTCGCGCAGTGCCACCCCGAACTTCGAGGTGGCCGTAGCGGTGCTCATCGCACCGATGGAACCCGTGCCCACCTGGGGGTTGATCCGCAGCCCGACAGGTGCGCCCGGGTCCCGCCCGGCGGCGGCCCGCTCGGCGACCAGCGCGTCGAGGCGGGCCAGCTCCTGCGGGTTGTCCGCGTTGACCGCCACGCCGCTCTCCAGCGCGTCACGCAGCTCGCCGACGGTCTTGGCGGGGGAGTCGAAGACGGTGCGCGTGGCGGGGACTCCGGCCGCGCGGGCGAGCGTCAGTTCGCCGGCGCTCGCCACCTCGCAGCCAACCCCCTCTGCGGCCAGCAGCTCCAGTACGGGCACCAGTGCGCCTGCCTTGACGGCGAAGGTGTGCAGCACGGGGGAGGGGCCGGCGAACGCGGCATGCAGCTGACGGGCGGTCTCCCGGATGCCCTGGACGTCCAGCAGCGCGACGACAGGAGCCTCCGGCCCGAGCAGCCCTTCGCGCACTGCTGCGACGAGCGCGTCCTGTCTGCGGGTCACAGCATCCAGCACCACGTGCGGCTCCCTTCTCGTGCAGCCAGGAAACGATTGACCTGGTGGACTCAGTCCACTCTCCGCCGCGCGCGGACGCGCTGTCTGCGGAGGATGGGCCCAAACTGCGGCTGATGGATGGGCGTACGGCACAACAGGCCGACCTATGGCGGCGCCGTGTTGTCCTGTCGCACCACACCGTAGGCGGGAAAGTGGTGCAACAGGACAACGCTCATGGGCGGGTCACAACGCTCCTGTGCGGGTCACACGGACGACCGGCCGGAAGGCGGTCCTGCCGGGTAGCGGCCCGCCGCTCGAAGCCCCAGCTCCGCCAGCAGCCGTACGTCCGGGTCGCCGAGGTCGAGCCCGAAGTGACCGCGGAGTCTGCGCAGCCGGTAGCGAAGGGTGTTGGGGTGGATGCCCAGTTGCCGTGCGGTGCCCGCCACGTCACCGAACCTGCTGAGGTAGACGCCCAGCGTGGGCGCCAGATCGGTGCGGTGCTGCTCGTCATGGGCCAGCAGCTCCCGCACCGGGCCGTCCACCTGCGGCGCCAGTTCGGCGACCGCCTGTACCGCACGCAGCGCGTCCAGTGCCGCCCTTACGTCCGTCTCGTCGGCGACCTCCAGCGGGCCCTGTACGTCGCCGTACTGGCCGTCGCCGTCCCGCGCGGCTGCCGACCGCTCCCGCAGCACCTTCAGAACGAGATGGGCAGCCGTACGCGACTGTGCGGCATCGGCCGGGCTTGCCCCTGGGGTGCCGATTGCGACCAGAGGGCGGGCGCCCGTCTCGCGCACCGCTGCGGCGAGCTGGAGCGCCAGCCTGCGGGCGCGCCCGGCGGTGTCGGGGCGCTCTTCGTCCGGGAGGGGCAGCAGCACGTCCAGCCGGTCGCCGGCGCGCAGTGCGTATCCGGCCGGCTCGTGCGCGGTCACCTGGAGCGCGGCCAGCCGCAGCGCCCGCTCCCGAGCTGCCCTGGTGCCCTCTGCGTCGGCCGGGCTGCTCTCGCGGGCGGTGACGGACAGTACGACGCAGGGGGTTGTCGGGGTGAGTCCGAGCGTCGCGGCAGCGGCGCGGGCCTCTCCGGTCCCCTCCAGCAGGGCCCGTACGGCTCGTCCGCGGCGGGCCGAGCCGTTCTGGGTGCGCAGCCGGTGGTGCAGCAGATGCGGGGCTGCCGTACGGGCCGCCTCGCGCAGCGCCTGCCGGGCTTCGGGGCGCAGCGGGCTGCCGTCGGCGGCGGCCCAGATGGAGCCGAGCACTTCGTCGCCCGCGCGCACCGCGACCGCCAGTCGTTCGGAGAACCGCTCCTCTGCTGGACGGTGCACCACGTCGTCCGTCGACCAGAGGGTGCGCAGAAACCCGCTGGCGGCCAGCTCGGCAAGCCGCCATCTGGGCACCTGCTGGCCCAGGATGGTCTGTCTGCGCAGCGGGTCGGCGCCGTGCTCGGTCGGCGAGAAGGCCAGCACCCGGGAGTCCGGGTCCTCGATGGTGATGGCCCCGCCGACCAGTTCGGAGAAGGAGCGCGCCAGCGCGGACAGGTCGCCGAGTGGTACATCGGTCGTGGATTCGCCGCCCGGCGGGCCACCACCGTGCGCGAGCCCCGCGCGCAGCGTGCCGATCAGTTCGGTCCACTCGATCCACGGTGCCCTTGTCAGCAGTGCCGTAGATGTCTCCTCTGCGACCTCCAGCAGCCGCTGGGCGGGCCCGCTCGCCCCGCGGCGTACGACGACGGCCACGGCGCCCGCACGCGCCGCGGACCGCAGCACCAGCGGTGCGACCTCGGAGGAGTCGTCCACCCCGGGCGCCAGCAGCACCTGCCCGTGCGCCGCGAAGGTCTCCCCGGCGTCGAAGACCCCCACCCCGCGCACCGGGACACCCGTACCGCGGGGCGCCGTCACCAGCTCCAGCGCCTCGCCCGCGCCGGTCGCCAGCAGGCTCGCAAGGGTGGGCGACGCGGGGTGCGGTTCACGCGGCTCATGCGGCTCGTGCGGCCCACGCGGCGCGGGTGCGTGCGGGTCGTTCGACGGGAGGGGGCCAGGCATGGCCCAAGTGTGGCCCAGCTGCGACCGTATGGGCGCTGGCAGGCGCCCTCACAGCGGCTCGTCCCACTGGTCGAGGAGGCCACCTGCGTGCTGCTGGTCTGCGTGGTGCTGCGGGCCGCCGCTCTCCTCAGGGAAGAGATTCTGCTCGGTCCACATCACCTTCCCGTACGGCGTATAGCGGGTCCCCCAGCGTTCGGCCAGCTGCGCGACGAGGAACAGGCCGCGCCCGCCCTCCTCCGTGGCGGCGGCGCGGCGCAGATGGGGCGAGGTGCTGCTGCCGTCGGACACTTCACAGGTGAGGCTGGACTGGTGCAGCAGCCGGACCCGGATGGGCTCGCTGCCGTAGCGGATGGCGTTGGTGACCAGCTCGCTGAGAATGAGCTCCGTGGTGAAAGACGTCTCCTCCAGCCCCCACTGGGACAGCTTCCGGTCGACCTGTGCGCGCAACGGGGCCACCGCGCCGGAGTCGGCGGGCACGTCCCACTGCGCGACCTGCTCCGGGTCGAGCACCCGGGCACGGGCCACCAGCAGCGCGACATCGTCACTGGGCTCGGCGGGCAGCAGGGCGCCGAGAACGGCCCGGCAGGTGTCCTCCGGGCCTCTGCCGGGGTGCCCGGTCAGCGTCTCGTGCAGGAGGGCGAGACCGTCGTCGAAGTCGCGTTCGCGGTCCTCCACCAGCCCGTCGGTGAACAGCACCAGCTGACTGTCGGGAGTCAGCCGCAGCTCGGCGGTCTCGAACGGCGCCCCGCCCAGACCCAGCGGCAGCCCCACGGGTACGTCCGGGTACTCCACGGTGCCGTCCGGCAGCACCACCGCCGGTCCCGGGTGGCCCGCCCGGGCGACGGTGCAGCGGCCGGAGACTGCGTCGTAGATGGCGTACAGGCAGGTGGCCCCGGTGACTGTCGCGCCGCTGCCCTCGCTCTCCTGGTCCTGGTCGATTCTGTCGACCAGTTCGTCCAGGTGCGCCAGCAGCTCCTCGGGGGCCAGGTCCAGGGAGGAGAAATTGAGCACTGCTGTGCGCAGCCGGCCCATCGTCGCCGCCGCGTGCAGCCCGTGGCCCACCACATCGCCCACCACCAGCGCCACCCTGGCGCCGGGCAGCGGGATGACGTCGAACCAGTCGCCGCCCACCCCGGCTCTGGTGGGCCGGTAGCGTGACGCCACCTCCAGGGCGTCCTGCTCGGGCAGTCCGCGCGGCAGCAGGCTGCGCTGGAGGGTGACCGCCATGGCGTTTTCCCGGGTGTAACGGCGGGCGTTGTCGATGCTGACCGCGGCCCGTGCCGCCAGCTCCTCGGCGAAGGCCAGGTCCTCCTCTCCGTAGGGCTCGCTCTGAGCGGTGCGCCAGAAGTCGGCGCTGCCCAGCACCACACCGCGGGCCCGCAGCGGGGTGCTGATGCGTGAACGGATTCCGTACTCGAGGGCCAGTCGGCCGGATTCGGGGTTGTGCGCCAGCCAGTCGTGCGCCTCGCGCAGATCGGCGTGCAGCACCGCCTGCGCGCCGTCCTCATCGGCCTCCCCGGGCACTGCCTCGACGGTCCGCACGACCTCGCCCACCGGGAGCAGGGGTGCGTCGTCGCGGACGCCGCTCATCGCCGTACGGCGCATGTCGGTGCGCGCGGCCGACGGCTCCTCGCCGCTGAGCACCGGATCGAGCAGCTCCACGGTGGCGAATTCGGCGAACCGGGGCACCGCCACCTCGGTCAGCTCCTCGGCGGTACGGACCACATCCAGTGTGGTGCCGACCCGCACCCCGGCCTCGTACAGCAGCCGCAGCCGCTCCCGTGCCCCCTCGGCGCGGCCCTCCAGGGCGTGAAGTTCGGTGGTGTCCCGCAGGGTGGCGACCCGGCCCGGTGCTCCCTCCCCGCCGCGGGCGGAGCGGACGTTGACGGCCAGCAGTCTGCCCTTGGCCAGATGCACCTCGTCCGAGGCGGTGCGGCCGGATGCCAGCAGTTCGGCCATGCCCGCGCTCAGCCCCACCTCGCCGATGCGTCGCCCCTCCACGTCCTCGGGCAGCTCCAGCAGCCGCCGGGCCTCGCTGTTGACGAGCACCAGGCGCCCTGCGTGGTCGAGGATGAGCACCCCCTCCCGTACGGCGTGCAGCACCGCGTCGTGGTGCTCGTACATGCGGGTCATCTCTTCGGGGCCCAGCCCGCGCGTCTGGCGCCGCAGTCTCCTGCTGACCAGTGCGGAGCTGCCGGAGGCGAGGGCGAGTGCGCCGGCCGCCGACATGAGCAGCACGGGAAGTTGCCGCTTCACACCCTCGTTCACCCGCGACACCGTGACCCCCGTGGACACCAGCCCGGCCAGGGTGCCGTCCGGCCGGATGACGGGGACGGCGGAGTTCACGGTCAGGCCGGGTGCCGCCTGGAGGGTCTCGGTGGTGGAGCGGCCCTCGCGGGCTTGGCGGACGGCCTTTTTGAACGGCCCGACGACACGTTCGCCGATCAGGCCGGGCTCCGGTGCCGTGACCCTGATCCCGTTCGGCTTCCAGACGACCACGTAAGAGACGGCTGTGGAGCGCCGTACCGCCTCCGCACGCGGCTGGAGTTCCGCCGTCGGGTCCCGCACATCCAGGTTCTTCACCACGTCCGGCGACTGTGCGAAGGTCGTCGCCACGGACACGGCTTCCTTCCTCGCCTGCCGGGTGCTGGCCCAGCGGGCGTGCAGCACGAAGGCCACCACGACGGCGATCATGAGCAGCACGATGACCGCCACTTGAAGGACGAAGACCTCCCCGGCCACGGTGCGGGGTGCGAACGGAATCCGGAAGCGGCGTGCGGGAGGCGGGTGCCGGCCGGCGTCCGGGGAGCCGCCGGACTGCGGGGTGCTCTCGGCTCCCGGGCCCGGGTCCTGGCCCTGGCCCTGGCCGGAGCGCGCGGCGGTGGGCGGCACTTGGCGGTGCCGTTCACGCCGAGCAGAGAGGCGCCCGAAAAGTCCGCGCATCTCCCTTTTCTAGCAGTTCACGGCGTGGCGAGCCTCCGCCGACTCGAACCCGCGCCCACCTGGGCAAGGCTGCCGCGCCGGGCCTGGCCGTGGGCGGAACGGGGCCTCCTCGCGCGGGAAGCAAGGGCCTTGGCGTCCGGAGAAAGGGTCTTGTCAAGAATCCAGGATTCTGTTTACTGTTCTCTCGTGAATGGTTACGACGAGCGGTTCCTGACCCGCAACGGCCTGGCGGCCCGTCAGCTCGCGCTCCTGCTGCTGGAGTACGAGCCGGAGACGCGGCTGCCCCGGGTCCGGGACTTCGCCGAGGAGCTGGGCTGCGGCAACGGCACCGTGCAGGCCGCGCTGCGGCTGCTGGAGGAGGCCGGAGCGATCGAGACCGCGGCGCGCGGCCACCTGGGCACCTTCCTCGTCCGCTCGGACCGCGCGATCCTGTGGCGGCTCTCCGGGCTGGGCACGCTGCTCGCCGCGATGCCGCTGCCCTACTCCCGGCGTTATGAGGGTCTGGCCACGGGCCTGCGCGCCGCGTTCGACGACGCCGGGACGCCGTTCGCCATCACCTTCATGCGCGGCGCCGGCAGCCGGGCCACGGCGCTGCTGGAGGGCAAGGCCGACCTGGTCGTCCTCTCCCGCTTCGCCGCCGACCGCCTGATCGAGGAGTATCCGGAGGACCTGTCGCTCGTGGTGGACCTCGGCCCCACCACCTATGTCGGGGCCCACGGCGTGCTGCTGCGCGAGGGCGGCTCGCTGGATGAGCCGGGGCTGCGCGTCGCGGTCGACCACGCCTCGGAGGACCAACGGATGCTCGCGGAGCGGGCGTTCGCCGAGCGGGACGACATCGAGTGGGTCGAGTGCTCGTATATGCAGCTGCCCGATCTGCTGGCCCAGAACGAGGCGGATGCCACCGTCTGGAATCTGGACGAGGTGCAGGGCCGTATCGACGCCGGCATCGACGTGCTGCCGCTCGGCGACGAAATAACACGGGATCTGTCGCTGCGGAACTCCAGTGCCGCTGTCATCGGCAGAGCCGAGAGCGTCGCCGCACTGCACGCCATACGGGACGCCATCGACCCCGAACGGGTGATAGAGCTCCAGTCCGCGGTCGTACGAGGAGACCGGATGCCCTCGTACTGACCACTGGCGGCTCCGTCCCCGTCCGGGGATGCGCCCGGCCTCGGCTGGGCGTGGACCGCCGTGAGAATCCAGAATCCCGATTTCTGTCGCCCCTCGAGGAGGGCTCCGTGGACGACCAGCTCGCACTCCGTATCCAGCTCTTCCGTGAGGGCGGCCAAGTCCGGCCTCAGGTGGCCGACTTCGTGGTCGCCGAGCTGTCCGCACTCGCCGAAGAGGGCGCTCCGGTCAGCGAGGAGACGGCAGGAATGCTGACGAGCCATCTGATGATGGCCCTCACCCGGCTGCTCGACGGTGAGTCCATCGAGAAGTTCGGGACCGACGAGCAGGTAGCCGCCGAGCTGGCCGACCATCCCGCGGCCGTCGAGCGCGCCCGCCGCACCGCAGCGCGCGCGGCGACGGAACTGGGGGCCACGCTGCCCGATTCCGAGATCAACTTCCTGGCCCTCCATCTGGCCGCCCTCGCCCAGCGGGTGTCCGGGTGACCCGCCCTGACGCCAGGCGCCGCGCTCGCTCCTGACTTGCTCGACTCACGCGCCTCGCCCGACTCATCCGGCTCACCCAGCTCATCCGACGCCGCAGATCCGCCGCCCCCCACCAAGTCC
>NZ_JADKMA010000196.1 GCF_017676365.1 Streptomyces oryzae
CTCCCCATGTCCCCCCGCGGCGACCCGGAGCCCCGAGCTCTCAGGGTCTGCCGCCCTCCCGGTTCCTGTCTCCCCCGGGGGACGACGGGCAACCCCGCAACGTTGTCACTCAAAGGTGGGGTCTTCGCCGTGAGCCCCGACTGTTCGAATAAAGGTTCGATAGTCTGACGCGGCGGTCACAGGAGTGGGGGTGTCACGACGCATGGTGCGACGGATCGATGTGACGGGCGCTGACGGAATCCAGCTGGCGGCATGGGAGTTCGCCGATCCGCCCAAGGCCGGCCCCGAGGCTCTGGCCGGCGCCGCCGCGCCGAGCGTGCCGAGCGCGCCAGGCAGCCGAACGGACAGGGCCGACAGGCCCCCGGACGCCGGACAGGAGCCTGGGACACCGCGCCGCAAACCACCGGGCGTGCTGCTGTTGCACGGACTGATGGGCCGCGCCTCGCACTGGGCCGGCACGGCCCGCTGGCTCACCGATCGCTACCGCGCCATCGCCCTCGACCAGCGCGGCCACGGCCGCAGCGGCAAACCGGACGAGGCGCGCTACGACCGGGAGGCGTACGTCGCCGACGCGGAGGCCGCGCTCGAACATCTAGGCCTCGCCCCGGTCGCGCTCGTCGGCCACGCCATGGGCGCGCTGACTGCCTGGCAACTGGCCGCCAAACGCCCCGACCTCGTCCAGGCCCTGGTGATCAGCGATATGCGGGCCTCGGCCCTCGGCGAGCAGTCGCAGCGCGAGTGGGAGGAGTGGTTCAAGTCCTGGCCGGTCCCTTTTGCGACACTCGCCGACGTACGCAGATGGTTCGGCGAGGACGACCCCTCGCTGGAGCGCCCCCGGCCCTCGCGCGGTGAGTTCTTCGCCGAGGTGATGACCGAGGGGGAGGACGGCTGGCGGCCGGTGTTCTCACCGGAGGTGATGATGCGGGTCCGCGAGGCGTGGGTGTACGACGCGCACTGGGACGAGCTCGCCCAGGTGCGCTGCCCCACCCTCGTGGTCCGCGGACTCGACGGCGAGTTGGGCCGCGCCGAGGCGCAGGAGATGGTGCGGGTGCTGCCGCGCGGCATCTACGCCGAGGTGACCGAGGCAGGGCATCTGATCCACTACGACCAGCCGGACGACTGGCGGCGCGTCGTCGAGCCGTTCCTCCAGGCCGCCCTCCCCGCCGACCGCTACGCGGGCTGACGCCGCCTGCGGTGGTATGCCCCGCCGCGCACCGGCTGCTCCCGAACAGCGGCAGCGGGCCCGGCGTCGGGCCTCAGGCATCGGGAGCGAAGGGCGCTTCGCGGCCGCAGGCGTAGGCCAGGGTGGGCAACAGCTCATCGACGTCCGGGAGCCAGCGGTTGGCGGCGTTGGGCTCTCGGGCCCACTGGACGGCTCCGCGGGTGCCGAACCGGGTGGGCGGGGCCGCGACCCAGTCGCCCGCTCCCTTGGCGTGCAGATCCAGCGCGGTGGGCGACCAGCCCAGCCGGCGGATGGTGGCCGGGACCTTGGCGGCGACGCCGGGGAGGACGAAGAAGACCATCCGGCCGTGCGGAGTGCAGGTGACAGGCCCCAGCGGCTGTGACATCCGCTCCAGCCGGGCCAGCGCCAGACAGCCCACGGTCTGAGAGACCTCCAGTGCGTCGAAGGCGCGGCCGGTCGGCAGCAGTACGGCGGCGCGCGGCTCGGTCTCCCACAACCGGCGCACAGTTGTCGCGCTCCCCGTCGTCTCGTCCGCCCAGCGTGCGCGCGCCGGGTGCGCGCCGGGTGCGGGGCAGCCGGACTCGCCGCAGGCGCAGCGCGGGACGCCGTCCACCGTCTCCAGCCAGGTGCCGGGAAAGACGTCCCAGGCCCGCTCCTGGGCGTAGCGCACCGCGTGTTCGAGCGGGGAAGCGGGCGGAGCGGCGGCGGAGGTCGTTCGCTGTCGGGGGAGGCGCGTGTTCGTGGTCGCTCCAGAGGTAAAGGTGATGGTCTCTTCCACGACCATCACAACTTTCGTCCCTCGGAGGGGTTACGGGGGCGGAACGGGGCGGGTCGAGGCGCGACGGTGCATACGGCGGCCGTGCCGTCGCCGTTTCCGCGGTTCAGGGGGCAGGCCGCGCTCGGAACGGCGCATGGGGGCATGTGTAGGGGCGCGTGCACAGAAGAGCCGTCTTGGGTGGGTAGTCCCTCTCCGGTGCACTGTGCTGTGAAGGGTGGGGTTTGCCGGGGATCACGGGCATTTGCACCGATCAGTGAGCTGTGACCAAGCCGGGTCCGCACCACGGAAACGCTGAACCGAGGGGGGATCGCATGGCCGCCAGGCCGCTCGTCGCGAGGCAGCCCAACGAACGGCTGCAAGCGCTCATACAGGAAGCGGGGTGCTCGAACGCGGGCCTCGCCCGCCGCGTCAACATGTGCGGCGCCGAGCACGGACTGGATCTGCGCTACGACAAGACCTCCGTCGCCCGCTGGCTGCGCGGACAGCAGCCGCGCGGCCGCGCCCCCGGCATCATCGCCGAGGCCCTCGGCCGAAAACTGGGGCGTACGGTGACGATCGACGAGATCGGCATGGCCAACGGCAAGAACCTCGCCTCCGGCGTCGGCCTCCAGTTCGCCCCCACGGTCGTAGGCGCCGTCGAGCAGGTCTGCGAACTGTGGCGCAGCGACGTGGGCCGCAGGGACTTCCTGACCGGCTCGACCGTGGCCGCCTCCGCGCTCGTCGAGCCGAGCCGCGACTGGCTGATCACCCAGCCCGACAACCAAGTTGCCCGCTCCTCCGGGGCCCGGGTGGGCGAGGCGGATGTGGCGGCCGTACAGGCGATGACCGAGGCGCTGTCCGAGCTCGACCACCGCTACGGCAGCGGCCACATCCGGCCCGTGGTGGTGCACTACCTCAACAGCGTCGTCGCGGGGCTGCTCGCGGGCTCCTACAAGGAGGCGGTCGGCCGGTCGCTGTTCGCCGCGGTGGCCCGGCTGACCGAACTGGCGGGCTATATGGCCGTGGACACCGGTCAGCACGGGCTGGCGCAGCGCTACTACATCCAGTCCCTGCGGTTGGCCCAGGCTGCGGGGGACCGGGCGTACGGCGGCTATGTGCTCGCCGCCGGGATGAGTCATCTGGCCGCCTCGCTGGGCAACCCCCGCGAGATCGCGCAGCTGGCCCGCGCGGCACAGGAGGGGGCGCGCGGGAGGGTGACGCCGCGCGTGGAGGCGATGTTCCACGCCGCCGAGGCGCGCGGGCACGCGCTGATGGGGGACGCGCGCGCCTGCGAGGCCGCAGTCACCCGCGCTCTGACGGCGATGGACGGCGCAGAGGCGGCTGCCGACTCCGGTGACGACCCGCTCTGGATCGCCCACTTCGACCGCGCCTACCTCGCCGACGAACTGGCCCACTGCCACCGCGATCTGGGCCAGGCCGAGAGCGCGGCAGCGCGCGCCGAGGAGGCCGTCACCGGGCACCCGGAGGGGCGGGCCAGGCGGCGCGCGATCGGGCTGTTCCTGCTGGCCGACGCTCAGGTGCAGCAGCGCGAGGTGGAACGTGCCTGCCATACGGCCGGGCAGGCGGCGCAGTTGCTCGCCGGGCTGCGGTCGGACCGGGGCGCGGAGTATCTGGACGACTTCCGGCAGCGGCTGGAGCCGTACCGACAGGAGCCGGTGGTGCGGGAGTTCCACGAGAGCCTGGAGTCGGCCGCAGTGGCGTGAGGTGCCCATGCCGCCGACAGCGAGCAGCCGGGGCAACAGGTGCGCACCGGCTCCGCGGAATGCGGAGTTCGCCCCTGTTTGAGAGCTTCATAACGACATCAGGTGAAGGAAGGGTGTCCGCACATCTGGGTGCGTGGTCCCCCGTTGGTGTGAACCGGTAGCGTGAGCCGACGCTTCCGCAAGCCATGCGAACGAGGAGTCTCGGTGACAACGCACAACGGACGCGGACAGGACGGGACTTCCGGCTCCGCCGGTGACGCCCTGCCCGCCTCCACGACCCCGTACGAGGGGGTCGTGCTGCCGGCCAACGGCGACCCCTGGACTCCTCAGCAGCAGCGCCAGGCCGAGCGCGAGCGCGTACGCCCGCCCGCTGGGCAGCCCTGGGGGGAGCCTTGGGGCCCCGGCTCCGAGACGGCGCACGGCGGCGCCCCGGACAGCGGTGCGGACACCGGTGCCCCTGAGGGCGCCCCCGGCTACTGGGGCGCCCCGCAGGACACCGCCCCCGGCGGCTCGCTGCCCCTCCCTCCGGAGGGCACCCCGGCCCGCCCGCGGACTCCTCCCGCTCCTGCTGCTCCTGCTGGTCCCGGTGCGATGCCGTTGCCGGACGGGCCCGGCGCTCCCGGACCGGGTGCGATGCCGTCGTCCGGCGCGGGGTACGCGCAGCCGGGCGTCGGTATGCCGGAGCCGTACGGGGCGTCCTCGGCGGGCGGCGGCACCCACGCGCTGCCCCCACAGGAGCCACAACCGCAGCCGCAGCTGCAACCACAGCCGCAATCACAGTCGCAGCCGCAGCCCGGAGCCCGGCGGGGTTCCGGACGGCACGCGATGCCGGACCGCTCCGACGCCGGGGCGGCTCCGCCGGCACCGCCCGTACCGCCGATGCCCGCCGCAGCGCCGGCGCCGCCCGCCGGGCCGCCGGCGGGACCGCAGGGCGGGTTCGGTGACAGCGAGGCCACTCAGATGCTGCCGCCCTTCGCGGCGGGCGGGGCGCCCGCCGGTGGCCCGGTCGGCGCGGAGGACGGCACGCAGATGTTGCCGCCGCAGCAGCCCGCCGGGCCGGTGGGAGGCAGTCCGGACAGCGAGGCCACGCAGTATCTGCCTCCCGTCGCGGGCGGCGTGGACAGCGACTCCGAGGCGACCCAGATGCTTCCCCCGATGTCGGGCGGGAGCGGCGCACCCGGTGCCGGTGCCGGTGCCGGGGCGGCCGCAGCGGGCGGTACGGGGGCCCGGCGGCCCCTGCCGGAGTTCGAGAACCTCTTCCGTTCCGACTCCCCGCGCTCCGCGGGGCCCGGGCAGCCGGCGGCGGGCCACGACGAGCCGGGCTCGACCCAGAGCCTGCCGATATTCGACCAGGCAACGCAGACGCAGACACAGGCGCCGCCCCGCACCGGCTACGGCTACCCGCAGCAGGGCGCACCGCGTGGTGGCTACGGCTACCCGCAGCAGCCGCCGGGGCCGCAGCGCGGCGGTGCGGGCTACGGCTACCCGCAGCCGGGCTCACAGCAGTACGAGCCGCAGCCCGGCGGCCGGGCGGCGCGGCGCGACGCCGACCGCGGGCGGCGCAGGACGTCTCCGGCGCTGCTGATCACGGGCGGCCTGGTGGGCGTGGCGGTGATCGGCCTCGTCGTCGGGCTCCTCCTCGCGAACGGCGGTGACGAGCCCGCCGACGACAAGCCGAAGGCCTCCAGCGCCCCCGCGGGAGAGAAGTCCTCCGCGGCGCCGGACCCCGCCGAGGAGCAGGCCAAGAAGCTGGACGCGCTGCTGGCCGACAGCAACAACAGCCGCTCCAGCGTCATCCGTTCCGTACAGAACATCAGGGCCTGCAAGTCGCTGGGCAAGGCGGCGGCCGATCTGCGGTCAGCGGCCAAGCAGCGCACCGGACTGGTGCGACGGCTCGACAAGCTGAAGACGGACCACATCCCCGACAGCGCGGAACTGAACTCGGCCCTCAAGAGTGCCTGGCGCTCCTCGGCCTCCGCCGACACCCACTACGCGGCCTGGGCCGACCAGGTGGCACGCAAAAAGGGCTGCCACAAGGGCAAGGCCAAGCCGACAGGCCGGCTTTCCGCGGGCAACCGTGCCAGCGGCAGCGCGACCACCGCCAAGAAGAAGGCGGCGGGGCTGTGGAACCCGACGGCGAAGAAGTACGGCCTCAAGGAGCGGCAGTACACCGCGCTGTGAGCGCCGTTGGCCTGCGCCGGGAGGCGCCCGGGCTGGGAGACGCTGGGCAGGGCGCAGGCGCCGGGCAGGGTGCGCTCCCAAGGGAGAGCGGCTTTCCCAGGGAGCGTGAGGGCGGGGCCGAGGGGCCGGTGCGCGGAACGTAGGGTCGGTGACCATGCAGCAAGCAGGTTCCGTGAAGTCTTCCCGACGTGGCCGTCGTTCCACCACCATAGGCGGCATGCCTGTCAACGACGTGCCCTGGTGGCGCTGGCGCAGCAACGTGCGCTCCGCGCTGCACATGCTCTCCGACCAGACGTTCCAGCACGAGTGCTGGCTGGCCGGACGCCCCGGATACGGCGATGTCACGGACGCCGTCTACCGCCTGGTCGAGGACACCTGGCTGGACAACTGGTCGGCGGAGAAATACGTCGGAACGATCTTCCGGGACGCGCAGGAAGCCCAGCTGGTGGACGCCGCCGTGCTGCGGGTGCTGCGCATCATGCACCAGGTCGGCGCGGACGCCCCCGTCGCCTCGTATCTGGAACACCCGGCCTGGCCGGAGGCGGTACGGGCTGCGCGGGAGGCCCATGCGCTGCTCGCCGGCAACGACGGGGAGGACCCGGACGAGCCGCCGCGCTCCCTGGAGGTCCTGGCGATCATGCTCAGGGCGGTGTGACCGGTCGGACGGCATGCTCAGGCACCCTGAGTGATGTGCCAGTCTTGAAACCATGAGCCAGTCGCACTCCGCCCCCGACAACTCCGCTGAAACCGCTGAAACCGCCGAAAAGGCTGAAGGCGAGTCGGCGGGTCAGTTCGTCCTCACCCTCTCGTGCCCGGACAACCAGGGCATCGTGCACGCCGTCTCCAGCTATCTGTTCATGACGGGCTGCAACATCGAGGACAGCCAGCAGTTCGGGGACCGCGACACCGGGCTCTTCTTCATGCGCGTCCACTTCACCGGCAGCACCACCGTGGAGAAGCTGCGGGCCAGCTTCTCCGCCGTCGGCGACTCCTTCCGGATGGACTGGCAGATCCACCGGGCCGAGGAGAAGATGCGGGTCATCCTGATGGTGAGCAAGTTCGGGCACTGCCTGAACGACCTGCTCTTCCGCTCCCGGATCGGCGCGCTCCCCATCGAGATCGCCGCCGTGGTCTCCAACCACACGGACTTCGCCGAACTCGTCTCCTCCTACGGCATCCCCTTCCACCACATCCCTGTGACGAAGGACACCAAGGCGGCCGCGGAGGAGCGACTGCTGGAGCTGGTCGAGGCGGAGCAGGTCGAACTCGTGGTCCTGGCCCGCTATATGCAGGTCCTCTCCGACAACCTGTGCAAGCAGCTGTCCGGGCGGATCATCAACATCCACCACTCCTTCCTGCCGAGCTTCAAGGGCGCCAAGCCGTACCACCAGGCGCACGCCCGCGGCGTCAAGCTGATCGGCGCCACGGCGCACTATGTGACGGCCGACCTCGACGAGGGGCCGATCATCGAGCAGGAGGTCGAGCGCGTCGGCCACCAGGTCACCCCCGAGCAGCTGGTCGCCGTCGGACGTGACGTGGAGTGCCAGGCGCTGGCCCGCGCGGTGAAGTGGCACAGCGAGCACCGCGTACTGCTCAACGGCCACCGCACGGTCGTCTTCGCCTGACCGGCCCCGGCCGCATGCGAGGGCCGGGCCGCACCCGCGCTACAACCGCGAAAGCGAAGCCGTGGCGAAGAGGACGTCCTTGATGGCCTGCCGGTCGCCGTCGTGGCCCGCGGCAGCCTCCAGCGGCTGCACATGACCGGCCGCGAGCTGGCAGAACTCCACCCCGTCCAGGGCGATGTGGGCGACCTTGCTCTCCGGGGAGGCGCGGGCGCCAGGGGAGTCGAGCGGGATGTACCAGTCGCCGCCCCCGTTGCCCTCGATCTCCAGGTGCAGGGTGCGGCCCGGCGCACCGGCCATGGCCAGACCGTGGGGCGGCGGCGCCAGCCCCGTACGGCGGCGGGCGGCGATCGCGCCGGGCAACTGCCGGGCCGCGAGGTCGACCAGCAGATTCAGATGGGCGGGCCCTGGCGGTCCGTACGGGTAGTCGACGGCGTCCGCGATGTCCTCCGCGTGCATCCAGCACTCGAAGGCGCGGTCCAGGAACGCGTCGCGCAGCGGCAGCGAGAAGTTGCCGTAGGAGACGAGCCGCCCGTGCGCGGTGCGGTCGCCCAGGGCGCTGCCGTCGTCCACGGCCAGGAACGACACGTCGCGGATCATGGCGTGGCTCTGCTGCCGCCAGGGTTCGCGGGCGGCCGGCGTGTGGTGCCGGGCACCGCTCAGCGACCAGTAGATCTCCGTGCGCGTCTGCGGGTCGGCGCCGGATGCGGCGGCGGGTCCGGCAGTGGGCGCGTCGGCGGGCAGCGCTGCTGCGGGCAGCGGGTCGGGCAGTCCGATCCCGGCCGCGACCAGTCCGTCGACGGCGAGCAGGTGACCGAGGACGCCGGCCACGGTCGTCTCCCTGGTGGTCTGCTGTTCGCCGTCGAACCAGCGCAGTTGTACCGGCGCCCGCCACTCCTCCTCGGCCATGTCGCGCAGCAGGGCGTCCAGCCGGGCCGTCTCCGCGTCGTAGGGAGCCACCCAGGCGGGCACCGGAATACGCGCCGGACGACGGTGCAGACAGCCTTCCAGCACCCGGGAGCGCAGCATCGGGTCGAGGTCGAGGCTGTCCTCGGAGTGCAGCAGTCCCACCGCGTCGCGCAGCCGCAGTGCCTCCTCCGCGCAGGGTGCGCAGTCGGTCAGATGCGTTTCGACGGCGGCGGTCTCCTCCTGGGAACAGGCCGCCAGCGCCCAGGCGCCGAGCAGCGAGGTGAGGGTGCGATGGTCGCGTAGCTCGCCCTCGGGCCCTGGTTCGGCGGAGCCTGTGGCAGGGGAGGGCCCGCTGCGTCCCGGCACGGACGGCTGTTCCGGGCCGGGCGGCGTCGGCGGTGGTGTCGGTGAGGTGCTCATGGCCGTTGCCCCGAGCCCGGTGGCGCCATGGCGGGTTGCGTCACGGCGGAGGAGAGGAGCTGGAGGCCGAGCCGCAGCCTGCGCCGGGCCTCGTCCTCGGTGACGCCGAGCGTACGTGCAGTCTGGCGGTAGTCGCGGCGCTCGAAATACGCCAGTTCGAGCGCTGCCCGCAGTGAGGAGGGCATGGAGGTGACGATGTAGTCGGCGCGGGCCGCGGTGGCCGCGGTACGGACCTGCTCCTCGAACCGCTCGGCCTGCTCGGGGGAGCAGGGCCCGGCGCTGCGCTGCAGCTGCCGCAGCCTGCCGGTCGCCATCCGCTGCGTCAGATCCGCTATCCAGGACCGCATGGGGCCTTCACGCGGGTCGAAGGTGTGCGGGTTCTCCCAGATGTGGGCGAAGACCTCCCGGGTGGCGCTGTCGGCGGCCTCTTCGTCGTCCAGCACCCGGTGGGCCAGGCCGTGCACGAGGGAGGCGAAGCGGTCATAGAGCTCGCCGAGCGCCGCGGCCTCGCCGCGCGCGAGCCGCTGCTGCATCTTCCGGTCCCAGCGCGGTGGTGTGTCGTTCGCCATGATGGCCCCCAGCCCCTCGGGTCCGCCGCCGGCTGCCCGTCCGCATCGGTCCGCGTCCGGCAGTGCCGCTTTCGGCGTTCCCTTCCGCCTCGTGTGATGCCCGTTCTCTAGTGGTGTTCATCGACCCCTCGAATGTAGTGCGAGCAACTGACAACGCACGCCCCTTTTGCGGCAACGCGCGCCCCCGATGGTTGCCCAGGGTGTACTTTCCCTCACAGAGCGCTTGGGCCGGGCGGGGGAGAGGGGCGGAAGGGGTGGCAGCTGCCGAGCGTTATGGGGGCGTGACCACAAGTTCTCGCAGGTTCCCCCGGGTAATACCGCCGGACCGCTTAGGGTCGTTTCCCTGGGACCAGTTTTGGAGGGGTAGGCCAGGGCAGCCGACTGTTGTAGGCGATCGACGAAGGGGTTGCGGGGAGTGTCGTTGAAGGTGCTGGAGGAGGAGCGGGGCGGATGGGCCGTGCTCCGGGTCTCCGGTGAGCTGGACCTGGTCACCTCGCCCGCAGTGCGGCAGCACGTGCACGATGCCGTGGCGGAGGGGCGCAGAAGCCTGGTACTCGATCTGTCCGAGGTCCTCTTCTGCGATTCCAGCGGAGTGGGTGTCCTGATCGCCTCGCGACGACTGATGCGCTCCTGTGCGGGGCGGCTGCGGCTGATCCTGCCCGCGCGCGGCGCCGAGGACGGCTCGCATGTGAACCGGGTGCTGGCGGCGCTGGGAGTGCGGCGCCTCTTCGACTGCTACCCGGACCTGGCAGCGGCCACCGAGGCACACACCGCCACCGGCCCGCTCACGGCCTGACCGCGCACGGCCCGACCGTTCACGGCCCGACCGCGCACTGCTGTGCCGGCCAACCGGTCCTCCGGAGCCGTGCCTGCCGTCCGGGCCTCCTGAAGTCAGCTGAATCTCTCCCGCAGCTGGTATTTGAGCACCTTGCGCAGCGTGCCGTTGCGCGGCAGCTGCGCCATCACCTCCAACTGCTCCGGCAGTTTGTAGGTGGCCAGTCCCACGCCCCTTAAATACGCGGTCAGTTCGCCGAGCGTGACCGGCGGCGCCCCTGTGGGCTGTTCGACGACCGCGCAGACCCGCTCGCCCCGCTCCGGGTCGGGCAGCCCGATCACCGCAGCGTCGGCGACCGCAGGGTGTTCGTAGAGGAGCTGCTCGATCTCCTTGGCCGAGATGTTCTCGCCCTTGCGGATGATGATGTCCTTGGTGCGTCCGGTGAGCACCAGGTGCCCGCTCTCCAGTACGCGCCCCACGTCGCCGGTGATCAGAAAGCCGTCCGCGTCGAACGCCTCCGCGGTCCTGACCGGGTCCAGATAGCCCTGGCACACCGCCTCGCCGCGCAGCCGGACCTCTCCCTCGCTCCCGGGCGGCAGCAGTGCACCGTCAGGACCGGTGATCCGGATCTCCATCCCCGCCGGCGGGCGGCCCTCTGTGGTGGCGAGCTGTTCCGGGGTGTCGTCGGGAGAGCCCATGGTGATCATCGGCGCCTCGGTCATGCCGTAGCCGTGGGTGAGTTGGCAGCCCAGTTCGGCGACCACCTCGTGGTAGAGCTCCGGAGGCTTGGGCGCGCCCCCGCCCGCGAGCAGCCGCAGCGCGGGGAGCAGCTTGTGGCCGGGGCGCTTGCGCTGTTCGGCCAGGAACATCGAGTAGAACGCCGTCGAGCCGCCCGCCGTGGTCACCCCGTGCCGCCGGTAGCCCGCCAGCGCGCCGGGCATCGCGAACTTCTCGAACAGTACGGCGGGGAATCCGTACAGCAGCAGCATCACCAGGTAGTCGGGGCCGCCGATGTGCGCGTAAGGGAAGGCGATCGAGCCGACGTCGTCGGAGCGCAGCCGGAGCGCGTGCGCCAGGCAGGAGCCGCCCGCGATCAGACTGCGGTCGGTGTGACGCACCCCGCACGGCTGAGAGGTGGTGCCGGAGGTCCAGTAGATCCAGCGCACTGCCGTGCCGTCGGTGGGGGGCTCCGGAAGTGCGGTGGGGGAGCCCGGATCGGCGTCCGGAAGGGTGTCGTACGCGGTCAGGGTGCGCGGCGTCGGCCCGTGCTGCTCGCGGACGCGGTCGGAAAGCGCGGCGTAGTCGGTGCCGTTCCACTGGCCGGGGTGTATATACCAGTCCGCTTCGGTCGCCCGCAGCGCGAGGGCGATCTCGCGTTCCCGGTGCCCCGGTATCAGCGGCGTTTGCCGTACGCCGAGCCGGGCCAGGGCGAGGGAGAGCACGACGGTCTCGATGCGGGTGGGCAGTTGCCAGGCGGCGGTGTGCGCGGGGCGCACGCCCTGCTCGTACAGCCCGGCGGCGGTGCGCTCGGCGCGGGTGCGGAGCTGGGCGAAGGTGAGGGAGGGGTCGTCAACGGGGGTGTCTTGTTCGGGGTCAACGGGGTTGTCGTCAACGAGGTTGTCGTCAACCGAGCTGTCGTCAATGCGGTTGTCGTCAACCCGGTTGTCGCCGACTCGGGGGCCGTCGGCCCGGCAGTCGTCGATTTCCTCGTCAACCGTGTTGTCGGACGCCTGGATGAGCACCGGCGCGTCCGGACTCAGCTCCGCCCGGCGTACGACCAGTTCCCACAGGGTGCGCGAGGCGCTGAGCTCATGTGCGACAGCGGACATGCTGCCCCCTAGGTTCCCCAGGAGAGATCAATACCTGACGCTCCGTCAGGATTCTCGGAAGCGTAGGGCGGGACGCCTTGTCGGTCCAGAGGCCGCGGGGCTAGCCTCTTTCCGATCCAGTCCTGACGGGTCATCAGATTCATCGGTATGGCGAGGGGGCCACGCCCGTGACCGAACTACCGCGCATCATCAGCGTCGACGACCATGTGATCGAGCCCGCGCACCTCTTCGAGACCTGGCTGCCGGCCAAGTACCGTGACCGGGGCCCCAAGCCCGTCACCGCCGGAATCGGTGAACTGGAGTACGTCGGCGGCAAGTACCGGATCACCATGGACCCGGACGGGCCGCCCACCGACTGGTGGATCTACGAGGACCTGAAGTTCCCGTACAAGCGCAATATCGCCGCAGTCGGCTTCGACCGGGACGAGATGACGCTGGAGGGCATCACCCGCGAGCAGATGCGGCCCGGCTGCTGGGACCCGGCCGAGCGCCTCAAGGACATGGACCTCAACCACGTGGAAGCCTCGCTGTGTTTCCCCACCTTCCCCCGGTTCTGCGGCCAGACCTTCGCCGAGGCGCACGACAAGGAGGTCGCACTGGCCTGCGTCCGCGCCTACAACGACTGGATGGTCGAGGAGTGGTGCGGCGACTCGGGGGGCCGGCTCATCCCGCTGTGCCTCATTCCGCTGTGGGACATCGAACTGGCCGTCGCCGAGATCCAGCGCAACGCGGCGCGAGGGGTGCGTGCGGTCACCTTCAGCGAGATTCCGACGTATCTCGGCCTGCCCAGCATCCACAGCGGCTACTGGGACCCCTTTTTCGCCGCCTGCGAGGAGACCGGCACCGTCGTCAACATGCACATCGGGTCCTCCTCCCAGATGCCCGCCGCCTCCCCCGACGCGCCCCCGGCCGTCCAGGCGTCGCTGTCCTTCAACAACGCGATGGCCTCGATGACGGACTTCCTCTTCAGTGGCGTGCTCGTCAGGTTTCCGCGGCTGAAGCTCGCCTACAGCGAGGGCCAGATGGGCTGGATTCCGTACGCACTGGAGCGCGCCGACGACGTATGGGAGGAGCACCGCGCCTGGGGCGGCGTCCGCGACCTGATCCCCGAGCCGCCCTCGACCTACTACTACCGGCAGATCTTCTGCTGCTTCTTCCGCGACAAACACGGCGTCACCGCACTGGATACGGTCGGCCGCGACAACGCCACCTTCGAGACCGACTACCCGCACGTCGACTCGACGTTCCCGCACACCAAACGGGTCGCCCTGGAGCACATGAAGGGGCTGGACGACGAGACCGTCCACAAGCTGATGCGGGGCAACGCCATCCGCATGCTTGAGCTCGATCTGGTGTGAGGTCCGGGTCCGACCGGTGTGAGTTCCCGGCCCGGGTGAGGGGGCGTCCATGGAGCTGGCGTATACGCGGGAGGAAGAGGAGTTCCGGGCGCGGTTGCGCGCCTGGCTCGCCGAGGTGCTGCCCACTCTGCCGCCCCGCCCCGATCCGCTGGACTGGCCCGCGCGGCGCGCGTACGACATGGACTGGCAGCGCAGGCTGTACGACGCCGGCTACGCCGGACTTCACTGGCCAAAGGACGCAGGCGGCCAGGGCGCTACGCCAACCCAGCACCTGATCTTCCTGGAGGAGACGGAAGCGGCCGGAGCGCCGTACGTCGGTGCCGGATTCGTCGGACTGCTGCACGCCGGGCCGACGATCGCGGCTGAGGGCAGCCCGCAGCAGCGCGCCCGCTGGCTGCCGCCGATCCTGCGCGGCGATGAGGTGTGGTGCCAGGGGTTCTCCGAGCCGGACGCCGGCTCGGACCTGGCGTCGCTGCGTACCCGCGCCGTGCGCGACGGCGACAGCTATGTGGTGACCGGCAGCAAGATCTGGACCTCGCACGCCGAGGTCGCCGACTGGTGCGAACTGCTGGTCCGCACCGACCAGGAAGCACCTCGGCACCGGGGCATCAGCTGGCTCGCGCTGCCCATGGACGCGCCCGGCGTCACCGTACGCCCGCTGCGCACGCCCACCGGGTCGCGGGAGTTCGCCGAGGTCTTCCTGGACGAGGTGCGGGTGCCCGTCGGCAACCGGGTCGGCGCCGAGAACGACGGCTGGCGCGTCACCATGGTGACCCTCTCCTTCGAGCGGGGCACCGCGTTCGTCGGCGAAGTCGTCGCCTGCCGTCGCACTCTGCGGCTGCTCGCGCGGCGTGCGCAGCAGAACGGCCGTTGGGACGACGCAGCAGTGCGCCGTCGGCTGGGCCGGCTGAACGCCGAATTCACCGCACTGTGGCGACTCATCCAGTGGAACGTCAGCGAGGCAGCGCACGGGCTGCGCCAGGGCGGCACCGGCGTGCCAGGAGTGGGCGGCTCGGTGTTCAAACTGCGCTACTCGCACGCACGGCAGGAGCTGTACGAGGCCGCTGCCGCCGTGCTGGGCCCCGACTCGCTCGACCTGGCGGAGGAGTGGGCACTGGAGCGGATCTCCTCCCTCTCGTACACCATCGCCGCCGGTACGACGCAGATCCAGCACACCATCGTCGCCGAGCGCATCCTCGGCCTGCCGAAGGGACGGTGACGGCCCGGATGGACTTCCGGCTGACCGAGGACCAGGAGGCCCTGCGGCGCGGCATGCGCGAACTGCTCGCGGTCCGCTTCGGGCGCGAGGCGTTGCGGGCCGTGGCGGACTGGGACGGTGGGGTGGACGGAGGCGGCAAGGCGGACGGGGACGGCGGCGGGGTGGACGGGGACGGCAG
>NZ_JADKMA010000197.1 GCF_017676365.1 Streptomyces oryzae
ACAACTTCCGCTCCGGCCCCGGAAGGTCCCGCCCTCGCCGGGGCACCCCGGCCCCCCGTCCCCGGCGAACTCGCGGAGGCCGTGGCGCACATCAACCGGGCCGCGTCCGGTGGGGAGCCGCAGCGGGCCATGGTGCTCGCCTTCCGGCTGCGGGAGCACGCGCTGCGCAGCTACGGCGAGGAGCACCCCTACACCCTGGAGGCCCGTGACCTGGAGGCGTACGTCGCCCGCCTGGCAGGCAATTACGCGAGCGCAACGGCGATCTACTGCGACCTCGCCCGAGTCTGTCAGCGGCAGGGCAACCCCCGCGCGTACGGATTCCTCAGGCGCGCGGTCGGCAACTGGCAGATGCTTACCGACCCGCAGGCGATGCGGGCCCATGGCCGAGTGGTGCTCGACATCTGGTCCGCGCTCGCCGCGGAGGCCGGACCGGCGGCCGACGACATGGCGCTGCCGCGCCGAGTCCGGATGCGGCTGGCTGCGCTGGCACCCACGGCAGGCGACTGACCAGCAGGATCAACATCGCATTGACGCCGTGTACGGCAGCCCCGGCGCGGGTCCCGCCCGGGTCAATTGTGACCGGCGTCACACTATCCGGTTGGTTCGATCGTGAACTTCCCCCGCTGAGTGCGCATCTAATTCCTCGTAAAGCGCACTAGTACCTGGTTTACCGGGATACGACCGTTTCATGCCCTTCGTGCGGCCCGATGGCGCGCCGTTCCGAGGTAATCGGTCGTCAACGCCACGTGGATCTCCCCTCACAAAACTCACCACCTCGTGAGGGGGCCGCTGTGGCGAGTCCCGAGGCCAGACCGCCGTCGCCGGCGGTTCGAATCGAGGGGGTACAACCGTGAGCTGGACAGTTCTGGGGTCTGTCGGCGCGGCCAGCGCACAGGAACGGGCGACTCGGTCGCTGTACGAACAGCACGCCCGGCCCTTACAGGGCTATGTGCTCCAACTGCTCGGCGGAGATCTGCAACGGGCCGAGGACGTGGTGCAGGAGACGCTGCTGCGCTGCTGGCGCAATCAGCAACTGGTAGGCGGCGGGGGGCAGGACCTGAGGCCGTGGCTGTTCAAGGTGGCGCGCAACCTCGTCATCGACGACTACCGCCTCCGCAGGGCCAGACCCAAGGAGGTGGACGGCGCCGCCTGGCTGGAAGACGTGCTCGCCGATAACGACGACGTCGACCGGGTGCTCTCCTCCCTGGTGCTCGTCAAGGCGTTCCGGTCGCTCTCGCCCGCGCACCGGGAGGTGCTGTACGAGACGTACTACACGGGCAGGTCGACTCGGGAGGTGTCGCTTGTGCTCGGAATACCGCCGGGCACCGTCAAGTCGCGGCTGTACCACGCGGTACGGAAGCTGCGGCAGGCTCTGGGCGTCACCGAATCCGTCGACGGGAAGCCCGTGCCCGCGGCGAACTAGCCGGCAGCGGGCAAGGGACAGCTGTGCCCCTGTCGGCTGAGTGCTGACAGGGGCACAGTTGGTCGCGCGTTCGGAACCGTGGCGTCTGTGGCCGGCCGCAGTCGGACCGGGGTCAGCCGACGGGGACCCGCCGGGCGAGCGCGGTGACCTCCAGGCGGCCGTTGTCCACCCAGGTGCGCAGCTCGTGGGTCTTGTGAGCGGTGTTGGCCGGCGGTGTGACCTGGAGATAGTTCACGTGACGGGCTCCGGAGGTGCCCGCGTTGGCGTGGGTCCAGGAGACCACGGCCTCGACGCTCTGGTTGTTCTTGAGCGTCAGCGTCTTCTTGCCCGGGTCCTGCGCGTAATAGGTGTCGCCCCAGCGGACCGACGAGCGCAGCGTCCGGTGCCCGGAGTCCTCCAGGCCCAGCCCGGGGTAGCCGCGCACATTGCAGGTGTGGCCGCTGGTGTTCTTCAGCTTGAGGACGACGCCCTCGTGGTTCATCCCGCCCCCCAGCTTCTGCCCGAACGAGGCGGTCAGCCCCGACGTCCGGCAGGTGGGCACCGTGGAGACGGCCTGGCTGCTGAGCGCCTGCGCCGCCCCGGCGCCCGCGAGTCCGAGCCCCGCTGCCGCGGCGACGGCCAGACCGGCGGCGCCGAGCCGGGTGAGGCCGCGCCCCCTTGCGGTGCTGGTCTTCTGCTGCTTCCCGGTCATTGTGGTCTTCCCCCTCTTGATCGAGCACTCGTGCGCTGTATGGGAGGTCCGATGTGCTCAGCAGGTGAGAAGTTCACGGCAGGACTGCCCGCACGCTGTGACGTTACTCACATCTGCTCCCCTGTCGACGACAGCGTGCTCCAGTTCGGCGGTGCCGGACAGCAGAGTTCCCGCCTTTCGGCAGCTGGTGCTCTTGGCCGGACAGCGCCGTGCCCCTGGTCGTTCCGGTGCAGGCGACCAGGGGCACGGGCGTCCCAGGAGGCTTCAGGCGTGGCTCCTGTGGAGGCCAGACAGCCGGCCGGGAGCGCCTCCGTGGGCTCCGGAAACCGTCATCTCCTCGAACGTGGCCAACGCGGCTCCCTTCCCTTCTCCACGTCCGGGTTTTCCCGTCATGACGTGCTTCAGGATCTATTCCAGAAATGTGCCGCAACGAAAGCAAGGGAATCGGCGAATAACCCCCCGAGGGGACGGAGTTGCGGCGCCAGGGGCGCACGCCCCGGGCACGGGGCGCACTGAGCCGTCCGGAGGTCCCCGCGAGCTCAAGGCATGGCAAGGCCTGCTTGACAAAACACCTTTGTCAAGGCGTACTTGACTACATGGCACTTCCTGATCTGGACGCTCTCATCGCGGAAGTCGACCGCACCTGCGAGGCCGCGCACCGGCCCGACGGAGGTGAGCAGCCCGACTGGCTCGCACTGTTGTCGTCGGCCGCCCAACTGGCATCCCAACTCCAGGTCCTCGCGGACGACCTGGTGGAGGACTATGTGGAGCACTGCCGACTGCACGGCATCTCCTGGACGGACATCGGTGCCGCCCTCGGCGTCACCAGACAAGCGGTGCAACAGCGCTTCCACGCGCCGCACAAGAGGTACACGCCCGAGGTCCTCACCGAGGAACTTCAGCAGGCCATGACGTATATGAAGCAGGCCGCCATCCAGCACCGCAACAACTACATCGGCACCGAACACCTGTTGTGGGGGCTCACCTCGGAGGAGAACAGCGCCACCGCGCTGCTGACCGCGGCGGGCGCAGACCCCGAGAAGATCCACCGTGCCGTCGGGGACCGGCTGAGCATGGGCGCCTCCCAGGCGGCCGAGCGCATCGCCTGGACCCCGTACTCACGCAAGGCCATCGCCATCGCGGAGGAGCAGACGGAGCAGTGCGGCGCCGAGCTGATCGGCTGCGACCACCTGCTCATCGGCATCGCCGAGATCGGCCGCGGTGCGGGGGGCGGCGTGCTGATCGAGGCAGGGCTGGGCGCCGACCGGCTGCGTGAGGCGCACGCGGGCTGACCCGGGCGGATCAGCCCGCGTCCTCTTCGCGTTCGCCCTCGGCCTGGGACGGCGTGGTGCGCGGGAGGTCCGGATGCTCGGCCTTGCGGCGTTCCTCGGGCGGCATGGAACGGGTCTCCGCGAAGCCGTTGTCGCGCTCGCCCTCGGCCTGGGAGGGCGTCGGTGTCTGATCACTCATCGTGTTCGCTCCTCTCCCTCACCTTGCCGGGTACCCCACACCAGCCGGCGTTTAAGCTGCGGGTGCGTTGTGGCTGGTGGGGGTACCTCTGCTCGAAGAGCTTAGGGGAGCAGGGCCGGCAAGCGCAGCCCCCACGCGGGGCACACATGCTTAACGGAGAGCGACGGTGCGGGTGCCCCCATACGCATGCCGCGTGCGGAAGCTGAGCAGCGTACCGCCGGGTACGCGGCTGACTCGTACGTCCGGGGCGGCCCCGACAGCGCGTAGCCCCCTGCCCCGCAACAGCACGGTGAGCCGGTCCCGCCGCATGGTGGGGTCGGAAGCGGCGACGGTCACCCTTCCACGACATCCCCTCTCGCGGCGGACGAGAACCGAGGCGGGACCGTCCACCCGAACCCCCGCGACCGACTGCTCGCCGCGCCCAAAGGCGTTGACGGCCACCAGACCGAGCCCGGCGTGCCGCACCGCCTGCAGACGGGTGCTGTTGGCCAGCACGGTGACCGGCCCACTCTCAGCGCCGTAAGCACGCAGCTCCCGCTCCCCGGCATGCGGCACCAGCGCATAGGCATGGCGCCGCGCCCCCGCACCCGCCTCCTGCCGGAACGCGGCGCTGAACACCTGCCGGGTGACCGGGGTGTCGGGGTTCGCGGTCCGCACGAGCCGCCGACTGCGCGTGACGGTCTCGAGTCCGACGGTGACCGGATGGCGGCCCGCGCCGCCGGGGGAGTCGAGGAACACATACCCGACCGCCGTCCCCCGCGTCTCGTCCGCGTACCGCAGCCAGCGCAGCGGCCCCGTACCGCCGCCGTCCGGCAACCGGCCGCCGTCCGCCCGCTCCCCGCTGATCCGCAGGGTGTGGCCCGGGTCGGCGATCCGGGCGTCCACGGTGGTGGTCACAGCGCGGCCGGAGCGGTCCCCGACGCCGGCCGCCAGCACCACGATCTCGTCGTCCAGCAGGAACCACGACTTGGTGGCCCACGCGTTCCGGTAGACGGTGAAGTCGTCGGGCAGCCGGTCCCGTTCCGCGTAGGCGACATCGTCGGACTGCACCATCCCGGCCACGCCGTAGGCGCCCAGCACGGCGCCGCCGGAGTGCCGGTTGGTGCCGCGCGGGAAGTACACGTATGTGTTCTGCGACTCGGACGAGGACGTGAAGTGCAGCGGGTGGTCCGGGTTGTCGTAGTACGGCTTGCCGTACAGCTCGGGGACGGTCCTGCGCCGCTCGTCGGGTGCCGTGACCCCGGCGAGCCCGTAGGGCGGTACGGCGGTGTAGTAGTCCACACCGAACGCGTCCCGCTGGTCCTCACCGGCGAGGTAGAGGTAGTAGGCACCGTCGCCCTGGAACCAGGGCATCAGGTTCTCCCCGTTCATGTACTCGTACTTGCTGATCCGCTCCGAGCTGCGGGCCAGCGCGAAGGCGTACCGGGGGCGCCGGTGCACCGTCTTGTCCATGGCGTTGAAGGCGGTGCTGCGGGACGCCGGGTTGAGGTCGGCGGCGGGCACCGTGCCGTCAGCGAGGATCGTGGCGTGGCGCACCACCGTGAGCGGTGAGGCGAAGCGCGCCGGGTCGGGCGGGGCGGCCGAGGCCGTGGCCAGATGCTTGACGTAGCTCTTGAGCGCGGTGGCCCGCTCCCCGTCCGCGTACGCCGCGAGGTCGGTGACGGCCTCGGCGACCGCCGCACTGTCGGCGTATCCGCCGCCCGTGCGGGAGACGGCCCGGCCCTTGACGATCTCCATCATCCAGCCCTCGAAGATGACGGGAGCGAAGCCGTCCGTCACCCACCGGTGCACCACGGGTACCAGCGCCTCGGTGTTGGCGTAACCGGTCCCGTCGAGGAATTTGAGGGTCTGCACGACCCGGGTCAGCAGGGCCTTGCCGTAGGAGCCGGTATAGGCGACGGACGCGTGCTGGACGAACGACCCGTCCGCGTAGTGCCCGTCGGTGACGCCGTGTCTGAGCTGGTACGGGTCGACCGTCGCGTAGACGGTGAGCTGGTCCTCCAGGGCCTTGCGGATCCGGGCCTCGTCGCCCAGCAGGGCGCCTTGCAGTATCCGGTTGGTGGTGATGTCGGCCAGGTTGGCGCCGGTGTGGAACCGCGAGTCGAGGTCGACGTCGCCGTCCTTGCCGTTGCGCAGATACGCGTCCATGGACGCGACATAACGGTGCGTCAGCCCGGGCTGCTGCGCGGCGACATCCTCGGCGAGCAGCACCAGTGTGGCCGTGACGCTGGTGGAGATGCCGATCTCCCAGTTGAACCAGTTGCCGTAGTAGCCCTGTGACTGGTCGCCGTAGTAGCGCTCATGGAGCCGGACGAGCCCTTCGACGACCCGGCGCCGGGTGGCCGCGTCGCCCGGCGCGCCGTCGGACGGGAAGCCCGGGGTTCGGGCGGCCAGCGCGATCTCGTACAGCCGCCGGAACGAGGTGTTGAGGTTCGCGTCGCTGCTGCCCAGCGGCAGCCCGCGGAACAGTTCGTGTTCGCCCGCCGCGGCCATGTCCGCCAGATGGCCGCGCGCCGCCCCGGCGACCGCCGCCAGCTTGGCAGCCGTCTCGGGGCGCGCGTTGGACTCCGCTGTGCCGGTGAGGACGGCACGGGTGTTGCCGAGCAGGCGGTCGATGCCGGAGCCGCCGCCGTGGGCGCTGCCCGGCGCGGCGGACGCCTCGGTCGGCGGAATCGTGGAGGGGATCACCGCTGCCAGCCCGGCAGCGGACAGGAGGGACAGCACATGTCTACGCGTGAGCTCCATGGGGCCTCCCGCTGGGAGCCGGACCGGTGTTGCGCAGCCAACCAAGCAGTCAAACACCGGCAGGTGACCCCGACAAGCAGCTGCGCACGGCGGACCGGACCGCGGGCGCGCTGGCGTGGCATGCGGGGAAGCCGGACCGGTAGCAGGCACCGTTGAGAGGCCGAGGTGGGAAACGGGGTGCATGAGTATGCCCCCTAGGGGTACGCGGGGGCGTCGGCGGCACGACAGGAAGGGCGCGAAAGGCATGGCGGTACGGCACGAACGGCCTACGTACGCGGCGAGGACGGCATGAACGGCTTCACCGCGGCCCTGGCGCTGCTGGGCGTCGCGCTGCTCGCAGTCGGCGTGCTGTACGGCGCTGCCAGGACGCTGCGTGGCACGCCGGAGCCGTTGGCGGCTGGGCCGTTCGGGTCGGGGCTGGAGCCTGCCGAGCACGCGGTCAGCCGGTTCCATGTGCGCTGGTACACGATCACGATGCTCTTTCTCGCCTTCGACATGGAGATGGTGTTCATGTATCCGTGGACGCGGGTCATCTCCGCCGTCGGGCCGAGCGCCGTGACGGAGATGTTCGTCTTCCTCGCCGTCCTGGTCGCCGGTGTCGCGTACGCCTGGCGGGAGGGTGCGCTGCGATGGACCTGACAGCTCCGCTGCTGCGGGCCGCCGCCGCGCGGCCGCACATCCTGCTGGTGGCCACGCCGGGTGGCACGGCGGCCCGGCTCGCCGCCGAACGGCAGCTGAGGCTCGACGGCCTGCCGCTCGCGCCGACCCCCGCAGACGCCGGCATCCTCCTCGTCGCGGGCCCCGACTGCCCCGCCCTGCGCCCCGCGCTCGACCGGCTCTGGCAGCACATGCCGGCGCCGCGCGCGCGGGCGCAGGCCCGCACACCGGAAGCGGTCGCCGACGCCGTCGCCCGGTGCCGCATCGAACTGGCCGCCCGCCCGGCCCCTGGTCCCGCCTCCGCCCCGCCCTCGGACGGTACGGAGCCGCCCGGCGGGCTGCCGATGGCGGAGACGGCGCCGGACCGGGACGGCTTGTCGCTGGACCAACTGCACCTCTCCCTCGGCCCGTTCCTCGCCGACTGGCCATCGGGGGTGACGGTCCGCCTGACGCTGCAGGGAGATGTGATCCAGCAGGCGGAGATGGGGGAGCAGCCCGCCACTCGTGGAACCGCGCCGTTCTGGGCGGAGCCGTGGGCGCGGGCTGCGGCGGGGGAGCGGGTCGGCGCCGGGGAGGCGGCGCGGCGGCGGGCGGCCGCCCATCTGGACAGTCTGGGCCGGCTGCTGGCGCTCGCGGGGTGGGCCCACGCTGCCACAACGGCCCGCCGACTGCGGGACGACCTGCTCGACGGCGCAGCGACCGGGGCGCTCCGGCCAGCGGTGCGGCGGTTCGCACGCCGGGTCGCACGCTCCCGGACGCTGCACTGGCTGACCCGCGGCACGGGCGTGCTCGGCGCGGACGAGGCGCGGGCAGCCGGGGTGAGCGGGCCTGCCGCACGGGCCGGCGGAGATGTCGCAGCCCGCTACCGCACCTGGCTGGCCGCCGTCGTACGGGACGTGGAGCGGCTGGCGGACCCCGCGCCGCTGGACGCCGCGTACGACGAGGGCCCGCGCGGCCGGGGCGACGCGGGACAGCCGCCGTCGGAAGCGCTGCTGCGGGTGCTGCCGGGCCTGTTGGAGGGCGCCGAGCTGGCGGCGGCCCGGCTGATCGTGGCCAGCCTCGACCCCGACCCGGACGAACTGGCGGCAGCGGCACGGGAGGTGGCCTCGCGTGGTTGAGGCGGCCGGCTGGTGGCCGGTGCTGGTGGCGCCCGCGCTGCTGCTGGCCGGGGCGGTGCTGGCGGTCGCGGGGGACGCGATGCTGGCCGCGCGGTACGCCGGCCGCCCGGCCCGAGCCGCGGTGGCGGCGGTTCCGCTGCTGGAGGTGGCGCGGCTGCTGGCCCAACAGCCGCGCACGCTGCCGAAGGCGGACCGGCTGCTGTGGCGGCTGGGCGTGGTGACGGTACCGGTGGCGGCGGTGCTGTCGGTGCTGGTGATTCCGTTCGGGCACCGGGCGGTCGCCGACCTGTCCGTCGGGGTGGTCTGGTTCAACGCCATGGAGGTGCTGACCTGGGCGGGGCTGTGGCTGGCCGGCTGGGGTCCGAACGCGGCGTTCTCCCTTATCGGCGGCTACCGCTTCGTCGCCCAGGGGCTGGCCTACGAACTGCCGCTGATGTTCGCGCTGATCTCACCCGCCACCGCGGCGCAGTCGCTTGGGGTGGGCGATATCGCGGAGGCCCAGCAGGGGCTGTGGTTCGCGGTGTGGATGCCGGTCGCCTTCGCCGGCTACCTGGCGGGAGTGCTGGCGTTCGCCTTCCTCGGGCCGTTCGGCTATCCCGCGGGCCGGGACACCGCGGCAGGCGTGCTCGGTGAGACGGCGGGCGTCGACCGGTTGCTGTTGCAGGCCGGGAGGTGGCTGTGGCTCACCTCCGGTGCCGCGATGGCGGTTCCGCTGTTCCTGGGCGGTGCCGCGGGTCCAGGAGTGCCCGGCTGGGCCTGGTCGGCGCTCAAGACGCTGCTGGTGCTCGCCGTGCTGGTGTGGTCGCTGCGGCGGCTGCCGGTGCTCCGCGCCGACCGGTACGCGGAGTTCGCCTGGGTCGTCCTCGTACCGCTGACCATCGCGCAGGCGCTGGTGCCCGCGCTGGTCGTACTGGACCGCTGACGCCACACGACGAGGGAGGAACGACTGTGGACACGGTGCGGTTGGCGCTGCTGGCTGGGCTGGGGGTGCTCGCGCTGGCCGGTGGCGTGCTGGTCTTCACCTGCGACTCGATGGCCCGGGTCACCTTCGCGCTGCTGGGCTCCCTGTGCTGCGTCGGCGGGGTGGTGACGGTGCTCGGGCTGCCGTACCTGGGTGTGGCCATCGTGCTGATGATGGTGATGGAGATGGTCATCATGGCGGTCTTCATGATCGCGTACATGATGAACCCGGCCGGTCTGATGCCGATGTCGATGCTGCACAACAAGCGCGGCTCGCTCCTGGTCAGCGGCGCGGTGTTCGCGGCGCTGGTCGCGGCGGTCCTTCTGACGCCGTGGCCCGCCAGGACGGGCCCGCCGCCGCCCGACACCACCTTCCAGCTCGGCAAGGCGCTGATGGGCACGCAGATGCTGACGATGCTCGTGCTCGGTTTCGCGCTGCTGGCCACCATGGTCGGCGCCACCGTGCTGGCCACCCACCGCGGGCGGTACGACCGCTTCGGCGACGACCTCGGCCGACGGCAGGCCCGGGACCCGGCCGGGGGAGGGGTGGGGCGGTGACCTTCGAACTCGTACTGGTGCTGGCCGCCGGGCTGTTCTCCATCGGACTGTTCGGAGCGCTGTCCCAGCAGTCCATCGTCATGATCATGATGGGGATCGAGCTGATGATCGGCGGGATCATCGTCGCCGCCGCCGCGTTCTGGCACTTCCTCGCCCCGGCGGCCGACGGGCAGGTCGTCATCGTCGGGGCCGTGGTGGCGATGGCGGTGGAGATGGCCATGGGCTTCGCCGTCACCACCGCCATCTACCGCGCCCGTCAGGTCGATATGACCGATATGGCCGAGGACTTGAAAGGATGACCGGCGCGCTGCTGTGGGCGTTGGTGGCTCTTCCGCTGGGTGCGGGGGCGCTGTTGGCTGTGAGCGCCGTGTGGGAGAGGGGATGCCCCGGTCCGCCGTCTGCCGTCTGCCGAGGGGCTGTGGTTTCGCGCGCAGTTCCCCGCGCCCCTTCGGGGCGCTGTTCCGCGCTGACCGTGGCTGTGGCCACCCTCGCGCTGGCCGTCGCCGTCGCGCTCACCCGGCCGCACGTGAGTGCCCCGCTGTTCGCCGGCGTACGGGCGGGGCTGGAGGTGGACGGCCTGTCCGCGGTCATGGTGGTCACCATCGCCGCCGTCACCACAGCGGTGCTCGCCTTCGCGGCGGGGGAGCCGGGCCGGGGCGAGGACACCGGGCGGTTCCACGGGATGATGCTGCTGTTCGCGGGCGCCATGCTGGTCACCGTCACCGCGACCACGCTGCCGCTGCTGCTGATGGCCTGGGAGCTGATGGGCGCCACCAGTTGGGCCCTGATCGGCTACTGGTGGCGGCAGCCGCGCCGCGCCCGCGCTGCGGACACCGCGTTCCTGACCACCCGCACCGCCGATCTCGGCCTGTACCTCGCCGCAGGCGCCGCCATGGCGGGCGGCGTCGGCTCCCTGCGGCTGGACGCGCTGCCGGGCACCGGCGGGCCGTGGCTGCACGTGGTGAGCGCCGGCGTCGTGGTGGCGGCGCTGGGAAAGTCGGCGCAACTGCCCTTCTCCTTCTGGCTGTCCCGCGCGATGGAGGGCCCGAGCCCGGTCTCCGCGCTGCTGCACTCGGCCGCCATGGTCGCCGCCGGTGCCTATCTGCTGCTGCGGGCGCATCCGCTGCTGAACGCAACCGGCTGGGCGGGCCCGCTTGTCGCCTGGACCGGTGCCGTCACCGCGCTGGCGCTCGGCGTCGTGGCAGTCGCCCAGCGCGACGTCAAACAGCTGCTGGCCGCCTCCACCTCCGCACAGCTGGGCTTCATGGTGCTCGCCGCGGGCACCCGGGGCGGCGTGGCCGCCGGAACAGCGCAACTGGTCGCGCACGCCGCCGTGAAGTCCGGCCTCTTCCTGGCCGCAGGCGCCTGGCTGACCGCCCTGGGCACCCAGCAACTGCCCGCACTCAAGGGCGCGGCACGCGGCTACCCACTGGTGGGCGCGGCCTTCACGGCGGGCGCACTGACGCTCGCGGGACTGCCGCCGCTGTCCCTGTGGGCGGCCAAGGACGAAGTGCTCAGCGCCGCCCGCGCCGACAGCCACGCGCTGTACGCGGCCGGCCTGGCCGCGGGCGCCATCGCCGCGGTCTACAGCGTCAAGGCTCTGTGGTATGTCACCCGTTCGCAGCCGCCGGACGCGACCCCCCGGCACGAGACCGGCTACGCCACCGGCCGGCACAGCCCCCGGCACATGCCCCGTTCCGCCTGGCTGCCGCTGTGGGTGCTCGCCGCCGCCTCGGCCGTGCTCGGCGTACTGGCGCTGCCCGGGCCCGCCGGGTGGCTGCGTGCTCTCCTCGGTGCGGGCGGCGAACCGTCGCCCCACCCCTGGGAGGCGGGCCTCTCCGCAGCCGTCGCCCTCGCAGCGGCGGGCGCCGCGTGGTGGTGGCTGCCGCGCGCCCCGCGCGTCACCGTCACCACCCGGTGGGCCCAGGACTGGCTGCACCTCGAACGGGCCGCACACGCCCTGTTCGTACGGCCCGTGCTGGCGCTGGCCCGTGCGCTGGCCGTCTTCGACGACAAGGTCGTGGACGGCGCCGTCCGGCAGCTCGCGCACGGCGGGTACGCGCTGGCCCGGCTGGCGGGGCGCGTGGACGACGGCGGGCTCGACGCCGCCGTGCGTGCTGTGGCCGCGGGCGCCCGCCGGCTCGGCTCCTTGGCCCGCCGCCCGCAGACCGGGCTGCTGCACCAGTACTACGCCCAAGCCGTCGTCGGCTTCGCGCTGCTGACCCTGATCGTGCTGTTGGTGAGGTAACCCACTCGTGCTGACCGTCGTCACCTTCCTGCCCCTGCTGGCCTGCGCCGCGCTCGCCCTGCTGCCGCGCACCGTCCCCGACCGGGCCTGCCTGTGGGTGTGGATCGGCACGGCCGCCGCCGACCTGGCTCTCGTTGTCGCTCTGTGGGCCGGTTTCGACGCACAGCACGCCGGTGCCGGCGGCATGCAGTACGAGCAGCAGGTGCGCTGGATGCCCAGCGCGGGTGTGGGCTACCACGTCGGGGTGGACGGGCTGTCGCTGCCGTTGGTCGCGATGGTCTGCGTACTGTTCCTGGCGACGGCGCTCTACTCGCTGCGCGAGACGCACCGGGTGCGCGCCCTCGCCTGTCTGTTCCTGTTCCTCCAGACCGTCAGCACCGGCGTGTTCGTCGCCCTGGATCTGATCCTGTTCTTCGTCTTCTTCGATCTGTCCATCGTCGGCATGTACTTCGTCATCGCGGGCTGGGGACACGGCGAACGCGCCCGCGCCGCTGCGCTGAAGTTCTTCCTGTACACCTTCCTCGGCTCCCTCGCCCTGCTGCTCGGCTTCATCGGCCTCTACCTGGCGGCCGACCCGCACACCTTCGACCTGGTGCGACTGACCCGCAGCAACCCGCTGGCCGGGCACGGGCTGTACGCGGGCCTTGTGCTGCTCGCGCTCGGCGCCGGGCTGGCCGTCAAGACCCCGACCGTGCCGCTGCACACCTGGCTGCCGCCGGCCCACACCGAAGCGCCCGCCGCGGGCTCCGCGATCCTGGCCGGGGTGCTGCTGAAGATGGGCACCTACGGGTTCGTCCGGATCGCGATGCCGCTGCTGCCGGGCAGCTGGCGCCGGTACGCGCTGGTGTTCGTTGTCGTCGGCGTCGTCTCGGTGGTGTACGGGGCGCTGGTCGCGCTGGCGCAGACCGACTTCAAACGCCTGGTCGCCTACACCTCGGTCAACCACATGGGGTACGTCGTGCTCGCCGTCGGCGCCGCCGGAACCCTCGCCGGCACCGACACCCAGGCGCGTTCCCTCGCCGTCACCGGAGCCGTCGTCCAGATGGTCAGCCACGGCCTGCTCACCGGCGCCCTGTTCCTGCTCACCGGCGTGCTGTACGACCGGGGCAGCACATACCGGATCGACGCGTACTCCGGACTGGCCGCGCACACCCCGCGGTTCGCCGCCGCGACCGGCGTCGCCGCGTTCGCCGGCCTCGGCATCCCCGGCTTCTCAGGCTTCATCGCCGAGTTCCAGATCTTCACCGGCAGCCTCGCCTCCCAGGCCACGGCGACCGCCGTCGCGCTGCTGGGCATCCTCATCACCGCCGCCCTCTTCCTGCGGGCCTTCCGCGCCATCTTCCTCGGCCCGCCCCGGCTGCCCGCCGGAATCCAGGTCGCCGGCGTCACCGACCTGGACGCCACCGAGACGGCGGCCACCGTCCCGCTGCTCGGCCTCGCCCTGGTCATCGGCGTCGCGCCCCGGTTCCTGCTGGACGTGATCGAACCGGCCGGCCGCACGGTGACGGACCTGGTGGCCCGATGAACGAGAACGTCGCCGCGCTCATCCCCGAGACCGCGCTGGTCACCGCCGCGGTCTGCGGTCTGCTCGCCGGGAGTTGGCTGCCGCGCCGCCGGCAGTGGCCCGTCGCCGTACTGGCCGCCGCGGCCTGCGTCACCGGTCTGACCGGTGACGCGATCACCATGGCAACCGGCAGCCAACAGACCGTGTTCTCCGGCGCCTTCGCCGTCGACACCGTCACCGACGCCGGCCGGCTGACCGTCCTGGCCGCGCTGCTGCTGATCGTCGCCCTGTCCGCCGAGCCGGTACGCGGCCACAAGCGCGAGACCGAGTACTACGTCCTGCTGCTGCTGACCGGCGCCGGCACCCTGGCCATGGTCGGCGCCACCGACCTGCTGACGCTGTTCGCGGGCTATCTGCTCGCCAGCATCCCCGCCTACGCCCTCGCGGCGTTCGCCAAGGACGCCGCGGGCACCGAAGCCGCCCTGAAGTACTACCTGTTCGGCGCCTTGCTGGGCACCACGATGCTCGCCGGAGTCGCGCTGCTGTACGGCGCGGGGCACGCCACGCGGTACGCAGCGCTGCGCCCGGCGCTGCCCGGCGCCGCCTACGGGCTGGTCGCCGTCGGGCTCGTCGCCGTACTGGCCGGACTGCTCTTCAAGACCGGTGCCGTGCCCGCGCACTTCTGGGTGCCCGACGTCACCGAGGGCGCCACCGCGCCGGTCGCCGCCTACGTCACCACCCTGCCCAAGATCGGCGGGCTGCTCGCGGGTTACCGCCTGCTGCACCAGGCCCTGCCGCTGAGCGACGTCAACTGGCCGCTGCTGCTTGCCGTCCTCGCGGCGGTCTCCATGACCTGGGGCAACCTCGCCGCGTTCCTCCAGACCGGCGTCAAGCGGCTGCTCGCCTACTCCACCATCAGCCAGGTCGGCTATCTGCTGATGGCCCTCGCCGTCGCCACCCGCAGCGACCTCGCCCAGCGGGGACTGCTCTTCTACCTGGCCGCCTACGCGCTGACCAACCTCGGCGCCTTCGCCGTCGTCACCGCCCTGCCGGAAGCCCGCACGGTGCGGGACTACCGCGGGCTGGCCCGTCACCGCCCCGGCCTGGCCGCCGTCCTGCTCGTCTGCCTGCTGGGCCTGGTCGGCACCCCGCCGACCGGCGTCTTCCTCGGCAAACTCGAAGTCTTCACCGCCGCCGTCGACGGCGGCTACACCTGGCTCGCAGCGCTGGCCGTCGCCAACACCGTCGCCTCCCTCTTCTACTACCTGCGCTGGCTGGCCCCCCTCTTCCAC
>NZ_JADKMA010000198.1 GCF_017676365.1 Streptomyces oryzae
CCGTGTCGGAGCGCGCCGCCCTGTTGGGGTTCTCCGCCGCCCGCGGGCTGGTCACTCGCCCGCGGGGTGGTCACTTGCCGGCGCCGACGGGGGAGACCGTGATCGAGGAGGAAGTGCCGTCGGTGACGGGCAGGTTGATGCGGACGGGGAGGGTCTTGGACTGGGTCTCGTTGGGCGGGGTGACCACGAGGCCGGTCATGGTCACGCCGCTGCCGCCGGTGTCGTTGACGGGGTAGTTGAGGGTGAAGCGGGTCTCCTCGCTGGGCGAGAGGCTGACCGTCGGGGGCGCTGCGTTGTTGCGGCCGGCGTGGAGGGAACCGTCCTTGCCGGTGAGGTCGACTCCAGGGAAGCCCTGGAGGGTGCAGGTGGTGGAGCCGGTGTTCCTGAGGTGCACCAGGAGGCTTCCCTCGGCCATGCCGTGCGCGGTGCTGAACGCGAGTCCCGAGGTCTTGCAGGGGCCGACGCCGGGCCCCCCGGGGCCGGACCCTCCGTTGGCGCCCGAGTCCGCCTCGCCCCCGGAGGAGCTCGCGCCGCCGGTCTCCGACGAACCGGGCTGCGCCCCGTCGTCCTCGGCGTCCTCGCCGCCGGAGCCCGAGGACGACGAAGGGGAGGGGCTCTTCTTCGTCGAAGAGGCTCCGGGGGAGTCGGCGGGTGCGGGCGCGGCTTCCCCGGCCACCTTCTTGGGCGGCGAGGTCTCCGACCCCTCGCCGCCGCATCCGGTCAGCAGGGCCGCCGCCAGCCCCGTCGCAACGACCGCGGCGAGGCGTGTGCTCCTTTCGGCGCGCCGTCGGCCCGGCCCGGTCTCCTCCGGCCGCGCGGTGGCCCGCGCCGCGTGCTCCTGCTGTTGCCTCACTACCGTCACTCGCCGCTCTTCCCTCGTGTACGGACGCCGGCTGCGAAGTGCCGAGCGTCTGCTCGATTGTGCCGTGCCGTACCCGGTCCGATGGCCGGCTCAGCGGAAAAGTTCACGAACGGAGTTGCGGGCTTGCCGAGTTGGGTTGCGCCGCCTGCGAAAGCGTTGGACCGGGCGACCGCCGCGGTGGACTCTGGCAGCCACCACCGTTTGATGGGCGACCCTTTTGGAGGACGACGTGATCGTGGAGTACATCAGATACCGCATCGCCGAGGCCGAACGCAGAGCCGACTTCGAGAAGGCGTACGCAGCCGCGGCCTTGCAGCTGGACCTCGCTCCGCAGTGCCTCGGATACGAGCTGTCCCACGGCGTGGAGGAGCCGGACCGCTCCATCCTGCGCATCGAGTGGACCTCGGTCGAGGACCACGAGCAGGGTTTCCGCGGCGGCCCGCAGTTTCCCCCGTTCCTTGAGGCGATCCGCCCCTACATCGGCGACATCGAGGAGATGAAGCACTACAGCAGGACCGCCGTGGTGGCCGCGGACGGAGGCGTGGCGTGAGCGAGCGCCCCGAGACCCTGTACGAAGCCGTCGGCGGCATCGACGCCCTCCGCCGCCTGAGCAACACCTTCTACGACGGCGTGCTGGCCGATCCGCTGCTCGCCCCCGTCTTCGCCGACTTCACCCGTACGCACATCGAGCACGTGGCCGTCTGGCTCGGCGAGGTCTTCGGTGGCCCGGCGCGGTTCACCGCCGAGCTGGGCGGCCATCAAGCCCTGCTCCGTGCCCATCTGGGGCTTTCCATCACGGAGGAACAGCGGGCGCGCTGGGTGGAGTTGATGGCCGTCGCCGTCGAGAAAGAACTGCCGGACGACGAACTGCTCCGCGGCCAGGTCATGGAGTACTTCGACTGGGGCACCAAGATCGCCCGCGATGTCTCGGCCGGACCGGTCGACGAGGACCTCGGCGAGCCCGGACCGACCCCGCGCTGGGGCTGGGACGGGCTGGCCTGAGCGCGCCCCGGGACGGCGCGATCACCTGCGGAGCGCGCCGTCCAGCTCCGGAGTTGTGAACTTTCGGCCCAAGGGGCGCATCACACCCTGGGACGGGCCGGTGGCGGCGTGGACGTGGGCCGACCGGCGAGCAGCAGGGACGAGGGCGGGTGACAACAGTGGGCGAGCAGGGGAACGAGGCCACGCAGCGGAGGTGGCGGGTCCGCCACGGTGGCCGTGCCGGAGGTACGGGCCGCGGACAGCCGGGTGGGATACGGCGGGCCGGCGTTCGGGCATCCGACGTGCTGGCCGCCCTCGCGCTCGTGGCCGGCATCGTGGTGGGGCTCGGCTCGTGGCGTACGTACCTCGCGGAGAGCGAAGCGGCGGAGGACGGGGGAGCCGTCGAGGGGCAGGGGCGGGCGCTGGTCAAGCCCAACGAGATCGTCAAACCGATGGCGGGGGCGGCCAACAGCCTGCTGCGCTGTTGAATGCGGCTCGGCCGCAAGAGGTGTTCGCGGGTACACCCGGCAGGGGCCGGGGGCGACCTCGGGCGCACGGCAATTTCTCCGGTTGGTCTGTTTCAGCCCGGTTCATCGGGTACCCCGCTGCCCCGGAAAGATCGCATCCCCCACTGTGAGGAGGACTCCGCCATGGCTGAGAACCCCGGCAACTTCGCCAACGACCGGCAGCGTGCTTCCGAGGCCGGCCAGAGGGGCGGTCACGAGAGCGGCGGCAACTTCGCCAACGACCCGCAGCGTGCTTCCGAGGCCGGTCAGAAGGGCGGCCAGGAGAGCGGGGGCAATTTCGCGAACGACCCGCAGCGGGCCTCCGAAACCGGTCGGAAGGGCGGCCAGGAGAGTGGCGGCGGCCAGGGCGGCTGAGCGCCCTGGCGGGGTGACGGCCCGCCTTCCTTTCCTGGGCCCGGGTGGGCCGCCTGTTCCACGCAGGCGGCCCACCCGCTTGCCGTTCCGGCCCGCGCCGCCGGTGCGCCTCGTCCCGGGTCTCCGGGCGGGGCGCTCGCCGGGATGGTTCGGGCAATGGGGCTGTTCGCGCGTGTCCATGTCGGTGATGTTTCGGATGGGACGGATATGAGCCGTAGAGTCCTGTTCGGGCGAGCGAGAGTGTGACGACATGAGACCTGTCCTTGCGCGGGGTGGATGGCGCCTGGCGGGGCAGATGCTGCTGTTCCAGGTGGGGGTTCTGGTGCTCGTCGTCGGTATCGGGGCCGCGGTGAGCATCGGGTTCTCGTTGCGCGCCGCGAACGCGGAGAGCCGGAGCAAGATGCTCGCGATCAGCCGGACGCTCGCCCGGACGCCCAGCGTGATCAGCGCCGTACAGTCCCCGGATCCCACCCGGGAGCTGCGGCCGGTGGCGAGGGATGTCCAGCGGGACACCGGAGCCAGCTTCGTGGTGTTCATGAGCCCCAAGGGGATCCGCTTCACACATCCGAACCCCGCCCAGATCGGACGGCACTTCGTCGGCAACATCGCCCCCGCGCAGCACGGCAGGGCGTTCACCGAGACGTACACCGGAACGCTGGGCGAGTCCGTGCGGGCCGTGGCGCCGATCAAGGACAACGGCCGGGTGGTGGCGCTGGTCGCGGTGGGCGTGCTGCTGCGGCAGATCAGCACGGAGGCGTCCCGCCAGATCCCGACGCTGGTGGGGCTGGCGCTGCTGGCACTGGCGATCGGCACCCTCGGTTCGGCCCTGCTGGCCCGCCGGCTGCGCCGCCAGACGCTGGGGCTCGACCCGGCCGAGATCGCACGTCAGTACCAGCACCATGACGCGGTGCTGCACTCCGTGCGGGAAGGCGTCCTGCTGGTGGACGACGACCGGCGGCTGACGCTGGCCAACGACGAGGCCCGCCGGCTGCTGGAGCTGCCCGCCGACGCCGAGGGCAAACGGGTGGACGAACTGGGCCTGCCCGCCCGCAGCGCGGAGCTGCTGGCCTCGGGGCGCGAGGCGACCGACCAGGTGATCACCGTCGGCAACCGGCTGCTCGCCGTCAACCAGCGTCGCGCCGACGAGTCCGGCGCAGCGGCCGGGACCGTGGCGACGCTGCGCGACTCCACCGAGCTGCGGGTGCTGACCGGCAAGGCCGAGGCCGCGCGGAAGCGGCTGAAGCTGCTGTACGACGCTGCCGCGGACATCGCCACCACCCTGGATGTGACCCGCACGGCGGAGGAGCTGGTGCGGGTGGTGGTGCCCCGGCTCGCCGACTTCGCCACCGTCGATCTGGCCGAGCCCGTGCTGCGGGGCGAGGAACCGGGGCTGGTGCACGGGCTGGTGCCGGTGCGCAGGACCGCTGTGCAAGGCATCCGCGACGACCACCCCCTCTACCGGGTGGGGACCGAACTCACCCTCCCGCCCACCACACCGCAGGCCGCGGTGCTCGGCGGGGCGCCGGCCATGCTGATGGCGGATCTGCGCACCGCCTCGCAGTCCTGGCGGGTGGGGGACCAGGACCAGGCGGCCCGCATCATCGACTACGGGATCCACTCGCTGATCCTCGTACCGCTGCGGGCCCGCGGGGTGTCGATGGGCATGGTCAACTTCTGGCGGGCCGGCGACTCCGAACCGTTCGGGGACGAGGACCTCTCCCTCGCCCAGGAGCTCGTGGCCCGGGCGGCCCTGGGCGTGGACAACGCCCGCCGGTACACCCGGGAGCACGCCACGGCGGTGACGCTCCAGGAGAACCTGCTTCCCGGCACCCACGTCACCCACGACGCGCTGGAGGTGGCGCACCGGTATCTGCCGGCGCAGGCACTGGTGGGCGGGGACTGGTTCGACGTGCTCCCGCTGACGGGTTTCCGCGTCGCGCTGGTGGTGGGGGACGTGGTGGGACACGGCCTCCAGGCCACCGCCACCATGGGCCGGCTGCGTGCGGCCATCCACACCCTCTCCGACCTGGACCTGCCGCCGGACGAACTGCTGGCCCGGGTGGATGAGTTGGTCACCCGTATCGACCAGGAGGAGACCGGCCGCGACCGGACGCCCGTCGCCGGGGCCACCTGCCTGTACGCGATCTACGACCCGGTCGGCGGCGGCTGCACGCTGGCCCGCGCCGGGCATCTGCCGCCCGCGCTGGTCACCCCGGACGGTGCGGTGGAGTACCTGGACCTGCCGCCGGGACCGCCGCTCGGCGTGGGGGGTCTGCGGTTCGAGGCGGTCGACCGGCAGCTGCCCGAGGGCAGTCGTCTGGTGCTGTACACCAACGGGCTCGTCGAGGACCGCGGACGGGACGTCGACGCCGGGCTCGGGCTGCTGCGCAGGGCACTCGCCGGCAGCGGCCCGACCGCCGAACAGACCTGCACCGAGATCCTCAGGACGGTGCTGCCCGCGCACCCCGCCGACGACGTGGCCCTGCTGGTGGCCCGCACCCGGATGTTCCGGGACGACCAGGTCGCGCAGTGGGACATCGAGGCCGACCCGAGTGAGGTGGGGCAGATCCGCACCGCGGTCACCGAACAGCTCGCGGAGTGGGGGCTGGAGGAGGTCGCGTTCACCGCCGAGCTGCTGCTCAGCGAACTGGTCACCAACGCCGTCCGCTACGGCACGCCGCCCCTGCGGGTCCGGCTGATCCACGACCACAGCCTCTTCTGCGAGGTCTACGACGCCAGCAGCACCTCGCCGCATCTGCGGTACGCGGCCGAGTTGGACGAGGGCGGGCGCGGCCTCTTCCTCGTCGCCCAGCTGGCCGAGCGGTGGGGCACCCGCTACACGCCCTCCGGAAAGATCATCTGGGCCGAGCTGGACCTCCCCTGAGCCCTCGTCAGACGTTTGGGGCCGGGTAGCGTGGCGCCATGCGATGGTTGCGGTTCGGGGTGTACGCCGATGACGAGGGCCTGGAGTTCGTCCAGGACGTCATCCGGCGCGAGCTGGCGGGCCGGTGTGCGGCGCCGGCTGGTCTGTGGGTGAGGACCGGGGAGCTCGGCGGTGGGGTCACCGCCGAGGAGATGTACGGCGATCTGCGGGAGCAGTGGGCGGTCGAACACCCGGGTGAGGACCCGGGAGCGCGGCGGCCGGCCGAGGTGGCGGTGCGGGTGAAGTGCTCGCTGCGGGTCTGGCGCGCGCTGCGCAAGGGCATCCTCCGCGGGCTGTGCCCGGAGGGTAGTGGGCCGCATGTGTGCCGGGTGCCCTGGGCGGCGCGTTAGGCATGCGCGTACCCGGTGCGGGGGCTGCGCTTGCCCACCCTGCGCCCTGGGGGTGCCCCCTGCTCGAAGAGCTTGGGGGAGCAGACTGCCCAAGCGCAGCGGGCAGCAATGGAGACGTGCCCCGTCAGGGGCGCGGGGAACTGCGCGCGCAACCACAACTGACCCGCAGACCGCAACGGCCCCCAGGGGGCACCCTCTTCCGGAACTGATCCCCCGTACAACTGTTCCCGTATTGTGGGGCGCATGTACGGCGATGGACCGATACGGAACCGGATGCCGCGAGCGGACAGGGTTGATGTCGATGTGGTCACCGCTGTACACGCCGCGTACGCCCGCTTTCTCCCCAACCTGTGGAAGTCGCTCCGCGAACAGACGCACCCCAGCTGGACCTGGTGGGTCGAGGTCGACGGGGACGCCGACGAGGTCACCGAAGCCCTGACGGGGTGCGGCGCCGCGCTGGATCCCCGGGTACGCGTCAACGCGCACGGCGGCGCGGCCCTGGGCCCGGCGACCGTCCGCAACCTCGCTCTCCACCGGGGGGCGGCCCGCTGCGTCCAGACGGCGGACGCCGACGACGAACTGGAACCGGAAGCGCTGAGCCTGCTCGTCACCGCGCTCGCCGAGCACCCCGGTACCGGCTTCTCCGTGGGCCGGGCCAGGGACCTGCTGCCGGACGGCCAACTCCTGGAGGTGCCCGTCCCGTTGGCACCCGGCCTGCTCGAACGCGGCGCGCTCGCCGCGCACTGGGTCACCACCGAGGACACCTACCGCCTTCCCGTGCCCCCGGCGTGCGCGATGTACCTCCGCGACCTGGTGACCGTGCTCGGCGGCTGGCAGGCGGCCGAAGGCATGGAGGACACCGCGCTGTTGATGGCGGCCTCCGCCGCGACACCCGGGGTGCTGCTCCCGGACCCCACGTTGCGGTACCGAAGACACGCGGATCAGCGCTCGAAGCAGAGCAGGACCCACTTCGTCGAAGGCCCCCAGGTGCGCGGCGTCCGCAGCCGGGTGGCCGGGCTGCTGGCCCTGCCGCCGTGGAGCCGGGCCGCGGTGTGAGCAAGCGTCAGGGCGCCCGGCCCGGTCAGCCGTCCGGCAGCGCCGATCCGTGCAGCCAGGCCGGGAGCGGCCGGTAGACCGTCAGCGGCGCCGCGGACTTGTCGATGAGCAGGGCCGGCGCTGCGGGCGCCGTCTCGCCGTCGTACGAGCACAGCGTGCCCTCCGGAATCCCGGCGAGGTGCAGCCGCCGGCCACGCGCCGCCGCGTGCACCGGTGAGCGGTGCAGTACGCCGGCCAGCGCCGAGGCGACCAGGCGGGTGCGGGCCCAGCGGCCCGCCCGTACCAGGTGGATGTCCAGCATGCCGTCGGCGAGATTGAAGCGCCGCGCCCCGCCGGGCCCGCCGCCGACCGTGTGGTACGAGCAGTTGCCGACGAACAGCAGCCACAGCGACCGCAGTCGCCCGTTGACCCGCACCTCGAACGGGCGTGAGTGGCGCAGCACATGCACCGCGGCGACCAGCCCGGCCGCCCACGGACCGATCCGGTCGCGCCAGCGGTCGCGGACCTCCACCAGGTCGCCGTAGGCGCCCAGGCTGAAGGTGTTGACGAAGTAGCCGGGTTCGTAGGAGCCGGCCCCGGCAGCCGGCTCCCCGGCGCGTCCCCTGCCGCGTGGCGGCGCGAAGCGGGCCAGGTCGACGGCGATGGCGTGGCCGGAGGCGAGGGCGGCGGTCAGATCGGCGCAGCGGCCGATGCCCAGATCCAGCGCGAGGTGGTTGTGGGTGCCGCCGGGCAGCACGGCGAGCGGCACCCTGTGCGCGAGCGCGGCGCGCGCCGCCGCGCTCACCGTGCCGTCGCCGCCGAAGACCCCCAGCGCCCCGCCCTCCCCGGCCGCGCGCCGCGCCTCCTCGCCGAGCAGCTCGTCCAGCGGGCCCGCGTCCGGGTCCCAGTGCACCACCCGGGCCGCGGGCAGCGCCTCGGCGATCTCCCGCGCCGCCGCGGCCGAGCCCGAGCCGGGGTTGACCACCACGGACACCCCGCGCCCCTCCGGCAGCGCGGGCGCCGCGACCAGGGGCTGTGCGGGCGGCAGTTGGCGCCGCACGTCCAGCACGGCACGTACCCCGAAGGCGGCAGCGGTGCCGAGCGCCGCGCCCACCAGCACATCGCTCGGGTAGTGGACGCCGGTGTAGACGCGCGAGAACGCGACCGAGGCGGCGACCGGCGCCACCGCCGCGCCCCAGCCGCGCGACTCCAGCGCCACCGCTGTGGCGAAGGCGGCGGCCGAGGCGGAGTGCCCGGACGGGAAGGAGGTGCTGGTCGGCAGCCGCTTGAGCCGCCGTATCACCGGCACGTCGTCCAGCACGGGCCGGGTGCGCCCGAACGCGCCCTTGCCGACGGTGTTGACCACCGCCGAGGTCACCGCGATCGAGGCCAGCCCGCGCAGCGCACCCCGCCGGGCGCGGGGCCCGCCCACCCCGGAGAGCACGATGGCCGCGGCGGTGCCCAGCCACAGCTTGCTGTGGTCGGCGGAGCGGCTCAGCCGGGGCAGCGCCCCCTCGCCACGCGGCCAGTGGCGCAGGGCGACGCTGCGGAAGAGCGCGCGGTCCCAGCCGCCGAGGGTCCGGGCGACGGCGGCGTGTATCCCCTCGGCCCCCGATGCCGTGCTTCCGCTCGCTCCCCGGTGCGTCTCCATCGGTGCCCTCCCGCTCCCGTGGCGTCCGTCGTACGTCACGGGCGGGGTGCCCCGTGACGTACGGGACACACCGGCCTCAGCCCGGGGAGCGGTGCCGGGCGCCGAGCGTGTCCGCCATGACGGCCAGCAGCGCGACGGCGGCGCCCAGGGCCAGGCCCGCGATCACATCCGTCGGCCAGTGCACGCCGAGATAGACGCGGCAGGCCCCGGCCAGCAGGCTCAGCACCACAGCGCCGCTCCACGCCAGCAGCCGCGCCGCGCGGGAGGCGGTCCGGGTGGCCAGGACGTAGGCGAGGATCAGCAGCACGGCGGTGGCGATCACCGTGTGCCGGGACGGGTAGCAGGAGCCGCTCTCCTGGACCGCCCACAGCTTCGCGGGCGGCCGGGCGCGGTCCGCCACGTCCTTGGCGACCGTCGCCGCCGCGACGGCCAGCGTCCCCGTACCGGCGATCAGTACCGACGGCCGCCAGGATCTGTCCCGCCAGGACAGCCACAGCGCCGGCACCACCGCGACCAGAAGCGGGAGGAGCTCCGGGAGGCGCGAGACGTACGCGACCGGCCCGTTCAGTGCGGCCGACCGGTGCTGGACCGCCTCCCTCAGCACCGGCCGGTCGACAAAGCCCGCACCCGCCCAGAACACCAGGTACGAGGTGACGGCGAACAGCAGCAGCCCGGCCACCAGCGCAGCGCCCGGCGGCAGCAGCCGCGCCCGCGGGCCGGCCCCTCGGCGCCCGCCGTCCCACCGCGCCGAACTCCCCGCGGGCACCGGCACCTGAACCGGCGCCAAGTGCTTGAGCAGCCCACGGGGATCGACGGCGTCGGGAGCCTCGCCGACCGCGGTGGCCTCGGGTGACTCAGGGGGAAACTGCCCGCTCATGTGGGCTCCTCCTCGTGGGCCGCTGGTCCGCTGGGCATGTAGCCCTCAGTAGAGCGGCGGCCTGCCACGGGCGCGAGCGGGGAGCCGCCGCCCGGGTGGCCTCCGCCGGTGGCCTCGGCTCAGGGCCGTACGGCGTGCAGGACGCGCATCCCGCGCGGGCCGGTTTCGTGGTGGACGACCCGCAGACCGGCCTCGGCGCACTGCGCGTCCAGCCAGCCCGCCGACAGCCGCAGCTTGGGGTACGCACTGGTCTCCAGCCGCCAGCCCGCGCCGTCACGGGTGTGCAGCAGGTCGTGGACGAGCAGGGTGTGCTCGTCCACGTACTCCAGGAAACAGGTGAGGATGCGGTCCTCGGTGCTGCGCACCGGAAGGAAGCGGTCCGTGCCGCGCGCCACCTTCTCCTGCTCGCGATAGGTGGCCACGAAGCTGCCGCCCCTGGTCAGCACCCCGCAGACCTCGACCAGCAGCGCGGATACGTCCGAGCGGTGCGGCAGGTGCGGGAGGGTGTCGCCCAGACACAGGACGGCCTGGGCCGAGTTGGAAGCGACGGTGCCGAGATGGTCGCGGAAGTCCGCCCGCACCGGCCGTACCGCCTCCGCGGCCCCGGCCTCGGCGGCGTGCCGCGCGAGTTCGCCGAGCAGTTCCTCGCTGGTGTCCACGGCCGCCACCTCGGCGAAGCCCAGCCGCGCCAGCGCGAGGGCACCGGGCCCGGGGCCCGCGCCGAGGTCGATCGCGAACGAGTCGGCGCCCGGCTGCCGGGGCGGCAGGCCCAGCCCGCGGAGCAGATCGAGCTGCGCGGTCACCGCGGCCTGCAGGTCACCACCGAGCATCCAGGTGTAGTGCGGGGCGAGGAGGGAGGCGTAGTGCGCCTCGTACGGGGCTCGGCCGACGGGTGTGGTTCCGGGACCGGCTGCGGCTGTCATGGGCGCTCCTCTTCTCCGGTGGGTGACTGCCCTGGTGCGGGCGGGCGTTCTTCTGCGGGCGAGGGGTTCGGTACGGGGTCGAAGCCCGCCACCGCCGACCGTCCGGTGCGGACCCATGCGGCGAGGTCGGCGAGGTAGACGTTGCTCAGTGACGCCTCCAGCGCGCTGCCGAGGGCGGCCCGGTAGGTGGGGGTGGTGTCCGCGTACCACTGGCGGCCCAGCGGTGTGATCCGGGCGGCGACGGCCCGCCGGTCGCCGGGTGCCGTGGCGCGCTCGGCCAGCCCCCGGCCCTCCAGCCGGGCGACGAGCCGCGTCACGCTGCTGTCCTTGAGGCCGATGCGGTCGGCGAGCTCTCCCATGCGGAGCGCCGACGCCGGGGTTTCGGCGGCGGCGCGGCTGAGGGCGCACAGCGCCCGGTACTCGGACAGGGGGAGGCCGTGGCCGCGCGAGAGAGTTTCGTCCAATTCGCGTTCGACGCGGCCCAGTAGCCGGACGGCCATGCACCAGCGGTCGTCCTCGGCGTCGTCCGCGGGGGGCGGCGGCGCGTTTCTGGGGACTTCGTCTCCCGCCGTGTTCTCTGCTGTGTGGGTCACGCGGGGAGCCTGGTCGGCATTATCTGCTTGTACAAGCAAATATTTGCCCCGGTGCGGGGTGCCCCTGGCGCGCCTCAGCGCGGTCCGCGGTTCACCAGGCCGGCCCGGTCGGCGAGGACGGCCGCCTGGACGCGGTTGAGGCCGCCGAGCTTTGCCAGCAGCGCGCTGACGTGGTCCTTGACCGTGCCGTGCGCCAAGTGCAGCCGCCGGGCGATCTCGACGTTGGACAGACCGGCGCCGACCAGCGCCAGCACCTGCCGCTCGCGGTCGGTGAGGGAGGCCACGCGGCGCTCGGCGTTGCCGTACGCCCTGCCTCCCAGATAGCCGCCGATCACGGTGGGGGTCACGCGGGGAGCCAGCACCCGGCCGCCGTCCGCCAGCACCCGCACGGCGTGTACGAGTTGCTCCGGCGCGGTGTCCTTGAGCAGGAAGCCGGCCGCGCCGGCGTGCAGCGCGGCGCCCAGATACTCCTCCGCGTCGAACGTGGTCAGCATCGCGGTGTGCGGCGCGTCCGGCAGGTCCGTACGGGCGTGGAGCTCGCGCAGCACGGTCAGCCCGTCCACGTCCGGCATCCGGATGTCCAGGAGCAGCACGTCCGGGCGGTGGGCCAGCACCGTGGCGACCGCAGCGCCGCCGCCGCAGTCGGCGGCCACCTCGATGTCCGGCGCCGTTCCCAGGATCAGCCGGAGCCCGGAGCGCACCAGCTCCTCGTCGTCCACGACCACGACCCGGATCACCGTCGCGCTCCTTGCGTCCTGTGCCTGCTGCTCCCTCCCCGGTCCGCTCCTCCCGCCCTCTGGAGAGGCTACGGCAGGGCGCCGGGCGGCCGGTGCGACCTGGAGAGGAGATGGCGGGTCACCGCACCCCGCCGGTCGGCGGGGGCGTGAGGCCGTGGGCGTGCGGCTTCCCCCTGCGGCCCGAGGGCGTGAACCGTCAGCCGTGCCGGTCCGTGAACTTTTCCGTCAGGGCCGTCATCAGACATCGGTGTCCGGGCCCGCGCGCCGGGGCCGGGAGCGCGGCTGGGCCTCGACGGGCCGCAGCCGGGCCCCCATGCCACCCATCGCAACCCGCAGATTCGGAGCTCTCCCCATGGCCGCACGTAAGCTCACCGTCCGCAACGCCGTCATAGCCGTGGCCGCCGGCGGCACTCTCCTGGCCGGCACCCCGCTGGTCGCCCGCGCCGTCACCGCCGGGGACGACCCGCCGCCCACCGTGAGTGCGAAGGGCGCCACGCTGGTGAACGCCAAGGGCGGCAAGTCGCTGTTCGGCAAGAACGTCGACACCGCCCGTCCGATGGCCAGCACAGCCAAGATCATGGTCGCCTCGGTGGTCCTGGACACCCGCAACGTCGACCTGGACCGTAAGGTGCCGGTCCGTCAGGAGTACCGGGACTACGTCACCGAGCACCACGCCAGCACGGCGGATCTCCAGACCGGCGACAAGGTCACCGTCCGTCAGCTCCTCTACGCCTCCCTGCTGCCCTCCGGCGCCGACGCCGCCTACGCGCTGGCCGATGCCTTCGGCACCGGCGGCACCCCCGCCGAGCGGGTCAGGTCCTTCATCGGCAAGATGAACCTCAAGGCCCGTCAACTGCACCTGAAGAAGACCCGGTTCGGCACCTTCGACGGCTCCTCCAAGGACTTCAGCACCCCGGCCGAGCTGGCGAAGCTCACCCGGCACGCACTGCGTAACAGCACCTTCCGCAAGGTCGTACGGACCAAGAAGTACGAGACCGAGGCCCCGGCGGCCAACGGCCGGACCAGGTACTACACCTGGGAAAGCACCAACCGGCTGCTGGGCGCCTACGACGGCGCGATCGGCATCAAGACCGGCACCACCGAAAAGGCGGGCAAGTGCCTGGTCTTCGCCGCCACCCGCAACGGCAAGACCCTCGTGGGCACCGTCCTCAACAGCAAGGACCGCTACAAGGACGCGGCCAAGCTGCTGGACCACGGCTTCGGCTCCGACAGCGCCAAGAACCTCGACATCCGCGACGAGCCCACGGACGCCCGGCAGGACTGACGGCCCGTAAGGGGAGGGGATTTGTCTCGGCAGCGCGCGTGATCCACGATGGGATGCCGTTCCGTTACCGAGTAGATACGGAAAGTGACTCAGGTGTCCCTCCCCCACCAGCACCTCACCCGGCAGCAGGCGGAGATCCGCATCCGTGAGGTGTTTCCGCTGGTACGGCAGTACCTCGGCGATCTCCTCTCCGAGTACCGCGGGCAACACGAGGCGCTGCACTCCGCTTTGCAGTCGCTGCTCGCCCACGGCCGGCAGTCCCCGCAGGAGTTCTCGCTTCCGCTGCTCGTGCACGCGGCGATCAGCGGCGCCCCTGAACCCGCCGTGCCGGTTGCCGGAGTGCACGCGCTGTGGTGGCGGTCGGCCAATGTGCTGGACGACTTCGTCGACGGTGCCGCCGGCCGGCCTCCGCTGTACGGGGTGGGCCGGGGCGTCGCGATGATGGCCGCACTGGAGGGCGGATACGCGCTTCCGCTGCGTGCGTTGGAGGTCGCGCAGTGGCCGCCGCCGCTCCGCCGTCGGCTGGCCGCCGACTTCCTCGACGGCTGGACCCGCGCCACCGACGGGCAGATCGGCGACATCCTCAGCCGGCCGCGGGAGGCGGGTACCGACGAAGTGCTCGACGTGTACCGGAAGAAGAGCGGCTCCGTCTACGGGATGGCGTGCACCATGGCAGCCCGGCTCGCCCACGCGGCGGGCGACGGCGCCGAGGGGGCTGCCGGGGCACGGGACGCCCGGGAACGGGAGCGGTCGGTCGCCGCCTGGGGCGAGTTCGGGCAGATCATGGGCCTGCTCGCACAGTTCCGCAACGACCACGACGACCTGTGCGACGGACCCGGCGAGGACCTGCGGAACGGTACGGCGACCTATCTGCTCGTCCACCTGCTGCGCACCGCGCCCGCCGCCGTCCGGGACCGGGCGCTGACCCTGCTGGAGCAGGCGGCCACCGCGGAGAGCAGGCGCCGGGAGCTGGCCGACCTGATGTGTGCAGCGGACATCGTGCGCCCCTACAACCAACTCCTCACCGAGCTGAGCGGCCGCGCCCACGCGCTGCTCGAAGAGCTCGCTCCCGCCTCGCCGTTCGCCGGCTGCCTGCGGGCGCGGGTGGACGCGGAGACGAGGCTGCTGGAGCCGGTCGACCGCATTGCCGGACACGCGGAAGCTCCGTATATGGCGGCGGGCATCTGAACGGCTACGTGAAGTAGCGATGTTTCCGTCGGCCGGACTGGACGCCGGGCGCCGTTGGGTGGCCCTTGGCGTGCTGGTCTGCGGCGCGTTTCTGACCAACCTGGACGTACTCGTGGTGGTCGTGGCGATGCCCGCGCTCCGCCGGGGGCTGGGCGCCGACCCGGGTGACCAGCAGCTGATCCTGGCGGGCTACCAACTCGTCTACGGGGCGGGGGTCGTGGCCGGGGGAC
>NZ_JADKMA010000199.1 GCF_017676365.1 Streptomyces oryzae
GGGGTGCGCGGTGCGGGGGGTGCGTCGCGGTGGGCGGTGAAGCCCTGCTCAGCGGCTGCTGCGGCTGCTGCAACCGCCGCTGCCTCGACGTTCGCACCGCATGCGCCGCAGAAGCGGTCACCCTCCTCGAGCGGTTCCGCGCAGCTCGGGCAGGCGGAGAGTTGGTCCAGCTGAGCCATGGTCACACCCACGTCCGGGGGCGGAAACGGTTGGCCCGCTCCACCAGTTCGATCCTCTCGGTTCCGCTCTGCGCGAGCCGGGCGAGCAGCCGGTAGGACCGCTCCAGGCCGAAGCGCAGCCCCTCCTCGGTGAGCGGACTGTCCAACAGCCGTACCCCGGCATCGGGTGGCGAGCCCGGCGCACCCGCAGGCGCGGGCCCGGAGGCGGCCCCCCGGGCGGGAACAGCCTGGCACAGCAGCCAGTCGAGTGCGCAGCCCAGTACCTCGCAGGTCAGCTCCTGGCGGCGTACCGCGTCCAGTCCGACCTCTTCCAGATCCGCCACCTGCCGCGCCGCCGCCTGGAGGTCTTCCAGCAGCGGCTCATGGGGCGAGCGCTGCCGCAGCCGTGCGCGGACGGCCGCCACCCGGGCCGCGGTGTAGTGGATGGACGATTCCGGCACCGACTCCAGCACCTGGACGGCGCCTTCCCTGTCGCCCGTGGCGAGCCGCACCCGCGCCAGGCCGAACGCGGCGCTCACATACGCCGGATCGGTGGTCCACACCAGCCGGTAGTACTCCGCCGCGTTGTCCAGCTGGCCGAGCAGCTCGGCGCAGATGCCCAGTGCCAGCTTGGGCGCCGGTTCGCCGGGGAACGCGTCGTAGACCGCGTCGAAGGACAGCGCGGCACCCTCCCGGTCGCCCGTCACCAGGGATGCCAGACCGCGGTACCACACGACACGCCAGTCGTCGGCGTGCCGCGCCTCCAGCGCCTCCAGGGCTTCCAGTGCGCCTGCGGCCGGCCCGGCGCCGTCCTGCGGCTCGTCCGTCTCCAGCAGCGCGCGCAGCTTGCGCAGCCGCAGCTCCAGGGAGTCGCTCGCCGCCCCCTCCAGCGCGGTGAGCAGATCGGCCGGCGAGGAGGCCATCAGCCCGGCGAGGAGGCCCGCGTTGGGGTCCGAGGGGTCGACCCGCGGTACGGGCAGCGCCAGCGCCGTCTGCCGCGTCCGCAGCGGGGCCAGTGCGATACCGGCGCCCCCGGCCCCCTCGCCACCGGTGGACGGTACGGGGAACGAGGCCAGCGGAGCGGGCTGCGCGGTGCGCACCGGTGCCGCAGTCGCCACTCCGGAGGGGACGGCCGTTGCGGGGGACGTCGCCGCGGCCGTTGCCGGGGACGTGCCCGTGGCCGGCACGGCGGTGGCGCGGCCTGCGGAGGGCTGCGGCGGGATCGTGGCCTGCTCCTTCCCGGTGCCGCGTTTGCTCCCCGTCCACTCGCGCGCCCCCAGGAGCGAGGCGTCACCGGTCTGCGGGGCGAACAGTTCGGTGTCCACGACGCGCAGTTCGGGTCCGAACAGGCTGGAGAGCGCGGGCCGCGGCTTTCCGGTCTGCACGGCCACCACCTCGCGCAGTACGCCCAGCAGTTGGTCGGACATCTCCTGCGCCGAGGCGAACCTGCGCCGCGGATCGGGGTCGGTGGCGCGCACCAGGAGCCGGTAGAACGACTCGTACCGCTGGAAGACCTCGATGTTCTCCGGATTGGGCAGGCTGTCGACGTAGACGTTGGTGTAGCCCTGGAAGTCGAAGGTGAGGACGGCCAGCGTCCGCGCCACCGTGTACAGGTCGGAGGCGACCGAGGGGCCCTCTTCGGCGACTTCGGGTGCCTGATAGCCGACGGTGCCGTAGATGGCGCTCTCGTCGTCGTCCATCCGGCGCACCGCGCCCAGGTCGATCAGCTTGAGCTGGTCGCCCTGCTGTATCGCGTTGTCGACCTTGAAGTCGCAGTAGAGGAGATTGCGGCTGTGCAGATGTCCCAGGGCTTCCAGGGCCTCGATCCCATAGGCGCACGCCTGCTCCACGGGGAGCGGGTCGCGCCTGCCGCCGGGGGTGCGCCGGGCGTTGGCGATCTGTTTGAGCGAGCTGCCGCCGACGTACTCCATCACGATGTAGCCGTCGAGGCTGCCGGTGCGCTGGTCGAGATGTTCGACGAAGTTGTAGATCCGGACGATGTTGGAGTGCTCGATCTCCGCCAGGAAGCGCCGTTCGGCGATCGCCGCGGCCATCGCGTCCTGGTCGCCGGTGTCCAGCAGGCCCTTGAGGACCACCCAGCGGTCGGAGACGGCGCGGTCGACGGCCAGATAGACCCAGCCGAGCCCGCCGTGCGCCAGACACCCGGCGACCTCGTACTGGCCGTGCACGATGTCGCCGGGGTGCAGTTTGGGAACGAAGGAGTAGGGGTGGCCGCACTGGGTGCAGAAACCTTCCGTGCGGCCCGGCCGGTCACCGCGTGCGCGTCCCACTGGTGCGCCGCAGTCGCTGTTGCTGCAGAAGCGCTTGCGCTCGGGGACCTCCGGGTTCTCCAGGACGACCCCGGCCGGGTCCGGCCGCGGCACCTCCGGGATCTGCACCAGCCCGGCGCCCAGCCTGCCCCGGCTGGAGCTCTTGGCGGAGGAGCGGGCGCTGCGCACCGAGACCGAGCGCTCGGTGCTCCGCCCGGACAGCGAGCGGGAGAGCCGCCCGGAGACGGAACGGCGGGAGGCGTGAGAGCGCCCTGAGGAGCGCGAGGACTCCCGCGAGGACGCTCGTGAAGAGGCCCGCGAGGAGGATTCCCGGGAGGAGGAGCGGGAGCGCGCGGAGCCGGAGGAACGGCTGTCACGCGCCGGGCCGGCCGGGCTGGTCATCCCGGTGGGCGCGGAGCCCAGCACCCCGCCGGGTGCCACCACGGGGGCGAGCCCGCAGATGTTGCAGTACAGCTCACCCGCTCCCATGTCCTCGTATGTGCCCTCGCACTGCGGCCGTTGGCACGGCCGGTTCTGTGCGCTCGACTGCTCGCTCACTCTGCCCCCATGTTCATTGCTCCGCCCGCGGCGTCCCGGGCGTCCTGCTGCCGCTGCTGGAGCGCTTCCTGCGCGGCCCACTGGTAGCGCAGAACGGCGTCCTCGGCGGCGCGCAGGTTGCAGGGAGCGCTCCACAGCATTCTGCGCGCCGCGTCGTAGCGCTCGATCAGCAGGCGGTCCTCCGCCAGGCCGTTCTGTGCCACCTTCGCCTTGTACGCGTCCAGCCGGCCGCGCAGTTCCGCGCGGACGGCAAGCGGTGCGGTGACGGCCGACAGCTGCGCACGGGCCCGCTCCAGCTCCTCCTCGGCACGCTCTTCCAGGCTCTCCAGCAGCGGGGAGAGCCGGTGCCACTGGGCGCGTCTGCGGTACTCGGCTGCTGTGGCGAGCTGTTCCTGCAGCACGGTGGGCGGGCCGCTGACGGCCGGCACCTCCGAGGCAGCGATCTTCGCCAGCACCTCGCCGCGTGCCGCGCGGGCCTCGGCGAGGGTGCGGTCGGCGCGGGTGAGCAGGTCGCGCAGTTTCATCAGCCGGGTTTCCGCGTCCTGCCGTACCGCGAGCACGGCGTCGATCTCGCGCCTTACGTCCTCCAGGGCGCGGGCCGCGCTGTCGTAGCGGGTGGTGTCCGGCCGGCCGCCGCCCGGTGCTCCGCTGCCTCCGGTCGGCGTCCAGAAGGCGAGCGGGTCGCGGACGACCTCCTCGCGCAGTGCCTTGAGTTCGGCCGTGGTGCGCTCCAGGTCGTCGGCTGCCGGGTGCTCGCCGGGGCGCACGCCCACCGAGTGCGCCAGGGAGCGCACGCGGCCGAGCTCGGCGGCGAGCAGATCGATCCTGGCGGGCAGCGCCGACCATACGGAGTCGGCCGCCGCCACGACGTCGAGGGCCTGCGCGTACCACTCGTTCATCCGCTCCACGAGCTGGGTGAGCGTCAGCTCCTCGGCGAGCCTGGGGGCTTCGGTGAGGCTCGCGCCCGGGGTGCCCGGCAGGGCGCCGCCGGGCACGGTGAGGGTGCCGCGCAGCAGACGGGTCAGTTCGACCAGGTCGTCACGGCTGGGCCAGCGGCGACGGGCCCGCAGTTCGCGCGCCTGCCGCAGGGTGCGTGAGTAGACGTCGAAACCGTTCCACAGCGAGGTGATGGCCGCCTCGGCACGGGACCAGCGGTGCGCGGTCGTCCCGGCGAGCTGTGCGCCCTCCAGGAGCCTGCGCCCGGCGTGGTCCTGCAGCGCCAGCAGGGAGGACTCGACCGCCTCGTGCTCGGCGTCCAGCCGCTCCAGCACACGGTCGGCCTCCTCCCGGCTCATCACCTCTCCGGCAGCACCCGCGGACCCCATCGATCACCTCGCTGTTCGACTCGTACTCACGGACCGGCACATCGGCGACGCGGCCACGGCGACCGGTTCAGTCACCACGGCGACTGGTTCAGTCACGGTAGAGCGGCTTCGGCGGTGCGGGTTTCTTCCCTTCCGTACCCATCATGTCCTCGGCCAGCCAGTGGTCGTAGGAAGACTTCCACTTGTCCTTCCGGTAGTCCTTCAGAACCTTGTTGACCCTCCGCACGAGATCCTTGTCCTGAAGGTTCATCGCGACACCGTAGGGCTCCACCGTCTCCGGACGGCCGATCAGTTGGACAGACGGGTCCTGTGCGGCCTGTCCCGCGCCCAGCGCGCTGTCGGTGACCGTGGCGTCCGCCTCGCCGAGTTGGAGCCGCACCAGGCAGTCGAGCTGGTTGGGGACGACGACGGGCTCGGCGCCCAGGGCCGCGTAGCCGGGTGACTTCATCATCTTCTCCGCCGTGGAACCGGAGGCATAGCACACGCGTTTGCCGCGCATGCTGCTGTCGAAGCCCTTGACGCGGGCCCGTTTCTTCGGCACGAGCAGCTGCTGGCCCGCCTCGAAGTAGGCGGTGGAGAAGGCGACCTGATCGATGCGCTCGCAGTTGATCGTCATGGTGCGTACGACCATGTCGACATCGCCCTTCCGGATGGCGGGGATGCGCTGGTCGGTGGGGATGGTCCGGTAGGTGATCTTCTCCGGCCCGTCGCCGCCCAGCAGATCGCGGGCGATGGCCTTCACCAGGTCGATGTCGAAGCCCTCGATCTTGCCGGTGGCCGGGTCGCGGTAGCCCCACAGATAGCTGTTCTGGTCGACGCCGACGACCAGCTTGCCCTTCTTCTTGATCCGCTCGACCGCGTCTCCCGAGGCGCCGGAGGGCTTGAGGCTCTCGGCGGGGTTGTGGCCGTCCTCGCACTTCTCGGGCTTGGGCTCGGCCCCGGGCTCGGAGGCGGACGCGGGACGGACGGAGGTGGCGCCCGGGCCGTGCTGCGCGTTGTCCGGCCCGGTGCCGCCCGTGGGCCCGGCAGGCCCGTTGCCCGGCAGCACCGTGGAGACCAGGACCGCCGCTGTGACCGCCAGACCGCCCGCGGCGACGGCCCACGGCCTGCCGCGCCTCATGGGCCGCAGTGGGCCGGCGTTTCCGCGCACTGCTGCACCCGCGTTTTCGCGCTCTGCTGCACGCTCGCTTCCACCCTCAGGTGCCCGCTCTGCCCGCTCGTGTTCGCGCCCGGCTCCGCGTCCGCCCCCGACTCCGCGCTCCGGCATGGCGTCCCCCCTCCTCACCTGTACTCCGCCAGCCTGCGCCCGATGCCCAGTACGGCGGCAGCGGCGCCGAGTACGGCGAGCACCAGGGCGCCGACCACCAGCCCGGCGAACCAGTCGCGCCCCGCGCCTGCTGCCTTCTCGAACTGCCGCTGCTCGTGCGCACCGGCGCGGCTGAGGCTCTTGTCCACCTCGTCGAAGCTCTCCCGCGTGCTGTCCTTCGCGCCGATCACCTGCTCGACAGCGTCCTCGTAGTTGCCGCCGTCGTCCTCGGCGCGCGCCTGCTTGTGCCGCTGCTGCCAGATACGGACGGCGTCCTGGGCCTCCGCCACCGCGCTGCTGCCCGCCCGGTCGTCCGCCACCTCACGCACGTCCTGAAGCAGCCCGCTGCCGGCCCGGTCCCGCTCGCCGTCGCCCGCGACCTTCGCCATCTGCTTCTGGTAGCTCTCCTCGTAGACCGCGCCGCCGCCGCGGGCCACCAGCGTCATGTTCTCGTCCCCGCGCGCCTGGAGGGTGCCTATCCGCGCCTCGTTGAGGGCGTGCAGGGAGCGGGCGCCCTCGGTGTACGAGGCGTTCAGCCCGGAGCGCGCCATCACATGTCCCGCTGAGAGCCACACCAGGAGAGCGAGCGAGAGCGCTGTCGCGCCGAGCAGGCCCCGGTTGAAGACCCGGTTGGTACGGCGGTAGTTGCGGCGCTGCGCCCAGCCGAGCGCGGCCAGTGCGACGACGCCGGTTCCGAGGGCCGGCAGCGGCCGGCTCTTGGCGTCGTCGTAGTCGCCGCCCAGCTGCCTGGTCTCGGCGGTGTACAGCTTGCGCGCTGCGGGCAGCAGTTCGCCGCGCATCTTCTCGTTGGCGTACCGCAGATAGGCCCCGCCCAGCGGGAGGCCCTGCCGGTTGTCGGCACGCGCGGTCTCCACAAGCCCCGCGTAGACGGGCAGACCGCGGTTGAGCACGGCGATCTGGCGCTGCGCGGTGCGCGAACGCGCGGAGTTGGCCGCAGCGTCGGCGAGCAGCTGGGACGCCTCGCGGATGTCCTTCTCGTAGCGGCGCCGCTCCGAGCGCGGCTCGTCACCGCCCGCCAGGAAGCCGCTGGAGGCCGAGGTGTCGGCGTCGGCCAGCGAGCGGTAGATGTGCGCTGCGTCCGCGCTCAGCGGCTGGCTGTGGTCCACCACGGCGTCGGCCGCGGCCGCCCGGTCGGAGACCTGCCAGGCCGTCACGCCCCCGAACAGCAGGACCACAGCGGCGAGTACGGCACCGATGGCGCGCAGCCGCCCGGGTTCGGTGGTCGCGGCCGTACGCAGCCGCCGTACGCCCTCGGACCACGCCGTACGGCGCGGGGCGCCCAGCGGGCCCGACGGCGCCGCAGCGTGCCCGGAGGCGGCGCCCTGGCCGGGTTCCGGGCCGACGCCATGGCCGGGACCTTCCGGGGGTACCGGCGGAACGGGCGGCGGTGTCGGTGGCGCGGTCGGCGGCTGTGTCACGGCTGGAGCCCTCCCCCTTGGTCGCTGGCAGACACCCTGCCGGTGCGTTCGCGCTGCTCCCTTCCGTGCAGTCCCCCGGCTCCCCTGCCCGGGTCTGCGGGCGGCAGGACGCCCGGCGGCGGTGCCCAGGCCAGCAGTATGGCCGCACCCCGGGACGCTCACAGCAGCTTGGCCGGGATCTTGTTCGGATCGCGACCGAACCCTGGGCCGACAGGCCGCCCCACCGCGCGCCCGGCAACCACTGTCTCCTGCTGCTGCGCTCAGCTGCCCTCCCGTCGTGCTCTTGTCCTCCCTCACGCGTTCGAGAGGCCCGCGGTTCCGTGGCGGTCCCGAGAGGCCCGCGGTTCCCGTGCCGGGTCCCCAGCGGTCCGCAGCTCCCGTGGCGGTCCAGTACGCCGCTCGGGTCACTCCGAGTCCGGCGCGCCCAGTGGCCAGGTGTGCGGGCCTTCCGGGTCGTCCAGCCAGGCCCACTGGCGGCCCTCCAGGACCGTGACGCCGTACCGTTCGCGCTCCGGATGTCCCATGCGGTCCCACAGGGCGTACGCCTCGGCAGGGTCCAGATGTGCGCCGGTGAGGGCGAGCAGGAAGCGGAACCTGTCGTCGTTCAGCGCGTGCGGCGGCACACCACTGGGGAGGCCCTCGCAGCCGCTGTCCCAGTCGGCTGCTGCTCCGCCGCGCAGGGGGACGAAATAGGCGGGCGTGCTGTGGAAAGTTCCCTTAGCGCTGCCGTCCGCTGCGACGCGCAGGGCGAGCAGCCCGGTGGCCAGTGGGGTGAGGATCAGCCCGCCGGGCAGGCACTGGGCCGGCCACGCCTCGGGGATCCTGGCCACCGAGCAGGTGGCGATGATCCGGTCGTAGGGCGCGTCGGCACGGCAGCCCTGCGCGCCGTCGCCGGTGACCACCCGGGGCCGGTGACCGGCGTCGGCGAGGTGGCTGCGGGCCGCGTCGGTGATGTCCGGGTCCAGGTCCACCGTGGTCACCTGCCGGTCGCCGAGCCGGTGGCTGAGCAGCGCCGCGTTGTAGCCGGGCCCGGTGCCGATCTCCAGCACGCGCATGCCGTCGGCGACCTGGAGGTGCTCCAGCATCGTGGCCATCAGGGAGGGCTGGCTGCTGGAGGAGAGCAGCCGGCCGTCGCGGACGCGGGTGGCCAGCGGCTGGTCGCTGTAGACACCCTCCCGCCAGCGGGCCCTGCGGCCCGGGTCGGGGTCGTCGCGCCAGAGCCGGTCCATGCGGCCGCCCGGGACCGGCACGTAGAAGTACGGCACGAACAGCTCGCGGGGCACCTGGGAGAAGGCCGCACGCCAGGCCGGGTCACGCAGCCCGCCATGAGCCACGATCTCCCGGACGAGGTCCGCCGGATGGGCAGCTGCCGCATTGCCATTGGCCATGTTTCCACTGTGCGATGAGACAGATGCCACGGCGAGACCGGAATATCGGATTCAGCCGTTAGCCTCCGCGCATGTCCGACAACGCGATCACAGCCGATGGGCTGCGCAAACGCTACGGGGAGACGCAGGCCGTCGACGGTGTCACTCTCCAGGTGAAGCGTGGCGAGTTCTACGGAATCCTCGGGCCCAACGGGGCCGGCAAGACCACCACCATGGAGATCCTGGAAGGGCTGCGGGAACCGGACGAGGGAAGCGCTCAGCTACTGGGGCGCCCCTCCTGGCCGCGCGATCCCGCACTGCTGCACCGCATAGGCGTGCAGCTGCAAGCATCCGCGTTCTTCGAACGGCTGACGGCCCGTGAGCAGATACGCACCTTCGCCGCGCTCTACGGAGTAGACGAGTCCCGGGCCGACGAGATGCTGGAGACCGTCGGACTGACGGAGAAGGCCAACACCCGGGAGAACAAGCTCTCAGGTGGGCAGGCACAGCGGCTGTCCATCGCCTGCGCCCTGGTGCACGACCCGGAGCTGGTCTTCCTGGACGAGCCGACCACCGGTCTGGACCCGCAGGCCCGGCGCAACCTGTGGGACCTGCTGCGCCGCATCAACTCCACCGGCCGCACCGTGGTGCTCACCACGCACTACATGGACGAGGCCGAGACACTGTGCGACCGGGTGGCCGTCATGGACCACGGCCGGGTGCTGCGCGTGGGACCACCACAGGAGCTCGTTCAGGAGCTGGGAGTCGACACCCTGGAGGACGTCTTCCTCCAGCTGACGGGGCGGGAGTACCGGGAGTGAAAGCCTTTCTCAGCCTGTCGCTGGCGATGGCGCGCGGGCTGGCCCGCGACCGCGCGGCGGTGTTCTTCACGATGATCTTCCCGCTGATGTTCCTGATGCTCTTCGGCGCGCTCTTCAAGGACCAGGGAGTCGGCCGGTCCGAGATCGTGCAGGTCGGCGCCGTCAAGGTGCTCGACGGCATGCCGGACGGCGAGCGGGCCGCACTGCGCGACGTGCTGAAGATCGAAAAGACGGACGGCTCGGCAGCCGCGCGCAAGGAGGCGCTGGAAAAGGTACGCAAGGGAGACGCCGACGCCGCCGTCTTCCAGCAGGACGGCAAGGTGCAACTGCGCTACTCCGCCGCCGACCAGGTGCGCTCGGGCACCGTTCGCGGAGTACTCGACAGCATCGTCCAGCAGGCCAACCAGCGCGCCACCGGACAGCCGCCCGCCTTCGCCCTGCGCACCGACACCGTGGAGGACAAGACCACCAAACCGATCCAGTTCCTCACCCCGGGGCTGCTGGGCTGGGCGGTGGCGATGGGCGGCGTCTTCGGCTCCGCCTTCAACCTCGTCAGCTGGCGCAGAAAACGCATCCTGCGGCGCCTGTGGCTGGCCCCCGTCAACGCGAGGACGGTGGTGGGCGCCCGCATCGGTGTCAACCTGACGACCGCCTTCGCGCAGACAGCCATCTTCCTGGCCGTCGCCTCGCTCCCCTACTACGGGCTGAAACTGACCGGACACTGGTGGCTGTGCCTGCCGCTCGTCGTATGCGGCACGCTGGCGTTCATGTCCATCGGACTGCTGGTCGGCTCGTTCGCGAAGACCGAGGAGGCCGCCAACGGGCTGGCACAGGTGGTCATCCTGCCCATGGCGTTCCTGTCCGGGGCCTTCTTCCCGCTGGACAACGCGCCGCAGTGGGTGCGCACAGTCAGCGATTTCCTGCCGCTGAAGCACCTGTCCCAGGCCATGCAGGACGTTCTCAGCCGCGGCGAGAGCTGGGGCGCGGCACTGCCCGTGATGGGCGGACTGCTGCTGTTCGCCACGGTGCTGACGCTGATCGCGGCGCGGCTCTTCCGCTGGGACGACGCGTAGCCGCTCCGCGGGTGGCCGGCGGGTGACCGGGGCCCTGGGCTTCGTCCCAGGGCCCGCTCCAGTCGTGGTCCTAGGGCTACAGCCCTCGTCCGTGGCGTCTGCGACCATGGACGGGTGATGGAGATTCCGCGCGGCAGTCTGGAGACGCAGACCTTCTACGAGCAGGTCGGCGGCGAGGAGACCTTTCGACGGCTGGTGCACCGCTTCTACCAAGGGGTCGCCGAGGACCCCCTGCTGCGGCCCATGTACCCCGAGGAGGATCTGGGACCGGCCGAGGAGCGGCTGGCCCTCTTCCTGATGCAGTACTGGGGCGGCCCCCGCACCTACAGCGACGCCCGGGGCCACCCCCGGCTGCGGATGCGGCACGCGCCCTTCAAGGTGAACCAGGCGGCGCACGACGCCTGGCTGCGGCACATGCGCGACGCGGTCGACAGCCTGGAGCTGCCCGAACATCTGGAGGCCCAGCTGTGGAGATACCTGGTCTACGCCGCCGGATCGCTGATCAACTCAGCGGACTGACGGCATAGCGCGTCCAAGGGGGCGGATTGACGGCGCAGAGCGCACGGGGACACGCAGGCTGACGGCGCAGAGCGCCCAGGGGCACGTGGGCTGACGGCGTAGCGCGCCCGGGGGGACGACGCCCTCACACCGGGGTGACGCTCAGCCCGCCGCCGGCCGCGCCGGGGCTCTCCCGGCGCCGCACCACGACCGACCCGTAGGCCGTCCGCAGCCGCAGCCAGCCGCCCGACTCCAGCAGGGCCGCCGGGTCCTTGCCCCGCAGAAAACCGAGCGCGTGCGCCGCATGCGCCGCGCGCAGCGGCAGCTGCGTACGCCCCAGCGGGCGGGACCAGATCTCCTCCGCCAGGGCGTCCAGCGTCTGCCTGCCGCGCTGCTCGGGCGGGAGCTTCTCGGCCCGCTGCCGGAACTCGCCCACGGCGGCTGCCGCCACCGAACCCACCGCGTCCACCGGCACCCTGGCGAACTCCCGCCAGCCGCCGCGCGGCGGCAGCACACCCGCCCAGGACGGACCGGTCACGGCCTTCGGCACCCCGACGGCCTCCCGCTCCTCCTCGACCAGCTCCAGCAGCTCACCCGCCGCCACGGTCACATCCATCTCGACCGGCTCCAGCAGCCTGCCTGTACGCACGGCAAGCACCTCGAAGCGGGCCGGTTTGGCGAACACCGCAGCCACACCGCCGCCCGCCTGGATACGCACGGCGGCGTTCTTCTCCCAGCGCACCAGCCGCTCCAGGAAGGCGGCGAGACCCGCCGCCTCCCCGGGGTCGGCGAAGACCAGCCGGTCAGCCACTGTGGCTGTCATCGAAGTAACCCTCCAGGAAGGAGCGCTCGGCGGCCGACAGCCGCCGTGGGTAGCCCTCCTTCAGGTTGTACGGGACCACGACCGTGCGCGCCCGTACGAACGGACCCTCAGCGGACTTCGGGTCCTTGATCTCGTAGCCGAAGGTGACCGAGGCGGCGGCCAGCTTCTCCACCCACAGCTCCACCGTCACCGGGTCGGCCTGGTGGACCAACTGCCGCAGATAGTCGATCTCGTGCCGCGCCACGACCGTCCCGCCGGTGAACGCCTCCGGGTCGGCGCGCCGCGCGGCCCGGGACAGGAAGTCGATCCGCGCCTCCTCCAGATAGCGGAGGTAGACCGCGTTGTTGACGTGCCCGAAGGCGTCCATGTCCGACCAGCGCAGCGGGCACTGATAGCTGTGCCGCACGCGCTCAGCTCCGGGTCAGCTTCTTGTACGTCGCCCGGTGCGGACGCGCCGCGTCCGGACCCAGCCGCTCGATCTTGTTCTTCTCGTACGACTCGAAGTTGCCCTCGAACCAGAACCACTTGCTCTCGCCCTCGTAGGCGAGGATGTGCGTGGCCACCCGGTCCAGGAACCAGCGGTCGTGGGAGACGACCACCGCGCAGCCCGGGAAGTCGAGCAGCGCGTTCTCCAGCGAGGAGAGCGTCTCCACGTCCAGGTCGTTGGTCGGCTCGTCCAGCAGCAGCAGATTGCCGCCCTGCTTGAGGGTGAGCGCCAGGTTGAGCCGGTTGCGCTCACCGCCGGAGAGCACACCAGCGGGCTTCTGCTGGTCCGGTCCCTTGAACCCGAACGCGCTCACATAGGCGCGCGACGGCATCTCGACCTGGCCGACGTTGATGTAGTCCAGCTCGTCCGAGACGACCGCCCACAGCGTCTTCTTCGGGTCGATGTTGGCGCGGGTCTGGTCCACGTAGGAGATCTTGACCGTGTCGCCCACCTTGATGGTGCCGGCGTCGGCCTCCTCGAGACCCTGGATCATCTTGAACAGGGTGGTCTTGCCCGCACCGTTCGGACCGATCACACCGACGATGCCGTTGCGCGGCAGCGAGAAGGACAGGTCGTCGATGAGCACCTTCTCACCGAACGCCTTGTGCAGGTTCTCGACCTCCACCACGACATTGCCCAGCCGCGGACCCGGCGGGATCTGGATCTCCTCGAAGTCCAGCTTCCGCGTCTTCTCCGCCTCGGCCGCCATCTCCTCGTAACGGGTCAGACGGGCACGGGACTTGGCCTGCCGCCCCTTGGCGTTGGAGCGGACCCACTCCAGCTCCTCCTTGAGGCGCTTCTGGCGCTTGGCGTCCTTCTGCCCCTCGACCTTGAGGCGGGCCTGCTTCTTCTCCAGGTAGGTGGAGTAGTTGCCCTCGTAGCCGATGGCCCGGCCGCGGTCCAGCTCCATGATCCAGCCGGCCACGTTGTCCAGGAAGTACCGGTCGTGGGTGATGGCCACCACGGTGCCCGGGTACTTGGCCAGGTGCTGCTCCAGCCACTGCACCGACTCGGCGTCCAGGTGGTTGGTCGGCTCGTCCAGCAGCAGCAGATCGGGCTGCTCCAGCAGCAGCTTGCACAGCGCGACGCGGCGCTTCTCACCGCCGGACAGGTTGGTGACCGGCCAGTCGCCGGGCGGGCAGCCCAGCGCGTCCATGGCCTGCTCCAGCTGCGCGTCCAGGTCCCAGGCATTGGAGTGGTCGAGCTTCTCCTGGAGCTTGCCCATCTCCTCCATCAGCTCGTCGGTGTACTCGGTCGCCATCTGCTCGGCGATCTCGTTGAACCGGTCGAGCTGCTGCTTCGTCTCCGCGACACCGTCCTGGACGTTCTCCAGCACCGTCTTGGACTCGTCCAGCGGCGGCTCCTGGAGCAGGATGCCCACGCTGTAGCCGGGCGAGAGCATGGCGTCACCGTTGGAGGGCTGCTCCAGACCCGCCATGATCTTGAGCACGGTGGACTTGCCCGCGCCGTTGGGGCCCACGACACCGATCTTCGCGCCGGGCAGGAAGCTCAAGGTGACGTCGTCGAGGATCACCTTGTCGCCGTGCGCCTTGCGCGCCTTGCGCATGGTGTAGATGTACTCAGCCAAGAGGAACCGTCCGGCAATCTGTAGGTAGTCGTACGCGGCCAGGCCGCGCGGGTCGTCATGCGGCAGCGCGCCGCGGGTTGATCTGCGGCCGCACCACGTAAGGCATACGCACCCCATCTTGCCGCACCGGGGCCCCGCCCCGGAAACGGGTTCCGCGGCAGCAGCCCGCCACCGGCCGCCCCGCCGGCTCCGGGACACGGGGCCGGGGCGCACCGGAGCGAGGGCTGCGGCACCCCGCGCGGGCCCGTGCCGGGCGCACCGCCCCGGCTCAGGCGGGGCGCGGAGGGCGGAGGGTGGGCGCGCTGGGCGCACTGCCGGCTTGGCTGCGGCATGGAATGCGGAGGGCAGCCGCCCCGTACGGGCGCACCGCCCTGGCTCAGGTGCAGCACGGAATGCGGAGGGTCGTCGCCCCGTACAGGCGGAGCGCCCCGGCTCAGGCGCGGCGGCGCAGGATGCGGAAGAGCGGTCGTCGACGTGGGCGCACCACCCGGCTCAAGTGCAGAACGCAATGCGGAGGACAGCCGCCCCGTACCGGCGCACCGCCCCGGCTCAGGCGCGGCGGCGCAGGATGCGGAAGAGCGGTCGTCGACGTGGGCGCACCACCCGGCTCAAGTGCAGAACGCAATGCGGAGGACAGCCGCCCCGTACCGGCGCACCGCCCCGGCTC
>NZ_JADKMA010000019.1 GCF_017676365.1 Streptomyces oryzae
GGATGGCGGCGGCGGCTCGGTTGGCCGTCGCGGGGCACGAGGTCGTGGTGCATGAGCGCAGCGCGTCGTACGGGGGTGGCGTGCGGCAGTACGTGCGGGAGGGGTTCGCTTTCGATACCGGGCCCGGGTTGCTGAATCTGCCGGCCGTCTATCGGGACCTGTTCGTCAAGACCGGCCGCGAGCGGCTGGAGGACCGGGTGGAGCTGGTCCAGGTGCCGGTCACCGCCCGCCATGTGTTCCCGGAGGGCGACCGCGGCGCCGTATCGCTGCCCAACGCCTCCCGTGGCAAGGTGATCGCCGCACTGGACGAGGCACTCGGCGCGGGTGCCGGCGAGCGCTGGGCCGGGATGCTGACCCGGGCCCGCGAGGCGTGGGAGGCCACGCGCCGCCCGCTGCTGGAGGAGCCGCTGCGCGACGAGCCTGCTTCGCGGGGCGCCCTGGGCCGGGACGCCTACCCGGCGCTACGGAAGAGGGGCCTGCTCCGCCGGCGTACGCCGACGCTGGCCGAGGCCGCGCAGGACGAGCTCCGCGATCCGCGGCTGGCGGCGATGCTGTGCGGCTGTGTGTGGGCGCACGGCCTGGACCCGGCGACGGCTCCCGCGAGCGCCGCCGTCCTCGCCTACGTCGAGGACACCTTCGGCACCTGGTACGTACGCGGCGGGATGCGTGCCCTCGCGGACGCGCTGTACGAGCGGTGCCGGGAGCGGCGGGTGACCTTCCACTTCGGCAGCGCGGTGACCGGCGTACGGGAGAAGGACGGGCGGGCGGCCGGGGTGGAGCTGGCCGACGGCTCGCTGATCGACGCGGACGTGGTGGTCGCCGGTGGCGGTCCTGCCACACCCGGCGGCGCACCCGGCGTCGCACCCGGCAGCGAACCCGGCGGCGCACCCGGCGGCCAGGGCGGTACGGAACGGGGCATGGCCCGGTTCACGGTGCTGCTCGCACTGCGGGGCGCCCGCCCCGACGGCACGGCGCACCGCACGCTGGTGCACCGCGCGGCGGAGCCGGGTCAGCCGGTGACCGTACTGCGGCCGGACGATCCGGCGCTGCGCCCGGACGACGCGCACGAGACGGCCGTGCTGTCGCTGCCGGTACCCGCGGGCTCCTTCACGGACGACACCGCGGCAGCGCAACTCGCCGAACGGCTGCTGGCCGCGACGGACGCCGCCGGGCTGGGGCTGCGCGAGCGGCTGCTGTGGCACGAGGTGCGCACTCCCGCCGACAACGAGGCGGAGACCGGCGCCCCGGGCGGTCGGGTGCCGCCCCCCGCACTGCCCGGCGCCGACGGCGCCTTTCTGTACCCCGCCAACCGGACCGATCTGCCCGGCCTCTACACGGCGGGCAGCTGGTCCCACCCGGGCGGCGGCCTGCCCGGCGCAGGCATGAGCGGCGCGATGGTGGCAGGGCTGGTACAGGACCCGGACTGGCGCGGCTCGGTCTGAGCCGCCGCCTCCCACTCGCGCCGAGGTCTGTACTGCGGCCCCGACTGCCTCAGTACTGACCGCTGCCGTAGTAGTCCTGCGGCGGATACGGCGGCGCCTGCTGCGGATACGGCTGGGGCTGCGGCTGCTGGGCGGCGGACGGGTCCTCGGCGTAGTAGTCGTACTCGCCGCCGTAGCCGTAGGGGGCGGGAGCCTCGGAGGGGGGCATCGGCGGCTCGGCCGGGGGCAGCGGCGCCCCGGCGTCCCGCTGTTGGGGGACCCACACGCCGCCGGGGGGCGTTTCCGGAACCTCGGGGTAGTACGGCTGCTGGGGCTGCTGCGCGGGGTAGCCGTACTCGTCGCCGTAGCCGCCGCCGTAGCCCGCGTAGGGGTCCGGGTACTCCTGGTAGGCGGGGTAGCTCTGGTACTCGGCGGAGTCCCCGGCGCCGGAGGGGTCGGGGTATCCGGCGTACTGGCCGGGGGCGGCGTACTGTTCGCCGGTCCCCTCCCCGTATGCGAACGCCTGGGTCTGGTCCGGCGCGGGCACCGAGGCCGGCATCGGGCCGGGGGAATGGCCGAAGACCGAGGTCTCCTCCTCATAGCCCTCGGTGCCGCCGCCGTACGCGTCGTAACCGGCGTACGCATAGCCGGAGTCGGGGCCGGGACCGGGGCCGGTTCCGTTTGCGAACGGGGCGGCGGGCTCGGGCTGGTCGTATCCCTGCTGTCCGTACCCCGGCTGGTCGTAACCCTGCTGGTCGTACGCTTGCCGGCCGTAACCCTGCTCGTCGTAGCCCTGCGGGCCATAGCCCTGTGGCCCGTAGTCGTCGACCGGGTCGGGCACGGGAACCGTGCCGGGGGCCGGAGCGGCGCCGTGGTCGTGGGTCTGGAGGTCGGAGACCTCCAGCGAGGCGGTGTCGGGCCCCGGCCCCGCGTCGGCCCGGCGGCGGCGCTTGCTGGAGCCGGGGCCACCGCCGAGCGACCACCCGGCGGTGAACCCGCTCCGCACGGAGAGGGTGACGAAGGTCTGGCCGACGGCGAAGGCCGCGATGCCGACGCCGATCACGATGATCGACGGCAGTATCGTCCCCAGCACCACGCCCAGGAAGCCGGCGAAGGCCAGCGCCCGCCAGCGCAGCCGGGCCTTGTACTGGAGCAGGGCCTCACCCAGCAGCCACAGCGCAACGACGCCGAACGCGATATAGAGGACCGTCCAGCCCATCTACGCCCCTCTTCCGCTTCCGCCGCCGCATGGGCGGTCCGTGGCTCGAGTCCTCGCTCAAGTCCCCTTACGGAGACCCAGGTTAGCCCTCTCCCGAAGGCCGAGATTCTGGTGGATCTCCAGCGTCGCCGTGGAGTGGTTCAGCGTGATGAAGTGCAGACCCGGGACGCCTTCGGCCATCAGCCTCGCACACAAGTCTGTGGCGTACTCGATTCCGAGTGAGCGTACCGCTGCCGGATCGTCCTGGACCGCGTGGAGCCGCTCGATCATCTCGGTCGGCAGGGTGGCGTTGCTCAGCTGTGCGAACCGCTCGATTTGCTTCACGTTCGTGACGGGCATGATCTCCGGGATGATCGGCGTGTGACAGCCCGCCGCGGCGACCTTGTCGCGCAGCCGCAGGTAGTCCTCGGCCCGGAAGAACATCTGGGTGATCGCGTAATCGGCGCCGGCTTTGCACTTGTTTACGAAATGCCGGATATCGCTCTCCCAGTCGGTCGAGCGCGGGTGCATCTCGGGGAAGGCCGCGACGCCGACGCAGAAGTCGCCGGACTCCTTGATCAGCTCGACGAGTTCGGAGGCGTAGTCGATCCCCTGGGGGTGCTTGACCCACTCCCCCAGCGGGTCGCCGGGCGGATCGCCGCGCAGCGCGAGCACATTGCGGATGCCCGCGTCCGCGTACTGCCCGATGACGTTGCGCAGCTCGGCCCGCGAGTGGCTGACGGCGGTCAGGTGCGCGACCGGGGTCAGGGTGGTCTCGTTGGCGATGCGCTCGGTGTTGCGGACCGTGCCCTCGCGCGAGGAGCCACCCGCGCCGTAGGTGACGGAGACGAAGGTCGGGGACACCGCCTCGATGCGCCGCAGCGCGTCCCACAGGGTCCGCTCCCCCTTCTCGGTCTTCGGCGCGAAGAACTCGAAGGAGAAGGACTGCTCTCCGCTCGCGAGCAGATCACGCACAGTCGGCGGACGGTCTGTCCTGAGAGCTGAGATACCGATGGCCATGGATGCAGGCTAGCGGCCTGACCTGTAGAGCGGCTCGACACTGGGATGGTACGGGGTGATCTGTCCGTTTCCCGGATGGCCGATGTCCACCTGTTGGACAGCGGGCCGCCGCGTGCTAAGGAAGCCGCCGGTCACGACGCGGAGGGCCCGGGGCCGCCGTCGGCCGCCTCCCGCAGCCGTGCGGCGAGCGAGGCGGCGGCAGCCCCCGGATCGTCGGCCCGGGTGAGCGCGCGGACCACCACCACCCGGCGGGCCCCGGCCTCCAGTACCTGGTCCAGGTTGTCCGCGTCGATCCCGCCGATGGCGAACCAGGGCCGTGCTGCCGGATTCGCGGCGGTACGGGCGGCGGTGTGACGGACGAGATCCAGCCCCGGTGCCGGACGGCCCGGCTTGGTGGGGGTAGGCCAGCAGGGACCGGTGCAGAAGTAGTCGACACCGGGCTCGGTCAGCGCCGCGTCCGCCTCGGCCGCCGCGTGGGTGGAGCGGCCGATCAGCAGCTCGTCGCCGAGCAGCGCGCGGGCCGCGGGGACCGGGAGATCGCCCTGGCCGAGGTGGAGCACATCGGAGCCGGCGGCGTGCGCCACGTCAGCCCGGTCGTTGACGGCGAGCAGCGCGCCGTGCCGGCGGCAGGCGTCGGCGAAGACGGCCAGATGTGCCAGCTCCTCAGCCGCCTCCATGCCCTTGTCCCGCAGCTGGACGATGTCCACGCCGTTCGCCAGCACCGCGTCCAGGAACTCGGGCAGATCGCCCTGCTCCTTGCGGGCGTCGGTGCACAGGTAGAGCTGCGCCCTGGCGAGCTTTTTGCGGGCGTCGGGGTCAGCGGTGGGCGTGGTGGTGCTGCGGGGCATGGTGCGGTGGTCCCCCCATGAGGGGTGCGTGGACCCGCGGACGAGTCCACGCACCCGGTGGTGTCGGTGTTCTGCTGCGTTCTTCTGCCGTGCCCGGTCAGACGGCGAGCGCCTGGGCGCGGCGCTTGACCTCCGTGCCCCGGTTCTCCCGCAGGGCCGTCACGGGCGAGCCGGGCAGGGACTCGTCCTCGGTGAACAGCCATTCGAGCATCTCTTCGTCGCTGAAGCCGTCGTCCTTCAGGAGCGTGATGGTGCCCGACAGGCCCTTCACGATCCGGCCCTCACCGATGAAGGCGGCCGGAACCTGGAGCACCCTGTTCCCGGACTCCGCTTCCCGCCGCACCGCGATCAGCTGGCCTTCCTTCACGAGCTGCCGTACCCGGGTCACTTCGACGCCGAGCTTCTCGGCGACATCGGGAAGGGTGAGCCAGGCGGGGACGAGAGCATCGGTCTTTGCGTCAATCTCGGTCACGGGTTCCAGACTGCCATCTGGAACCGGCGGTCACTACCGCGCGGCCTGCTTGAGGGCGACGGCCGCGTCGCCCACCAGCGCCCGGTCCACGGCTCTGCCCTGCTGAATCAGCTTCCGGCCCTGTGCGAGATCGCGCGGACGGCCGACCGCCAGCAGCGCGGCCAGCCGCTCGCCGCGCAGCCAGCACACGCTCCAGGCGGCGCCGCGCGGGGAGCCGCGCCAGACCAGTTCGTCGCCCTCGTCGTGGTGCCCGATGTACTGCACGAAACGGCCGAACTGCTCGGACCAGAAGTACGGCACCGGGTCGTAGGCCACGCTGTCGGCCTCCCCGTCGGCGTGCCCCTCGGCCACCAGGTTCGCCGCGACCGTACGCGGTCCCTGGAGCGCGTTGTCCCAGTGGTGGATCAGCAGCCGCTCGCCGTAGCGGGCCGAAGGGAAGGAGGCGCAGTCGCCCACGGCGTAGATACCGGACTCGTGGCTGCCCGAGACCGGGGCGCGCAGCCAGGCGTCGGCGGCCACGGCACCGTCGGAGCCGAGCTCCACACCGGAGCCGCGCAGCCAGCCGGTCGCCGGACGGGCACCGATCCCGACCAGCACCGCGTCAGCGGCCAGCCGTGTCCCGTCGGCCAGCAGCACCTCGCCGCGCTCGACGGCCTCGACCGCCACGCCGGTGCGCAGGGTCGCCCCGGCGTCCGCGTACCAGTCCCGCATCGGCTCGGAGATCTCCGCCGGGAGCGCGCCGGGCAGCGGGGTGTCCGCGGCCTCGACGACGGTGACCTCGCAGCCCCGCTCGCGTGCCGCCGTCGCGAACTCCGCGCCGATCCAGCCCGCCCCCACCACCACGATCCGGCCCCGTTCGGCCAGTACGGGGCGCAGCCGCCGTGCGTCGTCCAGGGTGCGCAGCAGATGGACGCCCGGCACTCCCTCGCTGCCCGGCAGGGTGACCGGCTCGGCGCCGGTCGCCAGTACGAGACGGTCGTAGTGGACGGGCCCGGCATCGGTGACCAGCAGCCGTTCGTCACTGCTCAGACCGGTGACGGTTCTGCCGAGCTCCAGCTCGATGCCGAGCCCCGCGAAGTCGATCTCGAAAAGCGGCGCCTCCGCCTCCTCGCCCGCACCCAGCAGCACGGCCTTGGACAGCGGCGGCCTGTCGTACGGCGCGTGCGGCTCGGCCCCGATCAGCCGCACCGAACCGGGCCAGCCCTGTTCGCGCAGTTGCACGGCTGTCTGCACGCCGGCCATCCCGGCACCCACGATCACGGCCCGCTGCTGTTTCTGACTGTGACTCACGCGATCACTGTATGCCGGTCGGCCAGTGCGGCCATCGGTCACCGGTCGTAGACCCCCCGGCGGGGCGCCCCCCTGGCGCGCAGGTGGCCCTTACCCGGCCCGCCGGCCCCGCAGTAGGGTGGGTGCAGTTGATTACGGCATACGCGGGAGCCCGGACGCACCGGGCTGAGAGGGAGGCTGCGGCGGCCTCCGACCGTCCGAACCTGATCCGGGTCATTCCGGCGAAGGGAGCAGCAGCGCCCATGCGCGGCACGGCAATTCCGGCAGCAACCCTCACGAGTCCCGACGTGCTCGTGCTCGGTGGCGGCCTCATCGGTCTGGTCACCGCCTGGCGCGCCGCGGGGCGCGGCCTGACCGTGACCGTCGTCGACCCCGAACCCGGCGGCGGCGCCGCACAGGTGGCGGCCGGCATGCTCGCGGCGGTCACCGAGCTGCACTACGGCGAGGAGACGCTGCTGGAGCTCAACCTGGCCTCGGCGGCGCGCTATCCGGACTTCGTCGCCGAACTGGAGGACGCCACCGGGCTGGACACCGGCTACCGGGCCTGCGGCACCCTCACGGTCGCGCTCGACGCCGACGACCGCGCCCAGCTGCGCGAGCTGCACGCGCTCCAGCAGCGCTGCGGACTGGAGACCCAGTGGCTGACCGGCCGCGAGTGCCGCCGCCTGGAGCCGATGCTCGCGCCCTCCGTACGCGGCGGAGCCCGGGTGGACGGCGACCATCAGATCGACCCCCGCCGGCTGGCCACGGCGCTGCTGCGCGCCTGCGAACGCGCGGGGGTCGTCTTCCGCCGCTCCCGCGCGCTGCGGCTGCTCGTCTCACGGGACCGCGCCGCCGGCGCTGCCCTGGAGGACGGCGCTCAGCTGCACGCGGGCCAGACGGTGCTGGCGCTGGGCTCCCGCAGCAGCACGCTGGAAGGGCTGCCCCCCGACGCGGCGCCCCCGGTACGCCCGGTGAAGGGGCAGGTGCTGCGGCTGCGGATGCCGCACGCACGGCACGGCGCCTTCCTCTCCCGTACGGTCCGCGCCGTCGTGCGCGGCTGTCCCCTCTATCTGGTGCCCCGCGAGGACGGCGAGCTCGTCCTCGGCGCCACCAGCGAGGAGCTGGGCTGGGACACCACCGTCACCGCAGGCGGCGTCTACGAGCTGCTGCGGGACGCGCACGAACTCGTGCCCGGCATCACCGAGCTCCCGCTGGCCGAGACCCGCGCCGGGCTGCGCCCAGGCTCCCCCGACAACGCGCCGCTGCTCGGCCCCGGCACGCTGCCCGGGCTCCACCTGGCCACCGGCCACTACCGGCACGGCGTGCTCCTCACCCCCGTCACCGGCGAGGTGCTGGCCGAGGCGCTGACCAGCGGCGAGCTGCCCGGACTCGCGGAGCCGTTCACCCCGCGCCGCTTCGCCGCCTCCCCCGCCCAGGAACTCCAGGAGCAGCCCGCATGACGTCCACCGCCGGGACACTGACCGTCTCCGTCAACGGCGAGCCCCGCCAGGTGACCGCCGGACTCACCCTCGACCAGCTCGTGGCCACTCTCACCACCGCGCCCTCGGGCGTGGCCGCTGCGCTCAACGAGGACGTCGTCCCCCGGAGCCGCTGGGCCACGACCCCGCTGGGCGAGGGCGACCGCGTCGAAGTTCTCACCGCAGTACAGGGAGGCTGAGCAAGCGATGGCCGACGATCCGCTGACCATTGGCGACACCGCCTTCACCTCGCGCCTGATCATGGGCACCGGCGGCGCGCCCAGCCTGGAGGTGCTGGAACGCGCCCTCCTCGCCTCCGGCACCGAACTGACGACCGTCGCGATGCGCCGCCTCGACCCCTCGGTCAGCGGCTCCGTGCTCTCCGTACTGGACAGCCACGGCATCCGCGTCCTGCCGAACACCGCCGGGTGCTATACGGCGGGCGAGGCGGTCCTGACCGCGCGGCTCGCCCGCGAGGCGCTGGGCACCGACTGGGTGAAGCTGGAGGTCATCGCCGACGAGCGCACTCTGCTGCCCGACCCCGTCGAGCTGCTGGACGCCGCCGAGACGCTGGTGGACGACGGCTTCACGGTGCTGCCGTACACCAACGACGACCCCGTGCTCGCCCGCAAGCTGGAGGACGTGGGCTGCGCCGCGATCATGCCGCTGGGCTCGCCCATCGGCTCCGGGCTCGGCATCCGCAACCCGCACAACTTCCAGCTGATCACCGAGCGGGCCGGCGTCCCGGTGATCCTGGACGCCGGTGCGGGTACGGCGTCCGACGCCGCCCTCGCCATGGAGCTGGGCTGCGCCGCCGTGATGCTGGCCTCCGCCGTCACCCGGGCCCAGGAGCCGGTGCTCATGGCCGAGGGCATGCGCCACGCGGTCGAGGCCGGCCGCCTCGCCTTCCGCGCGGGGCGCATCCCGCGGCGCCACTTCGCGGAGGCGTCCTCCCCCGCCGAGGGGGTCGCCGCACTGGATCCCGAGCGCCCCGCGTTCGGATAGCGAGGGCCCTCACATACGGCGTGTCACCGTTCGGCCGCAGAAGCGCAGCAACCCGCAACCACACGGCCGGGCCGGCGTCGAGCCCTCGTACACTCTGCGCAATGGACACCACCACCAAGGACCAGCTGGTCGGCCAGGTTCTCGACGGCCGGTACCGCGTCGAAGCGCGGGTAGCCATCGGCGGCATGGCGACGGTGTACCGCGCCATGGACACCCGTCTGGACCGGGTGCTGGCCCTGAAGGTGATGCACACCTCCCTCTCCGCGGACGAGACGTTCGTGACCCGCTTCATCCGGGAGGCCAAGTCCGCCGCGCGCCTCGCGCACCCCAATGTGGTCGGGGTCTTCGACCAGGGCACGGACGGCACGTACGTCTACCTCGCGATGGAGTACGTGGAGGGCTGCACCCTCCGCGACGTACTGCGGGACAGGGGCGCCCTGCGCCCCCGCGCCGCGCTCGACATCCTGGAGCCGGTCCTCGCCGCGCTGGGTGCCGCGCACCGCGCGGGCCTGGTGCACCGGGACGTGAAGCCGGAGAACGTGCTGATAGGGGACGACGGCCGGGTCAAGGTCGCCGACTTCGGACTGGTCCGCGCGGTGGACAGCCAGACGTCCGCGACGACGGACTCCATCCTGGGCACCGTCTCGTATCTGGCGCCCGAGCAGATCGAGGACGGTACGGCGACCCCGCGTACGGATCTCTACTCGTGCGGCGTGATGCTCTACGAGATGCTGACCGGCGCCAAACCGCACTCGGGTGCCTCCCCGGCGCAGGTGCTCTACCAGCATCTGAACAAGGACATGCCCGCCCCCTCAGCGGCGGTGCCGGGGATGGCGGCGGCGCTGGACGCCCTGGTCGCACGGGCGACGGCCCGCGCACCCGAGGAACGGCCGGCGGACGCGGTCGCGCTGCTCTCCGAGGTGCGGACGGCCCGCGCCGGGCTGACCGACGAGGAGCTGGACGCGGTTCCGCCGCAGGCGAAGGAAGCGGGCGCCGGGGCTGTGGACATCGCCCCGGCGGAGGACGCCGGGCAGGACATCGCCGCGGCAGCGCACTCCGCGGCCGCGGGGACTGGCTCGCAGACCGAGGCCGACACCTATGTGATCCCGCGCCCTGCCGGGGCGACGGCTGCCGACCCGGTGCCGGACGCGGATCCGCTGAACCGTACGGCGCTGCTGAGCGCGCCCCCGGCGGAGCCGCCCGCCGCGCCGCCGGACGGTGGGCCGGCTCCGGCCGCCGGTGGCGCGCGGCGGCGTGGGCTCCAGCCGCGCTGGGTGCTGGTGACGCTGGGTGTGCTGCTGGTGGCGCTGGTGGGCGCGGGCGTCTGGTACGTCAATTCCGGCCAGTTCATCCGGACACCTGCGGTGCTGGACCAGACCGAGTCGAAGGCGAAGAAGGAGCTGGCCGATGCCGGCCTCGACGTCAAGGTGGAGCGCGACTACAGCGAGCGGGTCAAGCGTGACCACGTCATCAGCACCGACCCGAAGCCGGGCGACCGCATCCGCAAGACGGGCAGCGTCACCCTGACCGTCTCGCGCGGCCCGCATGAGGTGAAGATCCCGGACCTGAAGGGCACCCCGCTCTCGGACGCCCGCCGCAAGCTCGAGGACGCCGGTCTGAAGCCGGGCACCGTCAAGCGGCGGTTCGACGACGAGACCGCGCAGGGCTCCGTCATCTCCACCGACCCGGCACCGGGCAGCAAGCGCAGGCCGGGCGCCGCGGTGGCGCTCACCGTCTCCAAGGGCACGGAGCTGAAGGTGCCCGACGTGGTGGGCGACGATCAGAGCGACGCCGTGGACGAGCTGAAGGAGGCGGGCTTCAAGGTCCGTATCGCCTCCGAGCGGGTCAACTCCGAGCACGACAAGGGCACCATCGCCCGCCAGTCCCCCACTGACGGCAGCACGGCCGCCAAGGGCGACACGGTGACGCTGACGGTCTCCAAGGGCCCCGACATGGTCGAGGTTCCGGACGTGGAGGGCAGCAGCGAGGACGAGGCCACCTCGAAGCTGGAGCAGGCGGGCTTCGAGGTGAACGTACGCCGCATCTTCTTCGGCGACACCGTCTTCAACCAGTCCCCCGACAGCGGCGAGAAGGCGCCCCGCGGCTCCGAGGTCACCATCTGGCTCCGCTGAGCCGGTCTTTGTTCCGCTGAAGCCCCGCGAGCGCCGGTCCTCCGGCTCCCTCGCGGGGCTTCCGCTGTGTAACGCGCCGCTCACGCCACGTACCGAAGATGTCCGACTTGCTGCGCATATCCCGTCACGAGCAGTGGTGTACGGACTGGTGGCATGTGACCCCACCCATAGGACGCAGATCACCTACGAAATAGGGTAGTGGAAAGCAATCGGCGCCGTCACCTGGAATGCAGGGCCGAAAACGACGGCCGACTCGCCCCCCGGACAACGAATTCGGGTAGTACGTCACACCTTTGATTTCGCAAAAGGGGCCCTTTAACAATTGCGGTCGTCGCACGGCGCCGAAACAGCACTCGGCTCCTTCCCCGGCTCCCCGCCTCTGCGACGACGCCAGCGATGAAAGGGTCCGTACTTCCTCATGCCCAGCATCTCCAGCCTCAGTCTCAGCAACCTCAGCCCCAAGGCCAGGAAGTTCTCCGCCATAGGTCTCGGTGCCGCGGGCGCCGCGACCCTGGCCGTGACCGTGCTCCCGAGCACCGCGGCGCACGGCGACTCCGGCCAGGCCACGGCCAAGAAGGTCACCGCCGAGAGCGTCGCCTTCAGCCCCCACTCCTCGGTGCTGCCCAAGCAGGGCAAGGACCTCACCGCGCAGCAGCAGTCCCTGACGAAGGCGCCCGCCGAAACCCAGCCGGTGGCCAGCGTCAAGGACGCCACCGTCACCGCCAAGAGCTTCACCAGCACCGACGAGGCGGCCGCCGCGATCAAGGCCGACGCCGCGAAGCGCGCAGCCAAGGCCGAGGCCCAGCAGAAGGCGAAGGAGGCAGCGGCCAAGGAGCGCGCGGCCAAGGAGGCGGCCAACCGCGCCAAGCAGCGCGCCGCCAAGCCCAGCTACCCAAACAACCTGGACGGCTGGATCCGTGAGGCCCGCGCCATCATGGCCAAGCACAACATCCCCGGCTCCTACGACGGCATCAAGCGCAACATCATCCGCGAGTCCGGCGGCAACCCGCGCGCCATCAACAACTGGGACATCAACGCCATCAACGGCGTGCCCTCCAAGGGTCTGCTCCAGGTGATCAAGCCGACGTTCGACGCCTACCACGTCGACGGCACCTCCTGGGACCAGTACGACCCGGTCGCGAACATCGTCGCCGCCTGCAACTACGCGGCGGACCGCTACGGTTCGATGGACAACGTCAACTCGGCATACTGAGTGGTGTGACCACGAGCGAAACGCAGCAGAAGCGGCGCCTGCGCAATCCCATTGGCGGCCATGTCCCCGTAGCCGGGGGCCTGGCCGCCACTGGCATTTCCTATGCCGCCGATATCGGCGCCGAAGCACTTCAGGTATTCGTCGCGAATCCGCGCGGCTGGGCGACGTCGACCGGAAATCCGGACCAGGACGCCGAATTCCGCACGGTATGCGCGGAGCGCGGACTTCCCGCGTATGTACACGCCCCTTACCTGATCAATTTCGGCTCGCACACCGAGGAGACGGCCACCAAGTCCGTGCTCTCCCTGCGGCATTCACTGCGGCGCGGGCGTGCCATCGGTGCGCTGGGCGTCGTCGTGCACACCGGCGCGGCGACCGGCGGCCGGCCTCCGTCGGTGGCGCTCGCCCAGGCGCGCGAGCTGATGATGCCGCTGTTGGAGGAGCTGACCCACGACGACGACCCGTGGCTGCTGCTGGAGCCGACGGCCGGCCAGGGAGCCTCGCTCTGCTCTCAAGTGCACGAGCTGGGCCCGTACTTCGAGGCGCTGGAACACCACCCGAAGCTCGGCGTCTGCCTCGACACCTGCCATGTCTTCGCCGCAGGCCACGACCTGGCCGCACCGGGCGGAGTGGAGCGCACCCTCCGGGAGCTGGTGGCGGCGACCGGGCCCGGCCGGCTGCGGCTGATCCACGCCAACGACTCCAAGGACGTGGCCGGCGCGCACAAGGACCGGCACGCGAACATCGGTGGCGGCCACATCGGGACCGAGCCGTTCGCCGAGTTGCTGGCCCATCCGCTGACCGCGGGCGTGCCGCTGGTGATCGAGACGCCCGGCCGCAAAGAGGGACATGCGGCGGATGTGGCGATGCTGAAGAAGCTGCGGGACGGCTGCTGACGCGTTCACAGGGGCTGGTGGAATACCCCTAGGGGGTATAACGTTACGGCAGTGCGAAGGCACGATCCGCTCTGCTCGACGACGAGGTGTCCCATGACTCAGCACACCCAGCACCACTCCGCCCACGACGACCGTCCCCACAGCGAGCACGGGCACCACGGCGGCCACGAGGACCACAGCGGCCACGGGGCGCATCAGCACGGCGGCACCGGCACCGGCTCCGTCTCCTGGCCGATGGCCGCCAAGGCCACCCTGCACTGCCTCCTCGGCTGTGCGCTGGGCGAGATCCTGGGCATGGTGATCGGCACGGCTCTGGCCTGGCACAACGCACCCACCATGGCGCTGGCGATCGTCCTGGCCTTCGCCTTCGGCTACAGCTTCACGATGTACGCGGTCGTACGCGCCGGCCTCGACCTCCGTACGGCGTTCAAGGTGGCCCTGGCAGCCGACACGGTGTCCATCCTGGTCATGGAACTGGTCGACAACGGCGTGGTCCTGCTGGTCCCAGGAGCGATGGACGCGCATGTGGACACGGGGCTGTTCTGGGGCTCCCTCACGGTGGCGTTCGCCATCGCCTTCGTGATCACCACTCCGGTCAACCGCGTGCTGATAGGCGCCGGCAAGGGCCACGCGGTGGTGCATCAGTACCACCACTGACGGGAGCGGCGGCCGGGGGCGGGCGGAGCGCTACAGCTCCGGACCGTCTCCCGGCTCCTCCTGATAGGAGTAGCGCTGCTCCTTCCAGGGGTCGCCGATGTTGTGGTAGCCGCGCTCCTCCCAGAAGCCCCGGCGGTCCGCCGTCATGTACTCGATGCCCCGGACCCACTTGGGGCCCTTCCACGCGTAGAGGTGGGGCACGATGAGGCGGACGGGGAACCCGTGCTCGGCGGTCAGCAGCTCACCGGCGCGGTGCGTGGCGAAGACCGTCTTCTCGGATGTGAAGTCCGACAGCCGCAGGTTCGAGCTGAAGCCGTATTCCGCCCACACCATCACATGGGTGACGTCGGGCGCGGGCGGCGCCAGTTCGAGGACCGTGCGGGCGAGCACACCGCCCCACTCGGCACCCAGCATGCTGAACTTCGCGACACAGTGCAGATCGGCCACCACGGTCCGGTACGGCAGCGCGGAGAACTGCTCGTGGTCCCAGCAGTGCTTCTCGCCGTCCGCGGTGGCGCCGAAAACCCGGAAGTCCCATCTCTCACGGCGGAATCTCGGCACCGGGCCGTAGTGGGTGACCGGCCACCCGCGCTGGAGCCGCTGCCCGGGCGGAAGCTCCGGTTGCTCCCCTTCGCGGCTTTGCGGCTGACCCATGCCCCCATGGTGACAGACCCCGGCCGCTGGTCTTGACCACCCCCCGAGTGGGTAGTCGACGGGCGCGGAATCGCCGCTCACAAGCGCAAATACCGGCACACCCGGTAAGCGTGCACTTACTGGACCGAGCCTGTGGGCGGTGACAGGATGCGCGATTGCGCGCCACGCGCATCCTGCGCGCTGCGCGCACCCTGTGCCACGTGCGCACTTGCCCGATCCATGCGTCATGCCCCTGGAAGGAGCCCGCCACCATGCAGGGCGACCCCGAGGTCATCGAGTTCCTCAACGAGCAGCTCACCGCCGAGCTGACCGCGATCAACCAGTACTTCCTGCACGCCAAGATGCAGGAGCACTTCGGCTGGACCAAGCTCGCCGAGTACACCCGCGCCGAGTCCTTCGACGAGATGCGGCACGCGGAACGGCTCACCGACCGCATCCTCTTCCTGGAGGGGCTGCCGAACTACCAGCGGCTCTTCCATGTGCGGGTCGGCCAGACGGTCACCGAGATGTTCCGCGCCGACCGGCAGATCGAGGTGGAGGCGATCGACCGGCTCAAGCGCGGCATCGAGCTGATGCGGAACAAGGGCGACATCACGTCCGCCAACATCTTCGAGGACATCCTCGCGGACGAGGAACACCACATCGACTACCTGGACACCCAGCTCGAGCTGATCGACAAGCTGGGCGAGTCGCTGTACCTCTCGCGGCAGATCGAGCAGAAGGCCGCGAACGAGACGTGACGCCGCGAACGGGACGGGAGGGGGTGCCCCTGTCCGTCGTTCTCGGTCTGCGGGTGCTCGGTGGTTGCTGGGGGCATCCCCTGCTCGAAGAGCTTGGGGGAGCCGTTCCCCGCACCCCTGACGGGGCGCTCCCGCTACGCGGCGACAGCAGGTGAGGCCGCTGCTGGGGCCGGCTGGGCCGTGAGGGGCGGTTCTCCGCGGTCCAGTGCTGCCCTGCGCGGGCACTGGCCGCGGCCGAGGATGCCCTGGATGCGGCGGACGCAGGAGCCGCAGTCCGTGCCCGCCTTGCTGGCGGAGGCTATCTGGCGCGGGGTGCACGCCCCCGCCGCCGCGTGCTCTTGCACCTGCTCTTCGGTGATGCCGAAGCACGAGCAGACGTACACGCGGTCACCTCCGCCTCGGATCGGTACGGTCGGACTCAGGCTTGCTGAGGTTAACCTAACCTTACCCTCCCCGGCCTGTCCACATACGCCGCTGGGGCCCGCGTCACACAGGTGACGCGGGCCCCAGCGGTCAGGGACGGTGGTCGCGGCGGCTCACTGGTCGTGGTACATCTCCGCGACCAGGAAGGCCAGGTCGAGCGACTGACTGCGGTTGAGCCTGGGGTCGCAGGCCGTCTCGTAGCGCTGGTGCAGATCGTCGACGAAGATCTCGTCGCCGCCGCCCACGCACTCGGTGACGTCGTCACCGGTCAGCTCCATGTGGATGCCGCCGGGGTGGGTGCCCAGGCCCTTGTGGACCTCGAAGAAGCCCTTGACCTCGTCCAGCACATCGTCGAAGCGGCGCGTCTTGTGACCGCTGGCCGCCTCGAAGGTGTTGCCGTGCATCGGGTCGCACACCCAGGCGACGGTGGCGCCGGAGGCGGTGACCTTCTCCACCAGTTCGGGGAGCCGGTCGCGGATCTTGTCGGCTCCCATCCGGGTGATGAAGGTGAGTCGGCCCGGCTCGCGGTCCGGGTCGAGCCGCTCGATGAGGGCCAGCGCCTCCTCCGAGGTCGTCGTCGGGCCCAGCTTCACCCCGACCGGGTTCCGCACCCGGGAGGCGAACTCGATGTGCGCGCCGTCCAGCTGCCGGGTGCGCTCGCCGATCCAGACCATGTGCCCGGACACGTCGTAGAGGTTGCCGCTGCGGGAATCGACGCGGGTCAGCGCCGACTCGTAGTCGAGCAGCAGCGCCTCGTGCGAGGAGTAGAACTCGACCGTCTTCAGCTCTTCGGGGTCGGTTCCGCAGGCGTGCATGAACTTCATGGCCTGGTCGATCTCGCGCGCCAGCGCCTCGTACCGCTGGCCGGAGGGCGACGACTTGACGAAGTCCTGGTTCCAGGCGTGCACCTGGCGCAGATCGGCGTAGCCGCCGGTGGTGAAGGCGCGGACCAGGTTCAGCGTCGCGGACGAGGCGTGGTACATCCGCTTCAGCCGCTCCGGGTCCGGCCTGCGGGCCTCGGGCGTGAACTCGAAGCCGTTGACCGAGTCGCCACGGTAGGAGGGCAGCGTCACCCCGTCGCGGGTCTCGGTCGGCTTGGAACGGGGCTTGCTGTACTGGCCCGCGATCCGGCCGACCTTGACGACGGGGACGGAGCCCGCGTACGTGAGGACGGCGCCCATCTGCAGCAGCGTCTTGAGCTTGTTGCGGATGTGCTCGGCGCTGACCTGGTCGAACGCCTCGGCGCAGTCGCCGCCCTGGAGCAGGAACGCCTCACCGCGCGCGACCGACCCCAGCCGCTGGCGCAGCTGGTCGCACTCGCCCGCGAAGACGAGCGGCGGATAGGACTCGAGCTCGGCGAGTACGGTACGCAGAGCCTCGTGGTCCGGCCAGTCGGGCTGCTGTGCCGCGGGCAGGTCTTGCCAGGTGTGTGCACCGGCGTCGGTGTGGGCGTTCACAGTCACGGAGCCAAGGTTACGGGGTTTCGGGACGAACCCATCCGGGTGCCCGCCATACGAGACCGGTATCACCAGCCACCGGGCGGGGCCGCCGGCCGCGGCGGTGCGGCAGGCGGCTGCGGCGCCAGGGGCACCGGCGGCGGACCGTCGTAGAGGAGTTCCGCCAGCACGAAGCGGCAGGTCCAGCGGCGGCGGTGGCGCAGGCCCTCGATGACTGTCATGAAGCCGTCCGCGACGCGGTAGAACTGGACCCGCTGCGGGTTCCAGGGGTGCTCGGGCGCGTAGGCACGGGCCCGCTGCTCCAGCAGGGTCATGGCCTGCTCACGGGTGCCGGTGCACTCGCCGATCACCTCGGTGGTCCAGAATCCGCCGCCGGGAGCGCTCTCGTGCCGCTCGACGAGCAGCTGCCAGATCGTGTTCAAGTCCGCCTCTGCTGAAGTCCGTTGCCCCGCCCGATCCGTCTGCGACCGGCCATCCTAGCCGCGCGGGCCGCCGGGTCCTCGGTCCCGGGGAGGACATCGCGGCCGGCTCGTCCGCTATGGTGTGCCGCATGCACGCGCACTCGACCATGAACTGGTGGTGGCCCGCCCGCACGGCGGCCCGCCACGATGCGCGTATGCACTGAAGAACCTCAGTCACGTGCCAGGCCGCCCGAGGGGCGGCCTTTTGCATTTCCGCGGCCGTTCCTCCCGTACACCCCGTACCTCTCGTACACCGTGAAGGGACCCCCGGATGCACATCGGACCCGCAGCCCTCATCCAGCAGCTGACCAGCGACGACGCGCCGCCGTTCGCGCTGTTGCACAGGCGGACGCCGGGCCGGGACACCGGCCTGGTCGAAGTGCTCACCGGCAGCGTGCGCGAGGTGGAGCGGCTCGCCGACCTTCCCGTACGGCCGGACGGCGAGGCGGGCGCGCTGGCGCTCGTACCGTTCCGGCAGATCCGCGAGCGGGGCTTCGACGTGCGGGACGACGGCACGCCGCTGTCCGTGCTGCTGCCCGACGAGCGGTATGAGCTGCCGCTGGCCGGCACGCTCGCCGCGCTGCCGGACCACCCGGTGCGGGTGGAGCAGGGCGCGTTCGATGTGCCCGACAGCGCGTACGAGGACATCGTGCGCCGGGTGGTCAGGGACGAGATCGGTGCCGGGGAGGGCGCCAACTTCGTCATCCGGCGCGACTACCAGGGCCGCATCCCGGACTTCTCCCGAGCCGACGCGCTGGCCCTCTTCGGACGGCTGCTGCGCGGTGAGCAGGGCGCCTACTGGACGTTCGTCGTGCACACCGGCGAGCGCGTACTGGTGGGCGCCAGCCCGGAGGTACATGTGCGGATGACCGGGGGCACCGTGGTGATGAACCCCATCAGCGGCACCTACCGCTATCCGCCGCAGGGCCCTGACGTGGCGGGGCTGCTGGACTTCCTGTCCGACCGCAAGGAGAGCGAGGAGCTGTCCATGGTCGTCGACGAGGAGCTGAAGATGATGTGCACCGTCGGCGACGAGGGCGGCGTCGTCGTCGGGCCGCGGCTGAAGGAAATGGCGCACCTGGCGCACACCGAGTACGAGCTGCGCGGACGCAGCACGCTGGATGTGCGCGAGGTGCTGCGCGAGACGATGTTCGCCGCGACGGTCACCGGCTCCCCGGTGGAGAACGCCTGCCGGGTCATCGAGCGGCACGAGGCGGGCGGACGCGGCTACTACGCGGGGGCGCTCGCGCTGCTCGGCCACGACGGAGGCGGAGCGCAGACGCTGGACTCCCCCATCCTGATCCGTACCGCCGACATCGACGCGGCCGACGGGCGGCTGCGGGTGCCGGTCGGTGCCACGCTGGTGCGCGCCTCCGACCCGGCGAGCGAGGTGGCGGAGACCCACGCGAAGGCGGCCGGAGTGCTGGCGGCGCTGGGCGTGCGGGACGCGCCGGCCCGTACGCAGGACGAGCCGCGCCCGCGGCTGGCGGACGATCCGCGGGTGCGGGCCGCGCTGGAGGGGCGGCGTGCCTCCCTCGCACCGTTCTGGCTGCGGATGCGGGTGGGGCGGCCCGAGCGGGCCGACGCGGCACAGGTGCTGGTGGTGGACGGCGAGGACACCTTCACCTCGATGCTGGCCCACCTGCTGGGCTCGACGGGGCATCAGGTGCGGGTGCGGCGCTACGACGAGCCGGGGCTGGCCGAGGCGGCGCTGCGACACGCGGGGCCGGTGGTGCTGGGCCCAGGCCCAGGGGATCCGCGCGATGCGGACGACCCGAAGATGCGGCTGCTGCGCGGCCTCGCCGCCGATCTGGTGCGTGCCCGGCGGCAGCCGCTGCTGGGCGTCTGCCTCGGGCACGAACTGCTCGCGGCGGAACTCGGTCTCGAACTGGTCCGCAAGCAGCGCCCCTACCAGGGCGCGCAGGAGACAATCGAGCTGTTCGGACGGCGGGAGACGGTCGGCTTCTACAACTCCTACACCGCCCGCTGCGACGACGAGGCCGCCGCCGAACTCGCCCTGCACGGCGTCGAGTTGAGCCGGGACCCGGACAGCGGCGAGGTCCACGCACTGCGCGGGCCCGGCTTCGCCGGGGTGCAGTTCCACCCGGAGTCGGTGCTGACGCTGGACGGGGTGACGGTGACGGCGCAGCTGCTGGCGGCGGTGAGCGAGGGGGCCACGAGCGCGGCACGACCCTGAGGAAGCGAGGGGGAGGGGAGCCCCCGAGTGGGCTCCCCTCTCCGCCGTCAGCCGAAGAAGACGCCCGCCTCCTCATAGAGCGCCGGATCCACCGTCTTCAGCTTCTCGGTGGCCTTGGCGAGCGGGACGCGGACGATGTCGGTGCCGCGCAGGGCGACCATGCTGCCCCACTCCTCGTCGCGTACGGCGTCGATGGCGTGCAGGCCGAAGCGGGTGGCCAGCCAGCGGTCGAAGGGGGTGGGGGTGCCGCCGCGCTGGATGTGCCCGAGGACGGTGGTGCGGGCCTCCTTGCCAGTGCGCGACTCGATCTCCTTGGCCAGCCACTCGCCGACGCCGGACAGCCTGACGTGCCCGAAGGAGTCCGTCGAGCCGTCCTTGAGCACCATCTCGCCGCCCTTGGGCATCGCACCCTCAGCGACCACGACGATCGGCGCGTAGCTCGCCTTGAAGCGGGAGGTGACCCACCCGCAGACCTGGTCCACGTCGAAGCGCTGCTCGGGGATCAGGATGCAGTTGGCGCCGCCCGCCAGGCCCGAGTGGAGGGCGATCCACCCCGCGTGCCGTCCCATGACCTCCACCACCAGCACCCGCATATGCGACTCGGCTGTGGTGTGCAGCCGGTCGATGGCCTCGGTGGCGACGGTGACCGCCGTGTTGAAGCCGAAGGTGTAGTCCGTGGCGGAGAGGTCGTTGTCGATCGTCTTGGGCACGCCGACACAGCGGATGCCGTACTCGTCCGTCAGCCGGGCCGCCACGCCCAGGGTGTCCTCGCCGCCGATCGCGATCAGTCCGTCGACCTCGTACTTGGCCAGGTTCTCCTTGATCCGGCGGACCCCGTCCTCCGCTTTGAAGGGATTGGTGCGCGAGGAGCCGAGGATGGTGCCGCCGCGGGGCAGCATGCCGCGGACCGCCGGGATGTCGAGCCGGACCGTCTCCCCCTCCAGCGACCCCCGCCAGCCGTCGCGGAACCCGGTGAATTCGTATCCGTAGTTCTGGACTCCCTTACGGACGACGGCCCGCATGACCGCGTTGAGACCGGGGCAGTCGCCGCCGCCGGTCAGCACTCCGACCCGCATGAGATCTCCCTCTCTCCGCCTGAACGCCTGGACGTGAGTCACGCTAGCGGTGACTCACGTCACACGGGATGCGCCGGTAACCGGATTTCCTTGGGAGGGCCGGGATTTGAGTCTGGGGCAATCACTCGTACGGGCGACAGGCTGCCGAAGCTTCGCGGGGTGCAATTCAGGGGCGCGGGGGCAACCTAGTCATCCAGTCCACGCTCAATGGCGTAGCGCACCAGCTCAACCCGGTTGTGCAGCTGCAACTTGCCCAGCGTGTTCTGCACATGGTTCTGCACGGTGCGGTGCGAAATAACCAGCCGCTCGGCGATCTGCTTGTAACCGAGCCCCTTGGCCACCAGACGCAGAACCTCCGTCTCGCGCTCGGTCAGCTTCGGCACATCGGGCGCGTCCTCGGCGGCCGGCACCGGGTCGGCCGCCAGCCTGCGGTACTCGCCCAGCACCAGACCGGCCAGCCCCGGGGTGAAGACGGGGTCACCCAGCGCGGTACGGCGTACCGCGTCCAGCAGTTCCTCGGGCCCGGCCGACTTGACCAGATAGCCCGTGGCCCCGGACTTGACCGCTTCCAGCACATCGCTGTGCTCCCCGCTCGCCGACAGCACCAGCACCCGCAGCGCCGTGCCGGGCCCGACCAGCTCTCGGCAGACCTCCACGCCCGGCTTGCCCGGCAGGTTCAGGTCGAGCACCAGCACATCGGGCGAGGTGGCGCGGGCCCGGCGGACCGCCTGCTCGCCGTCGCCCGCCGTGGCGACGACCTCGAACCCGGCCTCGGCCAGGTCCCGTGCGACGGCCTCGCGCCACATCGGGTGGTCGTCGACCACCATCACCCGGACGGGTTGTGCCTCAGTTGTCATGCTTCGGAACCCTCATCTCCACTTCCGTTCCCTGTCCGGGCACCGACACCAGCTCCGCCGTGCCGCCCAGGTCCCGCAGCCGTCCCCTGATGGACAGCGCGACGCCCATCCGGCCCTCGGCCTCCGCGTCCGCCAGCCGTCCCTCGGGGATGCCGGGCCCGTCGTCCCGAACGGTCACGATCACCGCGTCCGGCTCGTCCTCCAGCAGGATCCAGGCGTGTGCCTCGCCCCCGGCCCCGTCGCCCGCGTGCTTGGCCACATTGTCCAGTGCGGCACCGACAGCCGCGGCCAGTTCCGTCGCCACCCCCGCCGGCAGCGGCACCGGCGCCCCGGGTTCGGCGAAGGTGACCTTCGACCCGGCGTACGAGGCCAGCAGCGCGCGGACGTCGCAGGGTGCTGCCGCGTCGGTTCCGTCGGCACCGACTGCCCGGACCCGGCCGCCCTCGGTCCCGGACTCGGTCCCGGACTCGACAAGGTCACCGGGAGTGCCGGGGCCGCCGTCCGCGAGGGACGCGTGCGCGCTGGCGCCGGCCGGGGCGTGCCCCGGCTGTTCGGGCACCACGCCGCTGGAGACCAGGGCGCGCAGGGCCACTTCCTGTTCGCCCGCCATCCGGCCCAGCTCCGCCGCCTCGCCGCCGAGCGCCGTGCCTCTGCGCTGCACCATGGCCAGCACTTGCAGGACGCTGTCGTGGATGTCCCGGGCCAGCCGTTCCCGCTCCCGGGTGGCCGCCTCGATCTGGAGGGCGCGGGCCAGGGTGCGTTCACTGGCGCGGGCGACCTCGATGACGTAGCCGATGGCGACGCTCGCGACACAGACGAGCAGCACATTGTGGAAGGTGGAGCGGGTGATCATGCCGCGCTCCACGATGTTGGCGATCCCCACCAGCACCGAGGCGCCCGCGGCCCACCGCCAGCCGCCCTTGAGCGCGAAGGCGAGGACCGGACCGGCGACCCAGATCGACGGCAGGGTCGGCCCCACCAGATCGCGGCCGTCCACGACCGGGGAGAGGAGGATACCGACGACGCCCAGCACGATGTCCGTGACGAGGAACGGCAGCGTGCAGCGTTCTGCCGAGCCGACGTTGCGCAGCGTGCCGAACGTCCAGCACGCCAGCACCAGGAGATAGCCGCCGCCCGGCACCGGAGTGCTGTACTCCGGGTAGCTCCAGAAGAAGACGCCGAGGACGTAGAGGACGGCGAGAATGCGGTAGCCCGTCAGCGCCCGCCACAACGGCTGCTCCACGGACATCAGTTTCGGCGACGCCATGACTCCCCCAAGAATTCTTTCCGCCGCAACGGCGAGCACCCCGACGGCGGCGAGCACCCCGACGGCGAGGGTCCGGCGGTCCGGTCCGCAGACGACCGGACTAGGCAGCCTTGTGACCGCCACCGTCCTCGTGCCCGGCGGCTTTGTCGCCCTTCGCGGTCTCGCCCTTCGCGGACTCGGCCTTCGCAGCCTCCGCGATCTTCGCCGCCTTCGCGGCCTCCGCGATCTGCCGCTTGGCCGCCGTCGCGTACATGTCGACGTACTCCTGGCCGGACAGCTTCAGGATGGCGTACATGACCTCGTCGGTGACGGCGCGCTGGATGAACCGGTCGTTGTCCATGCCCTGATACCGGCTGAAGTCCAGTGGGGCGCCGATCCTGATGCCCGGGCGCATCAGCTTGGGCACCACCTTGCCGGGTGGCTGGATCTTCTCCGTATCGATCATCGCCACCGGGATCACCGGAGCGCCCGAGCGGAGCGCGACCCGCGCCAGACCGCCGGGCTTGCCCCGGTAGAGGCGGCCGTCGGGCGAGCGGGTGCCCTCCGGGTAGATACCGAAGAGCTCGCCGCGCTCCAGCACTTCGAGTCCGCTCCTGATCGCCGCCTCACCAGCGCCGCGGACGCCGGAGCGGTCGACGGGGAGCTGACCGACGCCCTTGAAGAACGCGGCCGTCAGCTTGCCCTTGATCCCGGGAGAGGTGAAGTACTCGGCCTTCGCGATGAAGGTCACCTTGCGGTCGAGGACGGCGGGCAGGAAGAAGGAGTCGGAGAACGAGAGGTGGTTGCTCGCCAGGATGGCGGGCCCCTCGGCGGGCACGTTCTCCAGGCCCTCCACCCAGGGCCGGAACGCGAGCTTCAGCGTGCTGCCGACCGACAGCTTCATCGCGCTGTAGAACAACCTCGACCTCCTTGATGGGACCCACCGACCCTATCCCGCCACCGTGGCGCCGGACCCCCGCCGTCCATCGTGCGCCCGCGGGGTGCCCGGCGCGCCCCGTTCACACCCTCACAACGATCTTCCCGGTGTGCGCGTTGGACTCCATCAGACGGTGTGCGTCACCCATCGCCTCCAGCCCCTCGAAGACCTTCGCCACCACGGGCGCCAGCTCGCCGGAGGCCAGCCCCGCGCCGAGGAAGGCGGCGGCGCGGCGGCGGTAGCCGGGATCGCGTGCCAGCAGTCCGTTGCCGAAGGTGCGCACGGTCAGCGGCCAGTTCATCGACAGCACCATGGGGCGCGGATCCAGCCACCCATAGGCCACGACGGTGCCGCCGGGGGTGAGCGCGTCGCCGACGGCGGTGAAGCCGGGGCCGCCGATGCCGTCGAAGGCCAGCCGGACGCCGGCGCCGCCGGTGAACCGCTTCACCTCCTCGACCAGGTCCTCAGTGTCCGTGCTGATCACATGCGCTGCGCCGAGTTCCCGCAACTGCTCCCGCTTGGCCGTGCCCCGGGTGGTGACGATCGGGACGGCTCCCACCCGCCGGGCCGTCTGGATGGCGGCCGTACCGACGCCGCTGGAGCCGCCGGTGATCAGCACCTGGTCGCCGGGCGCCAGCCCGCCGGTCTCGACCAGTCCGCCGTACGCGGTCGCGTACGTCACCCACAGGGCCGCAGCGGTCACCGGGTCGGCGTCCGCCGGGGCGGGCACCAGGGAGCTCTCGGGGAGTACGACGCGCTCGGCGTACACCCCGTGCACCCCGAAGTCGAACGTGCCGGCGGACAGCACCCGGTCGCCGGGGACGAACGCGGTCACGCCCTCGCCGACCGCCGCCACCACTCCGGCCGCCTCGTAGCCGAGCCGGGAGCCGGGCAGGGTGGGCCGGTAGTAGTACCCGCCCGAGCGGAACATCGCCTCGGCCCGGTTGAGGCCGATCGCCTCGACGCGGAGCAGCACCTCGCCGGGCCCGGGTGCCGGCAGCGGTACCTCCTCGGTCTTCAGCACCTCGGGGCCGCCGAGTTCGTGGAAGACGACCGCACAGGTGGTGGCGGGAAGTGCGGCAGGAAGTGTGGGAGGAGTGGCGGGAGTGGCCTGAGTGGTCAGTGCGGTTGAAGTCATACCGATGACCGTAGAGAGCCTCACAGCGACGACCAATGCCCCAATGACTCTCGTTCATGTCCCATCGTCTCCCGCCCGACGCGGAACGGCGAGCCGGCGGGATACCGTACGGACATGGACGTACTCAGCGACGCCATCGCCGCCATGCGCACCGGGCGGCCGCATTCCTCCCGCACCGTCAAGCGGGCGCCCTGGGGCGTCAGGTTCCCCGCCTCCGACGGGGCCGGGTTCCATGTCGTCCTCCAGGGCTCGGCCTGGCTGCTGCCGCCGGGTGACGACGCCGAGCCCGTCCGGCTGGCCCCCGGCGATGTGGTCTTCCTCGCCCACGGCTACGGCCACGGGCTCGCCGACCACCCCACGACCCCGCTGGTGGACGCCGTGCCGGGGCCCGACGGGTCCTGGCCCTCGCTCCGCCATCGCGGACCCGTGCGCAGCGACGAGACCCTGCTGCTCTGCGGCGCCTACCGGCTCGACAGGTCACGCGCCCATCCGCTGCTGACCGAACTGCCGCGCTACATCCACCTGCCGGCCCGGATCGGAGCCCACGACCGGCTGCGCTCCGCTGTCGATCTGCTCGGCGCCGAGCTGTCCGAGCCGCTGCCCGGTTCGGACGCCGTCGTCCCGGCACTGCTGGACACCCTTCTGCTGTATCTGCTGCGCACCTGGTGGCTGACCGAGCAGGCCGCCGAGCCCGTCGGCTGGGCGGGGGCGCTCGGCGACCCCGGTGTCGCCGCCGCGCTGCACTCCGTCCACGACGACCCGGCCAGGCCCTGGACCGTCGAGGAGCTCGGCGCGCTGGCGGGGCTGTCCCGGGCCGCCTTCGCCCGCCGGTTCACCGCGCTCGTGGGCCGCCCGCCACTGGCCTATCTGACCTGGTGGCGGATGACCTGCGCCGGCCAGCTGCTGCGCACCACGGAAGCCCCGCTGCGGAGCATCGCCGAACGTACCGGCTACACCTCGGAGTTCGCCTTCGCCAAGGCGTTCAAACGGGAGTACGGCGTGGCGCCAGGCCACTACCGCAGAAGAGGCGCGGCGCTCCGCGCGGGGTGACCCCGCAGGCCCCCTGGACACTGCCGGTACGCCGGACGACGAATTAGGGTGGCAGCACTCCTTGGCGAGACGCCGAGACGCGTCGAGATGACGAGACGCCGAGTTGCCGAGACCCGAGTTGCCGAGACGCCGAGCCCGACCGCTGAGCCTCTGGAGGCCCACCGTGCCGCCCACCCTTCCCGGAGCCGAGCCATTCCGCCGCGACGGATCAGCGACCGGAGTGCTGCTGTGTCACGGCTTCACCGGCTCCCCGCAGTCTCTGCGCCCCTGGGCCGAGGATCTGGCCGGGCACGGGCTGACCGTCTCGCTGCCGCTGCTGCCCGGACACGGCACCCGCTGGCAGGACCTGGCGCTGACCAGCTGGGAGGACTGGTACGCGACCGTTGACCGGGAGCTGCGGCTGCTGCGCGACCGCTGCGACCAGGTCTTCGTCTGCGGGCTCTCGATGGGCGCCACGCTGGCGCTGCGGCTGGCCGCGCTGCACGGGAACGGGGTGCGCGGGGTCGTCGTCGTCAACCCGGCGATGACCTTCCCCCGGGTGCAGGGGTACGCGCTGCCCGTCGGCCGCTTCCTGCTCCGGTCGGCGCCCGGCATCGTGAACGACATCGCCAAGGGCGGGCAGCACGAGCTGGGCTACGACCGGGTGCCCACCCGGGCCGCGTACGCGCTGCGCAACTTCTTCCGCGTCACCCGGCCCGAGCTGCCGAAGGTGACGCAGCCGCTGCTGCTCCTGCGCAGCCGTAACGACCACGTGGTGCCCGCCACGGACTCCGCGCTCGTGCTCAGCCGCGTCTCGTCCGTGGATGTGACCGAGACCGTGCTGGAGAACAGCTTCCACGTCGCCACCCTCGACCACGACGCGGAGCGGATCTTCGCCGACGCCCGCGGCTTCATCGACCGGCTCGCCGCCGAGCGCGAGCCGGCTCCCACGGTTCGGAGCGCCCGTGACGGCGCGTGACCCGGACGAGGGCGAGCCCCGCGACTCCGGCGAGGGCAAGTCGTCACTGCCGCCCGAGGAGGAGGCCGCCTGGGCGGCGATCGTCGCCGCGTACGGGGACGAGCCGGCGGCCCCGGACGGACTGTCCGAGGCCCGGAATCGGGACGCGGACGGTGACGGCGAGGGCGCCGGGGAGCCGGACGGCGACATGCTCACCAAGCCGCGGCCCGCGCCCGACGCTGAGCCGCCGGTGCGCAGCTTCACCGTCTACGCCGCCGGGACCGGGCCCCGCGACTGGGAGCCGGCCGGGGACGAGGACGGCGAGGGCCATTTCGAGCCGCCCGAGCCGCCGCCGCTGCCGGAGACGGACACCACGACGAAGTTCGCCTGGCTGGCCGCGCTGGGCGGGCCGCTGCTGCTGCTCGGCACCGTGCTGCTGCAGGCGGACATGACGTGGTGGATCGTGACCCTGGGGGTCGGCGGCTTCCTCGGCGGCTTCGCCACGCTGCTGACCCGGCTGCGGGATGGGCGCGACGACGATGACTGGGACGATCCGGGGCGGGGTGCGGTCGTGTGAGGGGGTGCCCCTATCTGTCCGCTGCGGGCTGCGGGTTCGTTGTGGCTGGTCGCGCCCACGCAGCGGAGCCGCACATGAACACAGCCCCGCGCCCCTGACGGGGCACGTCCCTCCCGCTGCGCTGTGCTGTGCCTGGGAGGTCTGCGCCTGGGGGTACCCCCTGCTCGAAGAGCTTGGGGGAGCAGGGCTGGCAAGCGCAGCCCCCCATGCGGGGTACGCATGACCCGTCGGGTGAGCCCTACGCGCCCGGAATCCGCAACGCGGCCAGCACCGGGAGGTGGTCGGTGGCGGACTTCAGGTCAGCCTCGGTCACACCAGACAGCCCGCGGGGCACGCCTGCGCCCAGTACCTCGACGCCCTCCCCAGCGAAGACCGCGTCGATGCGCTGCACCGGTTCGGCGGGCGTCGAGGTGTACTCGGCGCCCCACGGCTTGAGCCCCCATGCGTCCCGCAGCCCCTCGCCGAGCAGCGCGAACGCCGGACCGTCCGGCCGTTCGTTGACGTCGCCGGCCGCCACCACCGGCGCGCTGCCGAACGCGGCGGCCCGCTCCAGCAGCGCCCTGGCCTGCTGCCGCCGCTCCCGGGCCTGGAGGCTGAGGTGGAAGCTGACGACGCCCAGCCGCGCAGCCGGCCCGAACCGCAGCTCGGCCGTGGCGAACCCGCGCTGATGCAGCCCGGGGGTGCGCGGCAGCAGCACGTCCTCCGTGCGTTCCACATGGGCCCGCAGCGAGGCGAGGATCAGCGGTCCGGCCGCCGTCGCACCACCCGTCACATACGTGAGGCCGGTGCGCCGCGCCAGCCAGGCGGCCCGCTTGCGCCAGCGGAAGAACCGCGGCGCCTCCTGTACGCAGACGATGTCGGGGGCGCACGCCCGGATGACCCGGACGAGCGCCTCCCGGTCGTCCCGCAGGGAGCGGATGTTGTAGCTGAGCAGCCGGACGACGGCGGAGCCGTCGGACTCCGTACGGGAGGGCGGCAGGTCCGTGACCTGCGCGGCCCCCCGCGGAGTCCTTCCGCTCGGCTCCCCCCTCATCGCGGCTGCCCCCGTCCGGTCAGCCCTGGCGGGCCAGGTCCGCGACGCCGACCATGCCCGCCTTGTTGCCCAGTTGGGCGGCGAGGACCTCGGCGTGCGGGCGCCAGCGGCTGCCGACCAGCCAGCGGCGGTAGGACTTGCGGATCGGGTCCAGCACCAGCTCGCCCTCGTCGGAGACGCCGCCGCCGACGATGAAGGCGCCCGGGTCGAAGAGGGAGGCCAGATCGGCGAGGCCCGCGCCCGCCCAGCGGGCGAGCTCGCGGAAGGAGTCGATGGCCACCGGGTCGCCCTGCCGGGCCGCCTCGCTCACGTGCTTGCCCCGGATGCCCTCGGCGGTGCCGTCGCCCAGACCCAGCAGGATCGTGGCGTTGTCCGGGGTGGCGGTGGCGCGCTGCTGGGCGTAACGCAGCAGCGCACGCCCCGAGGCGTACTGCTCCCAGCAGCCCTGGTTGCCGCAGCCGCACAGCAGGCCGTCGGGCACCATCCGGATGTGGCCGAACTCGGCGGCCACGCCGTACCGTCCGCGGTGCAGCTTGCCGCCGATGATGGTGCCGCCGCCCAGGCCCGTGCCGATGGTGATGCAGACGACGTCCTCGTGGCCGGTGCCGACGCCGAACTTGTACTCGCCCCAGGCGGCGGCGTTCGCGTCGTTCTCGATCACCACGGGCAGGTCGATGCGCTGCTCCACCTTGTCCTTGAGCGGCTCGTGCCGCCAGCTGAGGTTGGGGGTGAACAGCACGGTGGCGCGCTTGTCGTCGACGTACCCGGGAGCGCCGATTCCGACGGCCTCCACCTGGTGCTCGGCGCTGGCCTGGCGTACCGCGTCCGCGATGGCGTCGATCACGGCATCAGGGGTGTCGGGTGTGGGCACCGTGCTGGTTTCGAGAATGGTGCCTTTCTCGTCCACAACGCCAGCTGCGATCTTGGTGCCGCCGATGTCGACCCCGATTGTGAGTCCCATGTGTCCCTCGGTCATCCGAATGTGATCCCCGCCGAGGCCAACGGTACCGGAGCAGGCTCCGGCACCGAGCACGGATCGGAGGGGCAGCAGCGGTGGGACAGGGGCAGCCCCTAGTCCTCGTCCCGCTCCACATCGATGTGCTCCGCGTCGGCGCCGGGCCTCTCGGTCCAGCGGCGTTCGGCTTCGTGGACCGCGGAGCGGTAGGCGGCAAGCAGTTCGCTGCCCGCTGCGGCGAGGTGGTCGAAGAACTGCGGGTTGCGCTCGACGACGGGCTCGATGGTCGCCCTGGCCTGCTGGAACAGCTGCTGCGCCATGCCCTGGGCCGCGGCGGACCCGGCGGCGCCCATCAGGGGCTTGCCGAACTCGGCGACCTTCTCGGTGACCGCGTCCGCCAGCCGGCGCAGCTCCTCGGCCGCGCTGGTGGGCGGCGGGCCGTACTGCGCGCGGCGGCGTGCCCGCTCGGCGGCCAGGTCCTCCTCGCACGCGGTGGCCCAGGCGTCGGGGTCCGGGGCGGCAGGGCGCTCGGCGGCATCGCTCATGGCGGGGCTCCTACGGGCGGCAAGTGGTGGCGTGGTGCGAACTGTGCACCTTCCGACGGTACCGGAACGGCGCACCGGGTCGAGGCCGAAGGCGGGCCTCCGCGCAGTCAGCCGCTCCGCGCGGGCCACAGGTCCGGGTCGGGCGTGAAACGCACGCCCAGCACCCCGCCCTTGAGCCCCGCGCCGGAGACCCGGCAGCGGCGCAGCGCGGAGGGGAGCGGGAGCACCCTGCGGTAGGGGCCGACGCCCACGGTCAACTCGTCGCCGCGGCGCACCAGTTCCAGCTCGTCCCGCTCGGCGCCCGGCAGCGGGAGGTGCCACACCAGTTTGCCGTCCCCGGCCAGCCGGTCCTCCAGCCAGCCGTAGGCGATGTCGGTGCCGGGCCCGCCCTCGGCCCCGTCCGGCGGGCGCAGGCCCACTGCCGCTGTTCCGTCGGCGGCAACGGCGGTACGCGCCGCGCCGGCCAGCGTCGTCAGGTCCTCGGGGCCGAGCGGGTCGCGGCCCAGGTGCGGCAGCTCGCACAGCGGCACCGACTCGGCCTCGCACTTCTCGCGCAGCGCTGCCAGCGCGGTCTGCTGCCGGCCGGCCAGCCCGGTCAGCCAGGGGTCGCAGGAGCCGGTCGGCAGCAGCCGGTTGGCGACGACGGACTCCAGCTCGAGCCCGTGCAGCCGTACTCCGGCCCCTGCGGTGCGCAGCGTCTCGACGGCGAGCGGTCCCGGCTCGGTGACCAGCCGGACGACCGTCGCCGGAGACTCCACGACCCGCTGCACGGAAGCCAGTTCGTCCGACCAGCGCGTAGCCGCGTCGTAGAGCCACTGCGCGGGCATGGGGGCACCGGCGAGCTGGGCCAGCACCGGGCGCAGGGCCCGGGCCGCCTGGCGCTCGGCGGGTATGAGGCGGCGCAGATAGCGGCGCAGCTGTTCGGGGAGCGCCAGCAGGTTGAGACCCTCGGGGGCGGCCGGCATGTCGACGACGACGATGTCCCAGCCGCCCGCGCCGTCCCGGCCGTCCTCCGTGCCGCCCGTGTGCGCGGTGTGCAGGGCGCGCAGCAGCGCGAAGGTCCCGGCGCCGGGGAGTTCGGTCAGCTCGTCCTCGTCCAGCGGTACCGCGCCCAGCAGGTCGAGCACGGTCTTGCCGCGCGTCTGGAGCGCGACGGCCTGACTGCGGAACTCCGCACCGGAGTCGATACGCAGCAGCCACAGGTCCGCCACCCCGGCGACGGCCTCGGGCCTGCCCTGGCCCAGGACCGGGGCCTGGTCATCGGCCTGCTCCCGGGCGTCCGTGCCCAGCAGCGCGGCGAGCCGGCGAGCGGGCTCCGCGCTCAGCAGCAGGGTCCGGTGCCCCTGGGCAGCGGCGGCGCACGCGGTGGCGGCCGCCACGGTCGTACGACCCGCACCACCCGCACCGCTGACCAGCACCGTCTGCGGCCCGGAGGGCCGGGAGCCGGACGAGTGGGAATCGGACGACTGGGAGCCGGACGGCCGGGCGTCGGGCCCCCAGGGTCCGGCGCCCGTTGCGCCGGTCAGCTGCCGGCTCCGGATGCCTCGGCGCCGCCCGCCTCGACGCGCTTCTTCAGCCCGTCGAGCGCCCGGTCGATGATGACCTTCTCGGCCTTGCGCTTGATCATCCCGAGCATGGGGATCTTCACATCGACGGTGAGCTGGTACATCACCTCGGTGCGCTCACCGCCGTCGAGCGGGGTGAGGCGGTAGACGCCGTCCAGGGAGCGCAGCATCTGGGACTTGACCAGCGACCAGCGCACCTCCCGGATCCCGGGCTCGCCGATCCACTCGTAGGCGAGGGTGTGCTCGTCCTTGATGGCTCCGGCGTCCAGCAGCAGGCGCACCTGCTCGGCGTGGCCCTGCTCGTCCCGGCCGAGGACCTCGGCCTCCTTCACCTCGCCTGCCCACTCCGGGTAGCGGGGGAAGTCGGAGATCACGTTCAGCACGGCCTCGGGTGCCGCGTCAACCGTGATGCTCGAGCTGGTGTGTTCCGCCATCGCCATGGCCCTCCGATATACCCGTGTCCGAAATGCCCGCCATCAAGGCCCGCCGTACGTGGAACGACCGCGCGGGATACCCGCCGTGGCGCGGGGAAGCGTCTGCGGTGGAAGGCTACCGCGCGGTTGCCGGGACCCGCGCCGCGCGGGTCACCACTTCGGCCACACAGGCCGCCGGCCTCCTCACCACTCCAGCACCCAGGGCGTGCCCGTCGCGTTGAAGTGGCCGACATTGACGCACTCGGTGGCGCCGATCCGCATGCGCTGGGCCAGCGGCTGGTGTACGTGGCCGAACAGGTGGTAGCGCGGACGCAGCGTGTGCAGGGCCTCCAGCAGCTGCGGGCTGCCCCGCTCGAAGCGGCGCGCGACGGTGTCGTAGCACAACTCGGGCACTTCGGGCGGGATATGGGTGCACAGCACGTCGATCTCGCCCAGCGCGGCGACCTTCGCCGCGTACGTCTCGTCGTCGATCTCGTACGGGGTGCGCATCGGCGTGCGCAGCCCGCCGCCGACGAAGCCGAAGCGCCATCCGCCGATCACCACCGTCTCGCCGTCCAGGACGTTGACGCCCGGGCGCGCGTACTCGGGCCACAGGGGCGGCATGTCGACGTTGCCGTACGTGGCGTATGTGGGGGTGGGGAAGGCCGCGAACAGTTCGGCGTACTGCTTGCGCACCGCTGTCTCCATCGCGGAGTCGCGGTCGATCCCGGCCCACAGTTCCCGCGAGAAGGTGCGGGCCTCGGCGAAGCGCTTCGCTGTACGCAGGGCGACGATACGGTCCGCGTTCTCGACGCCGAACAGATCGGGGAAGATACCGCGCGAGTGATCCGCGTAGTCGAGGAAGAGGATCAGGTCTCCGAGACAGACCAGCGCGTCAGCCCCCTCGCCCGCTTTCGCGAGGTCCGCACTGTTGCCGTGTACGTCGCTGACTACGTGGACTCGCATGCGCCCACCCTAGATCGCCCCGCAGGTCACGGGGAGACGGAACGGTCTTCGGCCGAAAAGCGCCGTACGTCCGGTCTTTCCGCCCTCTCCCCCTCGCGGGTTCCGTGTCCGCGAACGCCTCGACTAGGCTGCTATCTGCCATCTACACCTGTGACGCACAAGACATCTCCGCGTCACCCTCTACCCCATCCCCCATACCGATGGGTAACGTCCGGGCCGTCATTCTTCCGGGGTCGCACGCCCACCCTGGACCGAGCCAATGGAGGCCGACCCCCCGCGGCCCCCTTCGGCGCGCCGACGAGGAGTAGCAGTCTTGCGCGAGTACAGCCTTCCGGCTCTCTACGAAGTCCCCGCAGACGGAAACCTGACGGACCTCATCCGCCGGAACGCGGCTCAGCACCCCGACCTCCCCGTCCTGGGACGCAAGCGCGAAGGCCGCTGGGAGGACGTGACCGCCACCGCGTTCCTCGCCGAGGTGCAGCAGGCCGCCAAGGGTCTGATCGCGGCGGGTGTGGAGCCGGGCGACCGGGTGGGCCTGATGTCGCGCACCCGGTACGAGTGGACGCTGCTGGACTTCGCCGTCTGGAGCGCGGGCGGCGTCACCGTGCCCATCTTCGAGACCAGTTCGCCCGAGCAGATCTCCTGGGTCCTCGGCGACTCGGGCGCCGTCGTCTGTCTGGTGGAGACCGAAGCGCACGCAGCGGCCGTCGACTCGGTGCGCGACCGGCTGCCCGAGCTGCGCGACGTATGGCAGATCGAACCGGGGCCCGGCAGCGAAGCGAGCGAGGGCGCCGTCGCGCAACTGGCCGCGCTGGGCGCCGGGATCAGCGACGAGAAGGTGGAGGAGCGCAGCTCCGCCGCCGACGCCGACTCGCCCGCGACCATCGTCTACACCTCCGGCACCACAGGGCGCCCCAAGGGCTGTGTGCTCACCCACCGCAGCTTCTTCGCGGAGTGCGGAAACGTGGTCGAGCGGCTGCGCCCGATGTTCCGGCCCGGCGAGGGTTCGGTGCTGCTGTTCCTGCCGGTCGCCCACGTCCTCGGACGGCTGGTGCAGGTGGGTGCCGTGATGGCGCCGATCAAGCTGGGGCACGTCGCGGACATCAAGGACCTCACCGACGAGCTCGGCTCCTTCCGGCCGACGATGGTGCTGGGCGTCCCCCGCGTCTTCGAGAAGGTCTTCAACTCCGCGCGGGCACAGGCCGTCGCGAGCGGCAAGGGCAGGATCTTCGACCGGGCGGCCGAGGTGGCCGGTGCCTACAGCCGCGCACTGGACGACCCGGCGGGCCCCTCGCTCAGACTCCGTATCCAGCACAAGATCTTCGACAAGCTGGTCTACAGCAAGCTGCGCGCCGTCCTCGGCGGCCGGGCCACCCACGCCATCTCCGGCGGCGCACCGCTGGGTGAGCGGCTGGGCCACTTCTTCCGCGGCGTCGGCTTCACCGTGCTGGAGGGGTACGGGCTCACCGAGTCGTGCGCCGCGACCGCCTTCAACCCGTACGACCGGCCCAAGATCGGCACTGTGGGCCAGCCGCTGCCCGGCTCCGTCATCCGGATCGCCGACGACGGCGAGGTGCTGCTGCACGGCGAGCACCTGTTCACCGGCTACTGGAACAACCAGCAGGCCGGCGACGAGGCGCTGGCCGACGGCTGGTTCCACACCGGCGATCTGGGGACGCTCGATGTGGACGGCTATCTGACCATCACCGGGCGGAAGAAGGAGATCCTGGTGACCGCGGGCGGCAAGAACGTAGCCCCCGCCGTCATCGAGGACCGCATCCGCGCCCACGCGCTGGTCGCCGAGTGCATGGTCGTCGGCGACGGCCGGCCCTTCGTCGGCGCGCTGCTGACCGTGGACGAGGAGTTCCTGCCGCGCTGGGCCGCCGAGCACGGCAAGCAGGACCTCGGCCACGAGCAGCTGCTGGAGGACCCCGACCTGCTCGCCGAGCTCCAGACCGCCGTCGACGAGGGCAACAAGGCCGTCTCCAGGGCCGAGTCGGTGCGGAAGTTCCGGGTGCTGCGGGAGCAGTTCACCGAGGACTCCGGGCATGTCACCCCCTCCCTGAAGCTGAAACGGGGCGTGGTGGCGAAGGACTTCGCCGAGGAGATCGAAGCCCTCTACACCGCGTAACTGCCCACGGGCTGCCCCTGACCGCAGTCAGCAGTCTGCGGGCTGGTTGCCGGCTTGGCCCACAGTTCCCCGCGCCCCTGTCGGGGCGATGAGCCGGGCCGCCAGTTCGAGGACTCCCTCGCGGGCCGCGGCCAGCGATTCGGCGGCCCGCGTCCGGAGCGGGGCCATCTTGGGTACGTCCCGGGCGCGGGTCAGCTCGGCGGTCACGACGTGCAGGTTCTCCTCGGGCACCCCGCGGTCGGTGAAGTAGCCCCGCAGATACGGCACCTGGAAGTCGAGCCCCTCGCGCGGGGCGCCCGGGCCGTAGCCGCCACCACGCGCACCGACGACCACGACGTGCTTGTCCCGCAGCCGGCTGCGGCCCGTCTCCGGGTCGAGGAGCGCTCCCGGAAAGCTGATCCGGTCGATCCACGCCATCAGCGCGGCGGGCACCGTGAGGTTGTACATCGGCACGCCCAGCAGCAGGACGTCCGCCGCCAGCACCTCCTCGACCAGCGGCCGCGTCGTACGCCACACGTGCTCGTCCGCGGCGTCCCTGACCAGCCCCGCCACCCGGTCCACGGGTACGGTGCCGTGCCGCTCCACCCAGTATCCGAACCTGGCGTAGTCGGCGGTGACGAGCGGGACCGGCGCGGCTGCCAGGTCCCGGTGGCGGTATCCGGCATCTCCGTGGTGCTGCCGCCACCTGTCGGCGAACAGCGCGGTGAGCTGCCTGCTGACCGAGGTGTCCGCGGGGCTCACGCTGGCGTCGACGCGCAGCAGGAACGGCGTCGTCGCATCGTGTTTCATCGAGGGCTCTCTCCTGTCACTTCTCCGGCGTCGGATACGTCGATGAAGGTGACGGAACGCGCGAGGGAAAGGTGACCGATGGACGAGCCGACCCGGCTGGCCGACCGCTTCGAGGAGAGCCGCGGCCTGCTGCTGGCCGTCTCCTGCCGGATGCTGGGCTCGCTCAGCGAGGCGGAGGACGCCGTGCAGGAGACCTGGCTGCGGCTGAGCCGCACCGACGCCGAGACCATCGACAACCTGCCCGCCTGGCTGCGTACGGTCGTCTCCCGGATCTGTCTCGACATGCTGCGGGCCCGCGCCGCCCGTCCCGAGGAGCCGGTGGGGCAGCACGTGCCCGACCCCCTGCCACAGGGGGAGGCCGACGGGCCCGAGGACGAGGTGCTGCTGGCCGACTCGGTGGGCAGGGCCCTGCTCGTCGTACTGGACCGGCTGGGACCGGCCGAGCGGGTCGCGTTCGTGCTGCACGACATGTTCGCCGTCCCCTTCGAGCAGATCGCGCCACTGGTGGAGCGCTCGCCCGTCGCCGCCAAGAAGCTCGCCAGCCGGGCCCGCAGCCGCGTGCGCGGCACACCGGCCGTGCCCGCGACGCAGCTGGCTCAGCAGCGGACAGCCGTGGAGGCGTTCCTGTCCGCCGCGCGCAAGGGGGAGTTGGCCGGGCTGCTCGCCGTGCTCGCGCCCGATGTGGTGCGCCGCGCCGATCCTGCGGCTCTTCCGGCGGGCGCCGCGGCGCTCGTACGCGGCGCCGACGCCGTGGCCCGGGGCACGGTGCTGCTGTCCCAGCGGTCCCGGTACGCGCAGACCGCGCTGGTGGACGGGGCCGTGGGGGCCGTCCTCGCGCCGCGCGGCAGGCTGCTCGCGGCGCTCACCTTCGCCGTCGAGGGCGGCCGGATCACGGCGTACGAGGTGATCGCGGACCCGGCGCGGCTGGCCGGTCTCGAGGTGGCGCTGCTCGATCCGGTGCCGCCGGAGGCCGGCCCGGAGTCCTGGTCACAGCAGCTCGCGTAGCCGCTCCGCGAGGAGGTCCCAGCGCCAGCGCTCCTCGACCCACTGCCGGCCCCGGGCGCCCATGCGGGTGCGCAGTCCGGGGTCGCGGAGGAGTTCGGTCAGCCGGTCGGCGGTCCGCTCGGGGCTGCCGCCGGGCACCACCCAGCCCGTCTCGCCGTCCAGTACCGCGTCCGGCGCTCCGCCGGAGTCACCGGCGAGCACGGGCAGTCCGGTGGCGGACGCCTCCAGGTAGACGATGCCGAGCCCCTCCACGTCCAGCCCGCCGCGCCGGGTGCGGCACGGCATCGCGAAGACGTCGCCCGCGCCGTAGTGCGCGGGCAGCTCCTCCCAAGTGACGGGGCCGGTGAAGCGCACCGCGTCGGTGAGCCCGCGGGAGGCGGCCAGCTTCTCCAGGTCGGCGCGGTAGGGGCCGCCGCCGACGATCAGCAGCACCGCGTCGGGCACCGACTCCAGCACCCGCGGCATGGCCTCGATGAGCGTGTCCTGGCCCTTGCGGCGCACCAGCCGCGAGACGCAGACGACCACGGGGCGTTCCGTCAGGCCCAGCCGGGCGCGCACCGCGTCGCCGCCCGAAGCCGGGTGGAAGGTCTTCTCGTCCACCCCGGGCGTCAGTTGCACCATGCGCGCAGCGGCCTCGGGGGTGAGCGCGGCGGCGATGCGGCGGCGCGTGTAGTCGCCGAGGTAGGTGAGGGTGTCGGTCTGCTCGCCGATCCGCCGCAGCAGGCCGCGGGCCGCGGGGAGCTGTGCCCAGCCCGCCTCGTGGCCGTGGGTGGTCGCCACGATGCGCTCGGCCCCGGCCCTGCGCAGCGCGGGCGCCATCAGTCCCAGCGGCGCAGCGGCGCCGAACCACACGGCGCGGCAGCCGTGCTCCCGCAGCAGCGAGACGGCACGCTTGGTCACCCGCGGAGTGGGCAGCAGCATCGTCGTGCGGTCACGGACGACCGTGAAGGGCTGCTCGGCGTCGAACGCCGCCGTTGCTTCCCTCCCCTCCCGGCTCCGCTTCCAGGTCGAGGCGTAGACCACGACCTGGGAGGGGTCCAGGCGCAGCGCCATGCTGTGCAGAAACGCCTGGATGCCGCCGGCGCGTGGCGGGAAGTCATTGGTGACGACCAGGGTCTTGTGCATCGTCGTGTGCATCGCCGCCGACAGTACCGCGTGCGGGAGCGGGCGGTACGGGCGGCCGATCGGCCCAGGCGAGGAAGGACATGTGTGCGGGGCGAGGCGGGACGAGCGCGCGGTGCGGTGGCGCCGTTGCTGGTGTGGGCGGTCACCCGGGCGGTGCTGCTGCTCTTTGTGTTCAAGGTCTGCACGGTCCCCGGGGGCATGGACATCACCACCGACGTCTCGGTGATCTATCACGGATGGTATGAGCAGCTGAGCAGCGGAACGTTTCCGTCCGACGATGTGACCTGGCAGTACCCGCCCGCCGCCGCACTGGTGATCCTCTCCCCCGGGCTGCTCACCGGGCTGGGCCTGGTCAGCTACGCCTCCGCCTTCTTCGTGCTGGCCTGCGCCGCCGACGCGGTGGTGCTCGGGCTGCTGCTGTACGCGGCGCGGCAGCGCGGGCAGCGCGACCCCGGGGCCGGGTCGCGGCGCCGGGCCGGGGTGTGGGCGTGGGTGGCCGGGGTGCCGCTGCTGGGGCCGACGGCGTACGCGCGCTATGACCTGATGGTGACCGTCCTCGCCGTCGCCGCACTGCTGGCGGCCGCACGGCACCCGCGTGCCGCGGGGGTGCTGGCCGGGCTGGGTGCGCTGGTGAAGGTGTGGCCTGCCCTGCTGCTGCTCGGCACCGCACGCGGCCGGGCGACGCGGGCGATCTGGCTGAGCGCACTGGGGACCGCGCTGGTGGTGACGGCGGGCTTCACCGCCACCATGCCGGGGGCGCTGGACTTTCTGTCCGCACAGGGCGGCCGGGGTACGGAGGTGGAGTCGGTCGGCTCGCTGGTGCTGCACGCGGCCCGGCAGTTCGGCTGGGAGGGGCAGGTGCTGCTGCGGTACGGCTCCATGGAGTTCGTGGGGCCCGGCGTACGGAACGTGAGCAACGCGGCGGTGGTGCTGACCGGACTGGGCTTCGGGTGGCTGGTGCTGTGGCGGCTGCGGGCGCGGGTGTGGACCTCGGCGACGATGGCGGATGCCGCACTCGCCGGGGTGCTGGTCTTCGTCGTCACCAGCCGGGTGCTCAGTCCGCAGTATCTGGTCTGGCTGGTGGGGCTGGCCGCGGTCTGTCTGACGCTGCGGGCCAGCCGCCAGGCACTGCCGGCCTGGCTGGTGGTCGTGGCGGCCGGGCTGACGCAGCTGGAGTTCCCGGTCTGGTTCGCGGATGTGGTGACCGGCGGGGGGCGGGGCACGGTGGTGCTGGCGGTGCGGAACGCGGTGCTGGTCGTCGCCGCTGTCCTCTCCTGTGTGCGGCTGTGGCGTTCGGCGGTGCCCCGGCCGTCCGAGCCCGACGAGGTTCCCCGGCCCCGCGAGGAGGCCACGGCCGTCGCGGCGGCGGGCCCCCCGTTCAGGGATGCAGTTGGCCCCGCACATAGCTCCGCCAGCGAGCGGTGAACTCGGTCCGGGAGAGACCGAGGGCTGAGCGCAGCGCAGCGTCGACGTCCTCGCGGCCCGCGTGCTCGTACAGGGCGAGCAGCTTGCCGGAGCCCCACTGTTCGCCGATCATCCGGCAGGCCAGCCAGCCGCCCTCGTAGGCACGGGCCAGCCGCGCGGGGTCGTTGCCGAAGCGGAAGTCGCCGTCCGAGGGGAGGGCGCGCGGTATGGGGGTCGTACGCGCCAGCTCCGGGGCCGCCTCGCGGGCGGTCAGCCGGGAGCGCCGGTAGCCCGCCCAGTCGGCGATGCCCTCGGAGAGCCACAGCGGGGTGGTGGAAGTGGTCTGCCTGCGGGTGGCGACGTGGGTGGTCTCATGGGTCAGCACCACCTGCCGGCCCTCCTCGCTGAGCAGCCCGTACGCCTTCGGATTGACGACGATACGGTCGCCGGGCCCGGACGCCCTGCTGCCCGCCTCGCCGGTGGTGACGGCGGCTATGCCCGCATAGGTACGGGAGTTGGCGGCGGGCGAGCCCAGCAGCCGGGCCATCTGCCGCGTCGAGGCGGGCGCCTCCAGCACGGTCCTGCGGGTCCAGCCGGCCGGCCAGATCCGCGCGACGGCCGGTACGGCGCGGTCGGCTGCGGCAGCGAGCGCCCGCAGCTCGGAGCGGTTCCGGCCCACGCCGAGCACCAGGCTGTGCTCGCCCCGTACGACGGTCATGGCGCCCTGTTCCCACAGCTGGGTGTCGCTGTTCGCTGCTTCGGAGGAGATGCGCCAGGTGCCGTCGCGGCGTACGAAGCGCAGGCGCTCGTCGGCGGTGGTGGCGGTGCGGTCGTAGCCCGCGAGGCGGTAGCGGAGAGTGGCCCGGACGGTGGCGGTGCGGTCGGTCCTGTCCGTGACCTCGAGCACCTCGTACGACCAGGTGTCCAGCGGCAGCCGGCGCAGGTTGCGGAAGACCAGGCGCTGTTCGCCGCGCCGGTCCGGCTCGACGGTGGCGAGGAAGCCGGACTCGTCACCGGAGCGCAGCGCCGCGGCCTGGCGGGCGAGGGCCTGCTGGAACGCGGCGCGGTCCGGGTCGTCGCCGGGCGTGCGGGCCGAGGCGCCCAGCGCACACAGCAGGGCGAGCGCTGCCGTACCGCTCAGCGCTCGCCCGTACCGGATACGCGCTCGCCTCTCGCCCACCACACCGAGGGTAAGGGCGCAGCTCGGCGGCGCTGGTCAGGGCCTGGTGACCGCGGAGACCGGCATCATGCCGACCGGGTCGTAGCGCACCGGCGCCCCGGGATGCGGCGCGTGCACGACCTGGCCGCCGCCCACGTACATCGCCACATGGCTGGCGTCGTCGCGGTAGAGCACCAGATCGCCGGGGCGGGCCTGGCTGAGCGGGACCTGCTGTCCTGCCGAGCGCTGGGCCTGGGACGTACGCGGGATCGAGGTGCCCGCCTGCTTGTACGCCCACTGCGTGAGCCCCGAGCAGTCGAAGGCACCAGGGCCCGCAGCGCCCCACGCGTACGGGCGTCCCACCGCGGACCTGACGGCGGCGACGGCAGCGGCGGCGCGCTGCGAGGACGGCTTGGCGCCGCCGAGGCCGCCGCCGTGCGTGTCCTTGTCCCGGTGGCCGTCGCGGGCCGCGCGCTGCTGGGGGGTGAGCTGGTTGAGCAGCCGCCGGGCGGCGGCGAGCTTCTGCTGGACGTCCTTCTTCCGGCGTTTGAGGGACTTTTGGAGGCCGTCGAGCTGTTCGAGCTTGCCGGCGGCCTCGCTGCGCTGCTGCTCGAGATGGCGCTGGGCCGACTGGAGTTGGTGCAGCCGGGTCAGCTGGCGGCTGCCGATGCGGTCGAGGGTGGCGGCTTTGTCGAGATAGCTGTCGGGGTCCTCGGTGAGCATCAGCGTCACGGCCGGGTCGATGCCGCCGGAGCGGTACTGCGCGCCCGCGAGGGAGCCGAGGGAGTCGCGCAGCCGGTTCACCTTCGCCTGGCCGCGGGCCACGCCGTCCTGCGCGTTGGCCACCTGCTTGCGCAGTTTGCCGGTGCGCTCGGCCACCCCGTTGTACTTCTCCGTCGCGACTTCCGCCTGCTCGTAGAGCCGGTCGATACGGGAGTTGAGCCGGGCGGCCGGCTTGTCGTCGGGCTTGGCGCCCGCCGGTGCCGCGGGGAGGAGCGCGGCTGCCGCGCCCGCAGCGGCGGCGGACAGCACGGTGACCCGCGCTGGCCAGCCCTGCCCGGGCTGCGGGGTACGTCGAGGGGACCGGTGCGATGCCACTGGAGGAGGCGTTCCTTCCGCTAGGCGACTTGCGCCCGCAGAATGTAGCCGTGCCCTTACAGGGGACAAAGGACCGTCTGCCGTCGGTAAATCCCGCTCCACACTGCCGCGTTCGTCGATCCCGCAGGTCACCGGCCGGGTTCCGGGGTCATCCGCACCCGGGGGGTTTCACTCGGACGAAGGACGTTTAGCGGTCATCACACTGGCTGGTGATCGGCCGGGAGTTGGGCCGTACGGCCGGTCAGCCGACCCGCACGCCGAACTGGAAGGGCATGTTGCCCATCGCCTCGAAGCGCACATTGGCACCGGGCTTGGGCGCGTGCAGCACCTGGCCGTTTCCGGCATAGAGCCCGATGTGGTGCAGGTCGCCGTAGAACAGGACCAGGTCGCCCGGCTTGAGCTGGCTCTGGCTGGATATCCGGGTACCGGCGTTGGCCTGCGCCTGGGAGGTACGCGGCAGCGAGACACCTGCCTGCTTGTACGCCCACGAGGTCAGCCCGGAGCAGTCGAAGGAGCTGGGCCCTGTGGCGCCCCACACATAGGGGCTGCCTATCTTGCCCTTGGCGGCGGACAGCGCGGCAGCCGCGCGGCCCGAGCCGGCGGGGAGGTTGCCCAGGTCGGCGCGGTCGCTGGAGGCGCGGTCGGCGCGCTTCTGCTTCGCGGCGAGCTTCGCCTTCTCCTTGGCGGTCAGCGTGTTCAGCAGCCGCTGGGCCTCGGAGAGCTTGCCCTGGATCTCCTTCTTCTTCTTGCCCAGTTCCTTGCGGGTGCTGCTGAGGTCCTTCAGCTTGCCGGAGGCTTCCTTGCGCTGCTGCGCGAGGCTGCGCTGCTTGGCCTGGATCTTCTTGAGCGCGCTGGCCTGCTTGGTGCTCAACTGGTCCATGGCCGAAGCCTTGTCCAGGTAGTTGTCCGGGTCGGACGAGAGGAAGAGCTGCACCGAGGGGTCGATACCGCCGGAGCGGTACTGCGCGGTGGCCATCGAACCGAGCTTGTCCCGCATGGTGTTGAGCTCACCCTGGCCGCGGGCGACGCTGTCCTGGAGGTTCTCGACCTCCTTGGAGAGCTTGGACTGCTTCTCCTTGGCGCCGTTGTACTTCTCGGTGGCGGCCTCGGCGTCCTCGTAGAGCTTGTCGACCTTCTCCTTGACGTCCTTCTTGGAGGACTGCGGGTCGGCGTGGGCCGCCTGGGAGGTGAGAGCGACTGCCGCGGCAGCGGTCATGGTGAAGACACTGACTCGTGCGCGACTCGGCTGCTTGGGACGACGGTGGGACGCCACTGGGGCGAGCTCCTTCTTCCTCAGCCGCCTGCCGGTCTGGTCATCTCCGGCTCCGCTTCCCGGGACTGGGCGATCCCGGTCGTACGGAACGAGGCGGTCCTCCGCTGTCACCCCGGATAGGTGATCAACCGAGCGAAGGTTCGGGGCCTGAGATTAGCCACGCGTACTGATCCGATCAAATCCCTCGGGAAAAAAGGCGTCCCGCAGTCCCATTCTTTACTCGATATGCACGTTGGGCGAGCAGAGTCTCACTCAGCGCTCATCACCCAGCCGCTGCGTCGGCCTCGATGTCCTTTATGTTCCGGGGAGTTGGGGAGCGCCGGGGAGCGTCATCCGAAAGCGCCGCGGACCGGGCCGCCGGCTCAGCTGCGGGCAAGCCGGTTGAGGAGAAGCGTGGAGGCCACCGGCCTGGCACCCGCAGCCGCGCAGCCGTCGGCGACCTCGCGGTCGCTGGAGACCACCACGACGGCGCGGCCCGGCGGCTCGGCGCGCACCAGCCGGCGGATCAACTCGTCCGCGGTCTGGCCCGGTTTGGAGAACAGCACCCGCACCCCGCGCGGCGGCGCCAGCAGTACGGGCGCTGCCAGTTCCGCGCCGTCGAACACACAGGTGACCTCGGCGCCCGACTGGGCCGCCAGCACCGCGAGTCCGCCCAGCAGCCGCAGCCGCTGCTTCTCCAGCGGCAGCGCGGGATAGCCGGTCTTGGTGACGTTGTAGCCGTCCACCACCAGATGGGACTGCGGCAGCGCCAGCAGTTGGTCCAGCAGCGCCGGATCGGTCTCGGACAGCGCGCGTGCCGCCACGTCCTTGGGCGACATCCGGCCCGGCTCCACCGCGTCGACGGTATCGGCAGGGCGGGACTCGGACGGCGGGAGCGCCAGTTCGCGGCGCAGCCCCTGGGCCGCCTCCAGCACCGTGTCCAGCAGCAGGCGGACCCGCATATCCTCCACGCTGCGGCCCTCGCGCGCCGCACGCCGTCCGGCCTCCAGCGCCGACTCGGCCTCGGCGAGCCGGGACTTGAGCCGGCGCACTTCGCTGTCCAGCGCCGCCTTCTCCGTACCGGCGGCGGAGCGCGCCGCGTCCAGCTCCTCCTGGAGCTTGCGCAGCGACGCCTCGCGCCGGCGTACGTCGGCCTGCGCGCTGCGCAGCTTGCGCTGGGTGCCGTCCAGCTCCTTGCGCAGCGCCTCCAGCTCGCGGCGGCGCTGCTCGGCCTCGTCCCGCGCCGCACCCCTGGCCTGGGACAGCTCCTCGCGCAGCCGGGCCAGCTCGCGCTGCGCCTCCTCGCCCGCGCGCTCGGCCTGGGCCCGCTGGGCCTCCTCGCCCGCCGCCGCGACCAGCTTGGCCCAGCCGGGCGGGCGCAGGATGTAGGCAGCCGCCGCCACGTCCACCGGGTCGGCGGCCGGGGGCGGGGTGCCCTCGTCGAGCGCGCCCGCCAGCTCGGGGAGCTGTTCGCGCACCCGGGAGGCGATGCGCTGCCGGAACGCCGCCTCGCTCTCCAGCGCCGCCGCCATGGCGTTCCCGCCGAACTTGGCGCGGCGCTGCGGGGTGAAGCGGGCGTACTGCCGCAGCGGGGGCGGGAGTTCGGCGACGGTCAGCCCGCCGAGGGCTTCGCCGGTGAAGGCGACCACCCGGCGCCGTACCTTCTCCGGCAACGGGCGCTCCAGGCTCTCGCCCTCGTCGCCGTTCTCGCGCTCGCCATCGCGCTCGCCCTCACCGTCGTGCACCCCGGCAGCGGGACCTTCCGCGCCGGGGGCCTCGTGGCCGGGACTCTTGTCGCCGGGGCCGCCGTGGTCAGGACCCTCGTGACCGGGGCCGGTGTGGCCGGGGGTCTCCTGCGTCTCCGGGTGCCGGTCCGCCGCGGCGGAGCTGCCCTCGGTGGGGCCGCCCTCGGCGGGGTCCGGAGCCGGCCGGGCCGCCGGGTCCCCGGCCGCCGCGCGGGCAGCGGGCCCGGGTTCCTTCCCGGCAGCCGGTTCCGGCTGCCGAGGGTCGCCGCCCGTCCGTTCCACCACCGGTCACACCTGCCGTCTCTGAGCCCTGAGCCCTATACCTGAGCGCTGGGCCGGTCCACCAGTTCGACCTGGTCCACGGCGTTGCACCATCTACAGCGCACGGACTCGATGCTCTCACTGAGCACGTCCCGCTCCTCGACCGTCGGCGCCCCGGCCAGGTCCAGATGGACGTACTCGACCACCTTGCTGGAACGCGTCACGTCGAACCGGGTGAGATTGCCGCACAGAGTGCAGCGCCAGCGGGTCTCGTCCGTCGGCGTGGGGACCGCCATCGTCTCGTCCTCATTTCTTCGAAAGATTCGAAAGATCCGTCTCGAAGGTCTCGGTGCTGTCCGTGCGGCGCGGGATCACGTCCCGTAAACCCTACGGCCTGGAACCGTCCGTGTGCCTCCACGTGTGTCGAGGAGCATGCCCGGACAGCGAGCGGTCATGATCCGCTCATGGACGGCACCGATCGCGCCGAGGCCCCGCGCCCGCTGATCACGTACGCCCTGCTCGGCTGCTGCTGCCTGGTCTTCCTGATCGGACCGGCCTCCGGCCTCGTCCCTTCCTACGGTACGGGGCACGCGCTGGACCAGGCACGGTCGGCCTACTTCGGCCGGTGGGGGGTGGTGCCCAGCGCGCTGCTCAGCGGTGCGGCGGGTGAGTTGCCGACGCCGCTGACCGCGCTGTTCCTGCACGGCAACTGGCTGCATCTGCTCAGCAACCTGCTCTTCCTGTTCGTCTTCGGCGGCCTGGTCGAGCAGCGCATGGGCGCGGGGCGCTTCGTCCTCTTCTATCTGGGCACCGGCTATGTGGCCATGCTCTGTTACGCGGTGGCGCACCCGGCGTCCGGCGAGACGCTGGTCGGCGCCTCCGGGGCGATCTCCGCGGTGCTGGGCGCCTTCCTCCGGCTGCACCCGCACGCCAGGGTGACCAGCCTGTTCCCCTTTCTTCTGTTCCTCCCGCTGCGCTTTCCCGCCTGGGTGGTGCTGCTGTTCTGGCTGACCGTGCAGTGGCTGGCGGCGCGGCAGGTGGACGACGGCCCCGGCGTCGCCTACCTGGCCCATGTGGTGGGTTTCACGCTGGGCTTCCTGTATGCCTGGCTCCGCTGCCGCCCGGTTAGAGTGACCGGGCCAACCCCGGCGTCAGAGGGAGAGACCGAACCGTGATCACTTCCATCGTCCTCATCCGGACGAGCACCGAACGCATCCCCGAGATCGCCGAGCAGATCGCTGCCATCGAGGGTGTCAGCGAGGTGTACTCGGTCACCGGGGCGCACGATCTGATCGCCATGGTGCGGGTCGCCCAGCATGACGACCTTGCCGACATCATTCCGGGGCGGATCAGCAAGGTGCCGGGCGTCCGGTCCACGGAGACGCATATCGCTTTCCGGACGTACTCGCAGCACGATCTGGAGACGGCCTTTTCGATCGGGCTCGACGCGTAGGGGTACGCGCTGGGTTGGGGTACGCGGCGAGTTGGGGTGCCCCTCCCGTTGTTCCGGGTCGGGGCTGCCCCTTGCTGTTTGTTTGCGGGCTGCGGGTTGTTGCGGGCTGGTCGCGCAGTTCCCCGCGCCCCTGACGGGGCGCGTCTTCCCCCGGGTCAGACCGGCTGGCCCAGTGGGCGGACGACGACGGTGTTGACGTCCACGCCGGCCGGCTGGCCGAGGGCCCACACCAGGGACTCGGCCACCTGGTCGGCAGTCAGCAGCGGGCTGTCCGGGACGCCGCCCCGGCCGTCCCAGAACGGGGTCTCGACCCGCCCCGGGGCGATCAGGGTCACGCCGACACCGTCCTCGGTGACCACCCGCCGGGCGCTCTCGGCGAGGCCGGTGACCGCCCACTTGGTCGCCCCGTACAGGGTGCCGGGCGTAGGGACGATGCCCGCGACGCTGCCGACGAGGACGATCCGCCCTCCGGTGGCCCGCAGTTGCTCCGTGGCCGCCCTGATGAGCAGCGCGGGGCCGAGGACATTGGTGAGGACCATCTCCCGCCAGCCCGCGGGGTCGCCTTCAGTGACGGTGTCGTGCGTGGCGAAGCCCGCGTTGGCGACGGCGTTGTCGAGGCGCCCGAACCGCTCGACGGTGACGTCCACGGCGGCCTGGACCGCCGTATGGTCGGCCGCGTCGCCGGGCAGCGTCAGCAGGGTGCCGGGGCGTCCGGCCTCCTGTGCGAAGCGGGCCAGCCGCTGCTCGTCGCGGCCGGTGACGGCCACCCGGTGACCGAGCTTCAGCAGCCGACGCGCTGTTGCGGCACCAATACCGGCCGATCCCCCGGTGATCAGCGTGACGGGCGAGTCGCTCATGGTTCCTCCAGAACGCCGAAAGGACGAAGAGATGCTGGCACGGGGCGGCTCCGGACTCCCGGTACCGCCCGGTCCCAGCGGATCCCACCACTTCGAGCGCGCTCGAACGCAAGCCCCGCCCGGTCCGCCGGCCCCTCGTCCGTCAGCGGGACGCAGCCGTCAGGAGTACGTCCACCAGGCGGTCCGCGGCGTCGGGGCGGCCGTGGGTGCGGGCGGCTTCGGACATGGCCTGGCGCCGGGCCGGGTCCGTCAGCAGCGGGTGCAGCGCCTGCTGGAGGCGGTCGGCGGTGACGTCACCGACCAGCGCGACGGCCGCGCCGGTCTCCTCGAGGTGCCGCGCGTTGTGCGCCTGCTCGTCCCCGGCTGAGGAGGCGAGCGGTACGAAGACGGCCGGTTTTCCGAGGGCGGTCAGCTCCGCGAGGGTGCCTGCACCGCTGCGGGAGACCACGACGTCGGCGAGCGCCAGGATGTCGGGGAGTTCCGGGCCGACGAACCCGGTGAGGTGGTAGCGGCCCGCGAGTTCGGCGGGCAGCGCTGCGGCCTGTGTGCGCAGGCTCTCGACGTTCGCCGGGCCGCACTGGTGCACGAGGTTCGCGCGCTGGAGCAGCCACGGCAGGGCCTGGCCGACCACGTCGTTGATCTGCTGGGCGCCCTGCGCGCCGCCGGTGACGTACACGGTGGGCAGCCGGCGGTCGAAGGAGTGCAGCCCCAGCGCGGCGACGGCCTTGTCGGCGTGGCCCGTCAGCACCTCGGGCCGCACCGGGTTGCCGGTGACGACGGCCGCGGAGCGTACGGACTGCGGCAGCAGCGGCAGCGTGGACTCGGACGAGACCGCGATACGCGCAGCCGAGCCGGCCAGTTTGCGGTTCGCCAGCCCGAGCCGCACGGTCTGTTCGTGCAGCACCAGCGGACGCTTGCGCATCCGTGCGGCGAGCCCGGCCGGGACGGCGACGTACCCGCCGGTGGCGAGGACCACGTCGGGCCGGAAGTCGGCGATGATCCGGCGGGCCTGCCAGACGCCCAGTGGCACCCGCGCCATGTCCCGCAGGTTCGCGGGACGGAGCAGCTTGAGCGGGTTGGAGGAGCGGCGCACCTTCCCCGTGGCAACCGTGGTGAACGGGATGCCCTCGGCCGGGGCGACCTTGGCCTCCAGCCCTTGCGGGGTGCCGATCCACAGCACGTCGAGCGTGCCGCCGTGCGCGCCGAGCCGGGCCTGCAGCGTGCGGACCGCCGTCAGAGCGGGGTAGGTGTGGCCGCCGGTGCCTCCCCCGGTGACGAGCAGACGGAAGGTACGCGGAAGAGGGGAATCAGTCTCGTTCACGCCGCGCACCCTACTCCCCCACCATCACCCCCAAGTCCCGGAGGAACGCCGCGCCTGCCGGGGTGAGGCGGGTGGCACTCCACACCAGACGTTCCTCGCGCTGCGGGCCGTCGCGTACGGGGAGGACGCATACGCCGGAGAGCTGGGAGACGAAGGCGGAGGGGAGGAGGGTGATGCCCATGCCGTTGCGGACCAGGCCGGCCAGGAACTCCCAGTGCGAGGCTTCGAAGGCGACGTCACGGTGCAGCCCTGCCGCGGCGAAGATCTCCTCCGTCTGGGCGCGGGCGTGGCTGCCGGCGGCGAAGTCGACGAAGGTCTCCTCGGCGAGCCGGGCCAGCTCCAGCGGCTCCTGCGCCCCCTCCTGAGCGAGGGGGTGGTCGGGGGCGACCATCACGACGTGCCGGTCCCGGGCCAGCGTGTGGGAGCGGACGCCCTTCGCGCGGAAGGCCGGGGTGACGCCGAGGAACGCCAGGTCGAGCGTGCCCCGGCGGACCTCCTCGACCAGCAGCTCGCTGCGGCCCGCTGTCATGCTGATGCGCACCTGCGGATAGCGGGTGTGGAAGTCGCGGAGCAGCCGCGGCAGATCGACCGAGGCGATGGTGCTGATCGCACCGAGCGCGAGGGTGCCGCGGATCTCGCCTGTGGTCGCCGCGACCTCGGCGGCGGCGCGCTCGGCCGCCTCCAGGGACTGCCGGGCGGCGGGGAGGAACGCCTCGCCCGCGGGGGTGAGCGCCACCCGGCGGCTCGTGCGGTCGAACAGCCGGGCGCCCAACTCCTTCTCCAGCTTGGCGATCTGGTGGCTGAGCGCGGACTGGACGACGTGGCAGCGCTCGGCGGCGCGGGTGAAGCCGCCGGTCTCGGCGACGGCGACGACGTAGCGCAGCTGCTGGAGTTCCATGCGCTCACCCTAGCCACCATCCATCGCGCTGCGCGATCGCTCGCATGACAAGGATGTGTTGGACTCATCGACGGCCCCGGCCGCAGCCTGAACGCATGACCGAAACCACCCTCGGCACCTCGTCGTCACGGCCCGCCCCCGCCGGCCCGGAATCGGCTGCCACCACGCCCGGCAGGGGACTGCTGGTCCTGATGGCCGTCGCCACCGGGCTCTCCTGCGCGGGCAACTACTTCGCCCAGCCCCTGCTCGACCTCATCACCCGCGACCTGCACATCGGCACCACCCTCGCGGGCCTGCTGGTGACCGCCTCGCAGGCCGGATACGCGCTCGGTCTGCTGCTGATCGTCCCGCTCGGCGACATCCTGGACCGGCGCCGGCTGTCCGTCGGGCTGCTGGCGGCGACCGCGCTCTTCCTCGCGCTCACGGCCGCGGCGCCCAACGGCCCCCTGCTGCTTGCGGGCACCGTGGCCGTGGCGCTGACGGCGGTCGGCGCCCAGGTCGTCGTCGGCTACGCCGCAGCGCTCGTCCCCGACGAGGCACGCGGCCGCGCCGTGGCCACCGTGATGTCCGGGGTGCTGCTGGGCGGGCTGCTCGCCCGTACCGTCTCCGGCGCGCTGGCCTCGCTCGGCGGCTGGCGCACCGTGTACTGGGTCAGCGCGATACCCGTCGCCGCGATGGCCGTGGCGCTGCACCGCCGGCTGCCGCGCGTCCGGTCGACGGCCCGGCTGTCCTACCCCGCGCTGCTGCGCTCCTCGCTGACGCTGCTGCGCGAGGAACCGCTGCTGCGCCGCCGTTCGCTGCTCGGCGGCCTGTGCCTCGCCTCGTTCAGCGTGCAGCTCACCGCGCTCACGTTTCTGCTGGCCAGCCCGCCCTTCAACTGGTCGGAGGCGGCAATCGGGCTGTTCGGACTGCTCGGCGCGCTCGGTGTGCTGGCGATGAGCTTCGCCGGGCGGCTGGGCGACCGTGGCTTCGTGCAGTACGTGACGGGCTCCGGCATCGTCCTGCTGGGCGGCGGCTGGCTGGTGCTGCTGGCCGGTGAACGCTCGCTGCTGTGGCTGTCCGTGGGCGTCGTCGCGCTGAGCGTCGGCCAGCAGGCCGTGCTCAACAGCAGCCAGACAGTGCTGTACGCGCTGCGCCCTGAGGCCCGTAACCGTCTCAACTCGGTCTTCATGACCAGCTTCTTCATCGGCGGCGCCACCGGCTCCGCGCTGACCGCCTTCGTCTGGACCCGGGCGGGCTGGAGCGGGGTGTGCCTGCTGGGGGCCTCACTGGCCGCGGTCGCCCTCGCTGTGTGGGGCCTGGAGCGGGCCCGCGCGGGGCGCTGACCGCCGCCCTCTCGATTTCCGGCCCACATCTCTCAATCCACTTATCGACACAAGGAGTTGTCCCGCATGCGGATCGTTGTCTTCGGCGCGGCAGGGAACGTCGGCAGCCGCGTCGTCACCGAAGCCCTCTCCCGCGGCCACGAGGTCACCGCCGTCGTACGCGACCCGGTGCGCTTCCCCACCCTGCACCCGGACTCCGCGCACCGGGTGGGTGACGCCGCCGACGCCGGGGACGTCGCAGCCCTCAGCGCCGGCCAGGACCTGGTCATCAGCGCCACCCGCCCCGCACCCGGCAACGAGGAGGGGCTACTGCTGGCGGCACGCGGCCTGCTCGCCGGGCTCGGCACGACCGGCGTACGGCTGCTGCTCGTCGGCGGCGCGGGCAGCCTCACCGTGCCGGGCACCGGGGGCCGGGTCCTGGTGAGCGACGACCCGCGCTACGTCCCAGAGGAGTGGCGCCCGATCGCCGAGGCGTGCAACGGGAGTTACCAGCTCTGTCTCCAGCACGCCCCCACCGGGCTGGACTGGGCGTACGCCGCACCGCCCGCGCTGCTGGAGCCGGGGCGGCGCACCGGCAGCTACCGGCTCGGCACCGGCGAACTGCTGCTGGACGGCGAGGGCCGCTCCGCGATCTCCATGGAGGACTTCGCCGTGGCCCTGATCGACGAGGCGGAGCGGCCCAAGCACCACCGGGCACGCTTCACGGTGGCGTACTGAACTCAGCCCGCCGCCGGCGCCTGAGCCTTTTCGGGGACGCAACGGCCGTCCTCCGTACGGTAGTTCCAGCGCGCACCCTCCCGCACCAGCTCCCGTACGGCGGCGACGAACCGGTCCACGTGCTCGTCGGGCGTCCCGGCGCCGAAGCTGACCCGAACGGCGTTCAGCGTGGGGGTCCCCCCGGCCGAAGGCTGGGGGAGCTCCCCCGGCGCCGCCTCGGGTGCTCCGCACTCCCCTGGGGTGTCGCCCTGCTGTCCCAGGAGGGTGCGCAGCAGCGGGTGGGCGCAGAAGAGGCCGTCGCGGACACCGATCCCGTACTCGGCGGAGAGCGCCGCCGCGAAGTGCGAGCTGTTCCAGCCCTCCACGACGAAGGAGAGGACGCCGACCCGGTCGGCGTCCTGGCCGAAGAGGGAGAGGATCCGCACCTCGGGGAGGCCGGCCAGACCGGCGCGGAGCCGGGCGAGCAGCTGCTCCTCTCGGGCGATGAGCCGGCCGAACCCGGCCTCGGTCAGTGCGCGGCAGGCGGAGGCGATGGCGTACGCGCCGATCACATTGGGCGAACCGGCCTCGTGCCGGGCCTCGTTGTGCTGCCACTCCACCGCTACGGAGCCGTCGGGGCCGCGCGTCACCCGGCGGCTGGCGCCGCCGCCCGCCAGATACGGCTCCGCCGTGCGCAGCCAGTCGGCGCGGCCCGCGAGGACGCCAGCGCCGAAGGGCGCGTACAGCTTGTGTCCGGAGAGCGCCACCCAGTCCGCCTCCAGTCCGGCCAGGCTGACCGGGCGGTGCGGGGCGAGCTGCGCCGCGTCCAGCACCAGCCGCGCGCCGTGCCGGTGCGCGGCGCGGGCCAGCTCGCGCACCGGCCACACCTCGCCGGTGACGTTGGAGGCGCCCGTCACACACACCAGCTTCGGCCCGGCGGGGGCCGAGCGCAGCGCCGACTCCAGCGTGGCGACGGCCTGTTCGGGCGAGCGGGGCGCGTCCAGATACGTCACCTCGTGCGCCCGCCACGGGAGGAGGGAGGCGTGGTGCTCGGTCTCGAACACGAACACGCTGGTGCCCTGCGGCAGTACGGAGGCCAGCAGGTTGAGGGAGTCGGTCGTCGCGCGGGTGAAGACGACCTGGTCGCCCTCGCGGCAGCCGAGGAATTCCGCGACGGTCCGCCTGCTCTGCTCGTACAACTCCGTCGACAGCTGCGAGAGGTGGCCCGCGCCGCGGTGGACACTGCCGTAGTACGGCGCGTACGCCGCCACGTCGTCCCACACCCGTTGCAGCGCGGGCGCGCTCGCGGCGTAGTCCAGCGCGGCGTAGGGGGCTTCGCCCCCGGTGACGAGCGGCACGAGGACCTCGCGGCCCAGGACGGGGAGGGGCTGCGTGTCGGTGTGGGAGGGGGTACAAGAGGGGGCAAAAGTGGTGGTAGCAGACATGGCTGTACTCCGGGGCAAGGTGAAGGAAGTGAGTGGCGAGAGTGAGGGGCCGTGTCGGCGGATGATTGCAGGCAAGCCATCAAGGGGCGCGGGAACGGCTCCCCCAAGCCCTTCGAGCAGGGGGTGCCCCCACTAGCCACAAACTCCCCCGCAGCCCGCGAACAACAGCCAGGGGCGCCCCCTCATCGGGGGTCAGGATCCGCCGGACACGGCTAACGCATTCGCTTGCTCACAGAAGACTCCCTCGCAGACCAAGACCCCTGGGCAAAGAGGGATCCGCGCTTGCCGCAGACCTTGCTGTCCTACGGCCTGGTCATCACCCGGGGCACCCCGCCACGGACGGAGGGTTGCCGGACAGCGGGCCGGGGCCTTTGTCGCTGTCGCTCGTGACCTGCGAGGGAGTATGCCACAGCCGCCACGGGCCCGGCATCGGGACGTCCGCGATGTGGACGCCCCAACGCCCGCCCCTCAGGCGACGGCTGCGCTCCCGGGGCGGAGCGCCCGCGCCGCGAGGGCTGCCGTCACCGCCGGGTGCGTGCCCAACGGCCGGGCCACGACATCGGCACCCGCGGCGTACAGCCGGTCGGCGAACAGGCCGGGGGCCAACAGCCAGCTCGCGACGGCGACTCGGGCGGCACCGGCGCTCCGCAGCCGGGCGACCTCGTCCGCGACGGCGGGCTGAGCGGTGGCGGCCCAGGCCACCGGAACGGGACCCCGCAGCAGACGGCCGAGCCGCCGGGCCATGGTGTGGGCCTCGGCCCTGGCGCCGGGGTCGGAGGATCCGGCGCCCGCCAGCAGCACGGCGTCGCCCTCGCGCACCCCGGCCTCGGCCAGCCGGTCGGCCAGCGCTGCCAGCAGCGCCGGGTCGGCGCCCAGTGCCGGGGTCATGGTGACGTCGGCCGTCCTCCCGGCGGCGGCGACCTGCGCGGGGATGTCGGTCCGCACGTGGTAGCCGGAGGCGAGAAAGGCGGGGACGAGGGTGACAGGACCCGGCAGCCGGGCCAGCGTCTCGGCGACGGTCGGGCCCCGTACGTCCGCGTACGCGACATGGACGGGCTGCCCCAGCCGGGCGGCGACCGCGTCGGCCAGCTCCCGCGCTGTGCGGGCACCGGCGAGGTGCCGGGTGCCGTGCGCGACGAGAAGGACGCTCGCAGACCGGCTCATGGGCCCGCTCATGAGCCGGCCCCGCAGACGGAGGCCGGGTCGAGCGCGATGCGGTAGCCGCGCTTGGTCACCGTCTGCACGACGGAGGAGACGCCCAGCGAGGTGCGCAGCCGGGCGACGGCGGCTTCGACGGCGTGTTCGTCGGTGCCGCCGCCGGGCAGATACGGCAGCAGCTCGGCGCAGGACATCACCTGCCCCGGGTGGCGGGCCAGGGCGCGCAGAATGGCCATCGGACCGGGGCTGACCGGCCGCAGCTCGCCGTCGAGGAGAGCGGCCGTGCCGCGTACTTCGAGGGTGTGCCCGGCGGCGGGCAGCATGGGCGCCGTGGCGGGGAGCCGTTCGCCGAGGAGCCGGACGAGGGCGCCGACGCGGAACCGGTCGGGCCAGTAGGCCGGGATGTCCCGCGCGAGGAGGGGCGCGGCGGTGACCGGCCCGACGCAGGCGACCTGGGTGCGGCCGCGCAGCGCCCGGGTCAGCTCCTCGGTGACGCCGCGCTCCTCGGCGCGGGCGTAGAGCCCGGCGGCGGCCAGCGCACTGGTGAAGGTGACGGCGTCGATGCCGCCGGCCGGCAGGGCGTCGATGAGCCGGTCGAGAGGGGCGGGGTCGACCGGGCCCGTCCACCGGTAGACAGGCACCGGCACCACCTCGGCACCGGCGCCGCGCAGCGCGTCGATGAAGTCGCGCAGCGGTTCGCCGTGCAGCTGGACGGCGATGCGCAGCCCGTCCAGGTCGTCGCGGGCCAGCAGCCGTTCGAGGACCTCGGTGGAGGACTCCGAGGCCGGGGACCACGCCTCCCTCAGCCCCGCGGCACGCAGCGCGCCGCACGCCTTGGGGCCGCGGGCCAGCAGTTCGCCGGCCGCGAGGGCGCTGCGCAGGGCCTCGCCCTCGCCCCAGCCGTCCGCTGCCTCCATCCAGCCGCGGAAGCCGATGCCGGTGGTGGCGACGGCCACGTCCGGCGGGTGGGCCACCAGCTCCTTGGTGGCGTCCCGCAGTTCGACGTCGTCCGCGAGGGGGACGATGCGCAGCGCGGGCGCGTGCACGACCTCGGCGCCACGCCGCTCCAGCAGCGCGCCCAGCTCCTCGGCCCGGCGCGCCGCAGTGACCGCGACGGTGAACCCCGCCAGCGGGGGAACGGATCCCGTGCGGTTCCGCGACGGGTCAGGTGCCGACACCGCGTCTCCTCTCAGTGCTCACTTGCGGGCTGCCTGCTGTGCTGTGCTCTTCATCGTCACCCGACCAGCGTTTCCACCGTGTTTCGCGGGGCGGAGACCTCGATCACTCCGCCGGTCAGCCGCACTTCGTGGACGGGGAGCCGGACGGTGTCGTCGTCCAGACAGCGGCCGGTCGCCAGCTCGAAGGTCTCCTTGCCCAGCGGCCCGGTGACGACGGGAACGCCGTCCCGGTCGCCGACGATGCCGTGGCAGATGACGGGTGCCCCGCTGAAGGGGTCCAGATTCCCGACCGCGTGGACGTCGCCGGTGTGCAGCCGGAAGAGGGCGACGGCGCTGCCGTCCGGCAGCAGCGCGGCGCGGCCCTGCTCCACGGGGAGGGCGTCCGGCGGGCAGACGGCGGACCAGCCGGTGGCGGAGTCGGTGGAAGCGCTGGTGGGAGTGAGGGTCGTCATGGCGGTCACCTTTCGGCTCGTACGGGCAGGGGTGCTCCTCACGCGCGCGCCCCCTCGGCGGCGGGCACCTCGGGGATGCCGAGCGACACCGGGCCGGTCACCGGGACCGGCTGCTCCCGCTCGACGGCGAAGGAGATCGCCGGGTCGGGGGTGTCGGGGGCGTTGACGAAGGAGGTGAAACGGGCCACCTTCTCGGGGTCCTCCAGGACGCCGCGCCACTCGTCGTGGTAGTCGGCGACGTGGCGGTCCATGGCGGCGTCGAGTTCGGCGCAGATGCCGAGCGAGTCGTCCATGATCACGGCTCGCAGGTGGTCGAGGCCGCCTTCCAGGCTCTCCAGCCAGGCGGCGGTGCGCTGGAGGCGGTCGGCGGTGCGGATGTAGAACATCAGGAACCGGTCGATGGTGCGCACCAGCGTCTCGTGGTCCAGGTCGGAGGCGAGGAGCTCGGCGTGCCGGGGGGTGAAGCCGCCGTTTCCGCCGACGTAGAGGTTCCAGCCCTGCTCGGTGGCGATGATGCCGAAGTCCTTGCTGCGGGCCTCGGCGCACTCGCGGGCGCAGCCGGAGACGCCCGCCTTGAGCTTGTGCGGGGCGCGCAGCCCCCGGTAGCGCAGCTCCAGTTCGATGGCGAGGCCGACCGAGTCCTGTACGCCGTAGCGGCACCAGGTGGAGCCCACGCAGGACTTCACCGTACGGACGGCCTTGCCGTAGGCGTGCCCCGACTCGAAGCCGGCGTCGGTCAGCCGGCGCCAGATGGCGGGGAGCTGTTCGAGGCGGGCGCCGAGCAGGTCGATGCGCTGACCGCCGGTGATCTTGGTGTAGAGGCCGAAGTCGCGGGCGACTTCGCCGAGCACGATGAGCTTGGCGGGGGTGATCTCGCCGCCGGGTACGCGGGGCACGACGGAGTAGGTGCCGTTGCGCTGCATGTTGGCCAGGTGGCGGTCGTTGGTGTCCTGGAGGCCGCCGCGCTCACCGTCCAGGATGTGGGTGCCGCTGTCCCGGGAGGCGAGGATCGCGGCGACGGCCGGCTTGCACACGTCGCAGCCCCGGCCGCGCCCGTGCTCGGCCACCAGCTGCGAGAAGGTGGTGATGCCGGTGGCGGCGACGATCTCGAACAGTTCGGCCCGCGAGTGGTCGAAGTGCTCGCACAGCGCCTTGGACTGCTCGACGCCGGCCGCTTCGAGGATCTGCTTGAGCGCGGGTACGCAGGAGCCGCAGCCGGTGCCCGCCTTGGTGCAGGACTTCAGCGCGGGCACGTCGGCGCAGCCCTGCTCGGTGATGGCCTCGGTCAGCGCGCCCTTGGTGACGGCGTGGCAGCTGCAGATCTGCGCGCTGTCCGGCAGCCCGGCCACCCCTCCCC
>NZ_JADKMA010000001.1 GCF_017676365.1 Streptomyces oryzae
CCCCCCGTCCCTGGTAACCCCCTCCCCTCAAGGACTCGTCATGCGTAAAAGTGCCAAGATCACCGTGGTGTCGGTCGCCGCGACGCTCGCCCTCACCTCCCTGACCGCCTGCGGCAGCAACTCCTCCGCTGCCGACGACGCGAAGAGCGGCGGCAAGGTCAAGATCATGGTCGGCGGTCTCGACAAGGTGATCTACCTGCCCGCGATGCTCACCCAGCGGCTCGGCTACTTCAAGGAAGAGGGCGTCGACGTCCAGCTGCTCACCGAGCCGGCCGGCGTACAGGCCACCACCTCGCTCGTCTCCGGCGATGTGCAGGGCGTCGTCGGCTTCTACGACCACACCCTCGACCTGCAGGCCAAGGGCAAGCAGGCGGAGTCCGTCGTGCAGCTCTCGCACGCACCGGGCGAGGTCGAGGTCGTCTCGAAGCAGGCCGAGGGCGACATCGCCTCGCCCAAGGACTTCAAGGGCAAGAAGCTCGGCGTCACCGGCCTGGGTTCCTCCACCGACTTCCTCACCAAGTACCTCGCGGTCCACAACGGCGTACAGACCAAGGAGTTCACGCCGGTGGCCGTCGGGGCCGGGCAGACCTTCATCTCCGCGCTGAAGAAGGGCTCCATCCAAGGCGGAATGACGACCGAACCGACCGTCAGCCAGGTCCTCGACAAGAAGCTCGGCAAGGTGCTGGTCGACATGCGCACCCCCGAGGGGTCGAGAAAGGCGCTCGGCGGCACCTATCCCTCCTCCAGCCTCTACATGCAGACCGAGTGGGCGAACAGCCACAAGGAGACGGTGCAGAAGCTGGCCAACGCCTTCGTCAAGACTCTCAAGTGGATGTCGGAGCACACCCCCGAGGAGATCGCCGCGAAGATGCCCGCCGACTACGCACAGGGCGGAAAGAAGCTCTACGCCCAGTCGATCAAGAACACCCTGCCGATGTTCACCACGGACGGTGTCATGCCGGCCGACGGCCCCAAGACCGTCGAGCGCGTACTGAAGTCGTTCAACCCGAACCTCAAGAACCGGACCATCGACCTGAAGAAGACCTACACCACCGAGTTCGTGAAGAACGCCAAGTGACACGGTGACGGTGACGGTCACCGGACGGGTGGGCCCGGAACACTCCGGGCCCACCCGCACCTCATGTCACGAGCCGGCGACCTGTCCGTCGGACTACGGACTACGTCGGACTACCTCGGACTACCTCGGACGATGTCGGACGCTTCGGCCCGGCCCAGGCACAACAGCCCGCTCAGCAGCTCAGGTTGTCGCCCGGAGGCACGCCCAGTATCTGGGTGAACTCCTTGTACTTGTCGATCCGGCTCTGGACCTGGCCCGGGTTGCCGCCGTTGCACTCCAGGCTTCCGTTGATCGCGCGGATCGTCTCGCCGAAACCGGCGCCGTTGACCATGGCGTCGTGCGGGGTCATCGTGCCGGGTCCGGTCTGGGTGTTCCAGTACCACAGGCCGGTCTTCCAGGAGACCGCGGCATCCCGCTCGACCTTGTAGGGGTCGTTGAGCAGATCGATGCCCAGCGCGTCGCCCGCGGCCTTGTAGTTGTAGTTCCAGCTGAGCTGGATGGGGCCGCGCCCGTAGTAGGCGGCCTGTCCGGCCGGGCAGCCGTACGGCTGGTTGGCGTCGCAGTAGTGGGGATAGTTGCTCTGGTCCTGCTCCACGACGTGGACCAGGCCGCCGGTTTCGTGGCTGACGTTGGCCAGGAACGCGGCGGCCTCCTGGCGCTTGACGGTGTCGCTGCCCGTGTTGGCGAACGCGGGGTAGGCGTCCAGGGCAGCAGTGAGGCCGCTGTAGGTGTAGAAGGAGTTCCGGTTCGGGAACATCTGGTTGAACTGGGCCTCGCTCACGACGAATTCCGCCGCCGAGCCCTTCGACGACCGCGCCGTGGTCGCCTGTGAGGTCGTGGGCATGACAAACCATAGGACGCATCCGACCGCCAGGGCGGTCAGCAGCGCCATGATGCGTCTCTTCGACACTGGCGCACTCCTCAGTTGTAGGGGGCGGAGGCACTCAATCGCAATGGTCTGTACCAAGTCAAGGTGTGAGCCCCCCGGAACTCCGCCCGACTCCGGGTCAGTTGGGCGCACCGCATCTGACCGCATCTGACCGCATCTGACGCATCTCACCGCATCGCACCGCACCAGCCCGGCAGCGAGCACCGTACGCAGCACCGACTGGCACGGCCGACGCCTTCCGCCGACCGGCCACAGATGGTGCATGCCTTCAGCGGCGAGCCAGGGCCTCCCGGATACGGGCGGCCAGGGTGGTGGCCTCCTCGGGCTCCACCGCCAGCACGCCGTTCTCCGTCATCAGCGCGTGGAACTGCTGCTGTTCGTACGGGACTCCGGGCGGCAGTGCCGCGATGTGCCAGTGCAGGTGCGCGTTGCCCTGCCGGCTGCCGAGCGAGTACAGATACGTCCGCTCGGCCCCACACACCTCCTCAACGGCGAGCGCCACCTCACGCACAACCCGCATCAGCCGCACGTAGGCCACTTCATCGAGTTCGCGTACGACATGCTCGATGTGCGCCTTCGGTGCGACCAGGACCTTGCCGTGCACGGTGGGCCATCGGTCGAGGAAGGCCACATGGCCGTCGTCCTCGTACACCGTCTCGTGCGCGTAGTCCGGGTCCCCGGACAGAAACGCACAGACAAAACACGGCCCGCGCCGGGCGCGGGCCGTGTACGCGTCGAGGTCCATGGGCTTGCGCCGGTCGACGGACATCTGCGCTCCTCCCGTTCCAGGCCCGTGGAGCAACGAGGCAGGCCGCCCGCAGGGGCAACAAAAAGAAAGGCAAGGAGATTGCGAACTCCTTGCCACTATCAACGTATAGCGCACCGGGGGGCTTGCGGCAAGGCCCTGGTCGTGCCGCAGAATCTCCGGCCGGGGCCAGGACCTGCGGAAATCAGTGGTTCGGGAATGTGCGGGGCTTTTCGAAGCGTGCGTCTCGTGTGCGCACGACCGACTGCGCGGCGTGACTGGCCGGAATGCGGCTTCGGATGAACGGGGATTTGATGATCGACGTGATCGTTGTCGGCGGCGGACCGACCGGAATGATGCTGGCCGCCGAACTACGCCTGCACGGGGTGCAGGTGGTCGTGGTGGAGAAGGAGCCGGAGCCGCCCGCTTTCATCCGCGCGCTCGGTCTGCACGTGCGCAGCATCGAGGTGCTGGACCAGCGCGGTCTGCTGGAGCGGTTTCTCGCGCACGGCAAGAAGTATCCAGTTGGCGGATTCTTCGCGGGCATCACCAAGCCTTCGCCTGCCGGGCTGGACACCGCACATGGTTACGTCCTCGGCATCCCGCAGCCCCTCACCGACCGCCTGCTGGCCGAGCGTGCCACCGAGCTCGGCGCCGAGATCCGGCGCGGCTGCGCACTGGTCGGGCTCACCCAGGACGAACACGGGGTGACCGCCGAGCTGGCCGAAGCGGGCACCACCGCCGACGGAGGCGCAGCCGGCGGAGCGAGCACGCTGCGCTCCCGCTATCTCGTCGGCTGTGACGGCGGCCGCAGCACGGTGCGCAAACTGGTCGGCGTCGGCTTCCCAGGTGAGCCCACCAGGGTGGAGACGCTGCTGGGGGAGATGAAGATGGCCGTTGCGCAGGAGACGGTGGCCGGTGTGATGGCCGAGGTCCGCAAGACCCAGCTGCGGTTCGGAGCGGGGCCGGTCGGTGACGGGGTGTACCGCGTCGTGGTGCCCGCGGAGAAGGTGGCCCAGGACCGTACGGTCCCGCCGACCCTCGAGGAGTTCAAGCAGCAGCTGCGGCTGTGCGCCGGCACCGACTTCGGAGCGCACTCACCGCGCTGGCTCTCCCGCTTCGGCGACGCGACCCGGCTGGCCGAGCGCTACCGGACCGGCCGCGTACTGCTGGCCGGCGACGCGGCGCACATCCACCCGCCGGTGGGCGGGCAGGGCCTCAACCTCGGCCTCCAGGACGCGTTCAACCTCGGCTGGAAACTGGCCGCCGAGGTGGGCGGCTGGGCACCGGACGGGCTGCTGGACAGCTACCACGCCGAACGGCACCCGGTGGCCGCCGACGTGCTGGACAACACCCGCGCACAGATGGAGCTGATCTCCACCGAGCCGGGCCCCCGCGCAGTGCGCCGGCTGGTGTCGGAACTGGCGGACTTCGAGGAGGTGAACCGGCACCTGATCGAAAAGATCACCGCGATCAAGGTCCGCTACGACTTCGGCGAGGGTCACGAACTGCTCGGCCGGCGGCTGCGGGACGTGAAGCTGAAGCAGGGCCGCCTCTACGAACTGATGCACGGCGGCCGCGGACTCCTGCTCGACCGGACCGGCCGGCTCTCGGTGAAGGGCTGGGAGGGCCGGGTCGACCACATCGCCGATGCCGGTGGGGAGCCGGACGTCCCCGCGGCGCTGCTGCGGCCGGACGGCCACGTGGCGTGGGTCGGTGAAGATCAGCAGGACCTGCTCGGCGAGCTGCCCAAGTGGTTCGGCGCGCCCGTCGGCTGATGGCTCCTTCACTCTCATTTATGCAGGTCAGCGGGGATTTCAGCGGACGAGTGATAGCGTTGGCCCATGAGCCCGGAAGAGCTTGCGAATCTTGCGCATCTGCGCCGAGCGCGGGATCTGATCGACCGGCAGTACGCACAGCCGCTCGACGTGCCGGCGATGGCCCGCCACGCGCTGATGTCGCCGGCGCACTTCTCCCGCAGGTTCCGGGCCGCCTACGGCGAGACGCCGTACAGCTATCTCATGACCCGCAGGATCGAGCGTGCGATGGCGCTGCTGCGCGGCGGCATGAGCGTGACCGACGCGTGCATGGCGGTCGGCTGTACCTCGCTCGGGTCGTTCAGCTCGCGGTTCACCGAGCTGGTGGGGGAGACACCGAGCGCGTACCGCAGCCGGGAGCACCACGCCGTCGCGGCGATGCCCGCGTGCGTGGCGAAGGTGCACACCCGCCCGACGCGGAACACACCGAGCAGGATCGAAGAAGCGGGCGCCGCCGCCGCGGCCTAACGTCGGTGCCATGACCATCGCACTCAAGTACTGCCACATCACCGTGAACGACGTGGACGAAGCGCTCGCCTTCTACCGTGACGCGCTCGGCCTGGAGGTCCGCAACGACGTCGCTTCGGGGGGATTCCGCTGGGTCACCCTCGGTAGCACGACGCAGCCGCTCCTCGAAATCGTGCTCTCGGAACCGCACGCCGGCCGCCCCCAGGCCGACGGGGACGCCCTGCAGGAGCTGCTCACCAAGGGCGTCCTGCCGATGACCGTCTTCAGCACCGACGACATCGACGCGACCTTCGAGCAGGTGCGTGCCTCCGGCGCCGAGGTGCTGCAGGAGCCCATCGACCAGCCCTGGGGACCGCGCGACTGTGCGTTCCGTGACCCCTCGGGCAATATGGTGCGGATCCAGCAGGAGTCCAAGGCGTAACAGAGACCGCACACCCCCGGTCCGGTCCGACCGACCGACGGACCGAACGCGGCCGAGGCCTCTGAGGCGGTGGTGGGGCACAAGAGTTCGGCCCCTGGTTCCCGTCCGGACCGGGGGCCGAGCGGGCTTTGAGACCGACGCCAGGTCCGGCGACTCCGCCGGACGAGGGCGAGGAGAACTGTGTGTACCGGAGACCGCGAGGGCGGTCCTCCTGACTGATGGAGACATGATGAACATGGCCACGAGCACGGACACGCAGTCGCCTGCGCCGCACGCTGCCGACAGCCACGACATGATCCGCGTGCACGGCGCACGCGGGAACAACCTCAAGGACGTCAGCATCGAGATCCCGAAGCGCAGGCTGACGGTGTTCACCGGCGTCTCCGGCTCGGGCAAGAGCTCACTGGTGTTCGACACGATCGCCGCGGAGTCGCAGCGGCTGATCAACGAGACCTACAGCGCCTTCGTGCAGGGCTTCATGCCCACGCTGGCGAGACCCGAGGTCGACGTGCTCGACGGGCTGACGACGGCGATCACCGTCGACCAGCAGCGGATGGGTGCCGACCCGCGCTCCACCGTCGGCACCGCGACGGACGCCAACGCGATGCTGCGCATCCTCTTCAGCCGCCTCGGGCAGCCGCACATCGGCCCGCCCGGAGCCTTCTCCTTCAACGTCGCCTCGGTCTCGGCCAGCGGCGGGCTCACGGTCGACCGCGGTGCCGACAAGACCAGGACCGAGAAGGTGACCTTCAGCCGCACCGGCGGCATGTGCACACACTGCGAGGGCCGGGGCACGGTCTCCGACATCGACCTCACCCAGCTCTACGACGACTCCAAGTCGCTCGCCGAGGACCCGTTCAGCATCCCCACATACACCGGGGACGGATGGGTGGTGCGGGTGATCAGGGAGTCGGGCTTCTTCGATCCGGACAAGCCGATCCGCGAGTACACCAAGAGGGAGCGGCACGACTTCCTCCACCGCGAGCCGACCAAGGTGAAGATCAACGGTGTGAACCTCACCTACGAGGGGCTGATTCCGAAGATCCAGAAGTCGTTCCTGTCCAAGGACCGCGAGTCGATGCAGCCGCACATCCGGGCGTTCGTGGACCGGGCGGTCACCTTCACCGAGTGCCCCGAGTGCGACGGCACCCGGCTCAGCGAACTGGCCCGGTCGTCGCGGATCGGCGAGGTCAACATCGCCGACGCGTGTGCGATGGAGATCAGAGACCTGGCCGAGTGGGTACGCGGACTCGCGGACCCGTCGGTTGCGCCGCTGCTCACCGCGCTGCAGCAGAGCCTCGACTCGTTCGTGGAGATCGGCCTCGGCTACCTCTCGCTGAACCGCGCCTCGGGCACGCTGTCCGGCGGTGAGGCGCAGCGCGTCAAGATGATCCGCCACCTCGGCTCCAGCCTCACCGACGTCACCTACGTCTTCGACGAGCCCACCATCGGCCTGCACCCGCACGACATCCAGCGGATGAACAACCTGCTGCTGCGGCTGCGGGACAAGGGCAACACGGTGCTCGTCGTGGAGCACAAGCCGGAGACCATAGCGATCGCCGACCACGTCGTGGACCTCGGCCCCGGCGCCGGTACGGCGGGCGGTACCGTCTGCTTCGAGGGGCCGGTCGAGGGGCTGCGGGACAGCGACACCGTCACCGGGCGCCATATCGGCGACCGGGCCCTGCTCAAGGAGACCGTGCGCAAGCCCACCGGCGCACTGGAGATCCGCGGTGCGACGGCGAACAACCTGCGGAACGTCGACGTCGACATCCCGCTCGGCGTACTCACTGTCGTCACCGGCGTCGCCGGCTCCGGCAAGAGCTCGCTCATCCACGGGTCCATCCCGGCTCCGGCGGGCGTGGTTTCGGTCGACCAGGCCCCGATACGCGGCTCCCGGCGCAGCAACCCGGCGACGTACACCGGGCTCCTCGACCCGATCCGCAAGGCGTTCGCGAAGGCCAACGGCGTCAAGCCGGCCCTGTTCAGCGCCAACTCCGAGGGCGCCTGCCCCACCTGCAACGGCGCCGGCGTCGTCTACACCGACCTGGCGATGATGGCGGGCGTCGCCACCACCTGCGAGGAGTGCGAGGGCAAGCGGTTCCAGGCATCGGTGCTGGACCACCTCCTGGCCGGGCGGGACATCAGCGAGGTGCTGGCGATGTCCGTGGCGGAGGCCGAGGAGTTCTTCCGTGCGGGCGAGGCCCGCACGCCGGCAGCGCACCGCATCCTCGACCGGCTCGCCGACGTCGGACTCGGTTACCTCACCCTCGGCCAGCCGCTCACCACGCTGTCCGGCGGCGAGCGGCAGCGGCTCAAGCTGGCCACGCACATGGGCGAGAAGGGCGGCGTCTACGTGCTGGACGAGCCGACCACCGGACTCCACCTCGCCGACATCGAGCAACTGCTCGGGCTGCTCGACCGGCTCGTCGACTCCGGCAAGTCGGTCATCGTCATCGAGCACCACCAGGCGGTCATGGCGCACGCCGACTGGATCATCGACCTCGGCCCCGGGGCCGGCCACGACGGCGGACAGATCGTCTTCGAGGGCACCCCCGCCGAACTGGTCGCCGCCCGCTCCACCCTCACCGGTGAGCACCTCGCGGCCTACGTCGGCGCCTGAGGCGGCGCCCGGGCGCGCCGCCGGCATGCCGGCCGTCTTCTCAGGCATGCCGGCGGTCGTCCCGGTCGTCGTCAGACCCCGAGGACGCTGATCCCCAGGGCCAGCAGGACCAGCACCTTCACGGACTCGGTGGCCACGTAGACCCAGTGGGCGCGGGAGCGTGGCAGCGTCTCGCCTGCGAGCACCCGGTCGGACCTCCGGTTGAGGACGGGCCGTATCGCGAACAGCTGCGCTGCCAGCAGCAGCGCGGTGGCCGCGGTCAGCACGGCGATGTGAACGGGAGGACCGCCGAGGGCCACCGCCCCCACCACGGCGAGGGCGAGCACGGCCTCGATCCGGTTGAGCGCCCGGAAGACGACCCGGCCGATACCGAGCCCGAGCGGCACGGTCACGCCGGGGGCGCGGAACTTCAGCGGTGCCTCGAGAAAGGAGATGGCCAGGACCATGCCGAGCCACACGAAGGTGACCGCGGTGGCGGTGGCGGTGGCGGCTGATGCTGCGTTCATGGTCGGAATTCTCCTTTCCGCCGGACCGGGCGCGGCGCGGAGGGCCGTTGAGCGTGCTCAACGGCCCTCCGGTGCAGCGCTGTCGCCCCTGCGCTATGACCAGGGCAGAACCAGCGCACCCCAGGCGACGACGGGGCCGAGGGCGACGATGCCGCCGGTGTAGCCGATGACCTGGCGGTAGAAGCGGCGGGTGTCGACGCCGCGTACGTTGGCCAGCACCAGGGCGCCGTTGGTGGAGAACGGCGAGGTGTCGACGATGGTGGTGGACACCGCGAGAGCGGCGATCAGGCCGGCGGCGCTGAGGTGGCTGGAGAGCAGCAGCGGCACGGCGAGCGGGATGATCGCGGTGAGGATCGCGGTGGACGAGGCGAAGGCCGAGGTGACGGCCACCGTGAAGCACAGCAGCAGGGCGACGAGAAGCGGAGCCCCCAGGTTGGCCGTGTGCTCGGAGATCTCCTCGATGATCCCGGCCTTCTCCAGCATCGCGATGTACGTCATCATGCCGCCCACCAGCAGCAGGGTGGACCAGCTGATGCCGTCGACGGCCTTCTCCTGCCGCTTCATGTCCACCAGTGCCAGCAGGGCGCCCGCCACCAGGGCCAGGAAGCCGATCTCCAGCTGGAAGCCGAGCGCGCCGACGACGAGGGCGACCAGGCAGCCGAGAGTGAGCCACTGCCGCCAGTCGGGCCTGCCCGCGACGGTGAGGCCGGCGTCGTCGGGCGCCGCTTCGTCGCCTTCGACCGACGGGGCGGAGCGCCTGGCCAGCAGCAGGTAGGTGAGCAGCGACAGCGCCAGGTTGATCACGAAGCTGGCGGTGAACAGCGACACGGGAGAGATGTGCAGCGCTGTCTTGTCGACCAGGCCGAGCACCAGCGCGCCGGAGACGGCGAGCGGCGAGAACGCCCCCGCGTGACCGCCGCTGATCACCATCATGCCGACGACGAGCGGGTTGAGTTTGTACCTGTAGGCGAAGTTCATGCCGATCGGTACGAGGAGTGCGACAGCGGCCGGGGTGAAGGTGCCGAACGCCGTCAGCAGGGCGGCTATCAGGAACAGCACCCAGGGGATGAGCGCCACCTTCCCACGGACCATGCGCACCCCCGCAGCGACGAGCAGGTCGATCGTGCCGTTGCGGCGGGCGACGGAGAACAGATACGTGACCCCCACGATCGTCACGAACAGGTCCACCGGAAAGCCCTCGAAGATCTCGTCCTCCGTGAGGCCGAGCGAGGCGGTGCCGACCGCGAAGGTCGCGACGAAGGCGAGAATGCCCAGGTTGATCGGGAGCACGGTGCCGACCACGAACATCACCAGCAGCGCGCCTATGGAGATCACTTCAGGAGACATCTTTGTCCTCGGTGCAGGAGGGGACAGGAGACCGCGCCCCAAGGGGGCGCGAGGTTACCCCGGAACGGACGGCTGGAGACCGGCCGTACGAGGTGAGATGCGTCCCGGCTCAGGAGCCTTGCGTACTCCTGGTTCCGGTACGTAGATCCGCGCGTCGGCGAGCAGCCGGGCCGCACGCTGGACGGTGACCCGGTCCGGGACGCCGTCGTGGACGTCCGAGCAGCGGACCGCCACGACTCCGGCGGGGGTGCCCAGCCGCAGCCACCCGCCGTCGGATGCGCCCGGCCCGTCCACGGCCCGGGAGACCACGGAGCCCTTCAGCAGGCTTGCGGTGGCGACGGCGACGGCGGAGGTGAGGCCGATCGCCGGGTGCGGGGCGTTCATGGAGAGCATGCGGACCGACACGTCGTAGTCCTCGGCGGCGACCGGCTCGCCCAGCGTCGTGGTGTAGGGCACGGCGGGGCCGACCAGGCCCACCTTCGGTACCGCGTCGCCGGGTGCTGCGCCCGGTTCGAGCAGTCCCATCAGCGGTGCGGCGGTGTGGCGGACTACGCGCAGCCAGGGCACGTCGGCCCGCAGCTGGTCCGGCGTCCCGGCACCGGTACGGCCGGCGCTGTGCGCGTCCACGAGAACCACGGGGGCGCCCGCGTCCACCATGGTCACCCGCTGCTGCTCGGGGGTGCCGAGCGGCAACTCTTCGGCGCCGGCCCGCAACGTGCCGGCGCCGGCCCGCAACTCCTCGGCCGCTCGTCCGGTGGGCAGCAGCGAGCCGGTGGTGCCTCCGGCCGGGCTGAGGAAGGTGAGGCCGACCGCCACGCCGCCGGCCCTGGTGCCGGGAACCGTCTGGTCGCCGAACTCGTGCACCACGCCGCCGACGGTGTCCACGGTGCCTTCCAGCACTGCTCCGGTATTGCGGTTCCGCATCACCACGCGTGTGTGGTCACCGGTGATGGGCACCAGTCCCTTTGCTACCGCGTACAGAGCGATACCGGTGGCGCAGTTGCCGCAGTTGCTGGTCCACTCCACCGTGCCGGTGCCGATACCGACCTGCGCGAACAGGTAGTCGACATCGACGCCCGGCTCGGGCGAGGCTCCGACGACGGCCGCCTTCGAGGTGGTCGGTGTCGCTCCGCCCACCCCGTCCAGCACCACTGGATCGGTGGAGCCGTACGCGGCGACCAGTAGTTTCTCCAACTCGCTGCGGTCGGTGGGTACATGGACCTGGCTGAACAACCAGCACTTGCTGGTGCCGCCACGTACCAGAGTCGCGGGAGTGTGCACAGCTGAGGCTCTTCCTGGGTCACGTGGGGAAGGAGAGCGCCGCGCGTACCGTCACGAACGTGTTGCGCCCGCTGGATCGCGTCGGCGAATGCGAAGACCTTCGCAGACGCGCAACTTGGGCACAATGGCAGATTCCTTCACCATGGTTTAGCTCAGCTAAACTCTGTCCATGCTGAACGTGCGCCGGCTGCTGCTGCTCACCGAGGCCGCCGAGCGCGGCTCGCTCACCGCGGCCGCCGAAGCGATGGGCATGACCACTTCCGCCGCGTCCCAGCAGATGTCCCTGCTGGAGCGGGAGGCCGGACAGCCCCTGATCGAACGACTGCCGCGGGGCATCCGCACCACCCCCGCGGGTGCAGCGCTGGCAGAGCGCGGCCGGGCCGTCCGCCGCGAACTGCGCGCCGCCGAGGCCGATCTGGAGTCCTTCGCCGACCTCGACCAGGGCACGCTGCGGCTCGGTTCCTTCCCCACGGCCAGCGCCTCGCTGCTGCCGCTGGCACTCACCCGGTTCAGCCACCGCCATCCCGGCGTACGGACCGTCGTACACGCCGGAGTCCTCGATCAGCTGCGGGAGATGCTGCACACGGGGGAGGTCGAGCAAGCGCTGCTGTGGGACTACGAGTGGAACCGCGTCGACGACGCGGCGCTCACCCTCACCCACCTCCTCGACGACCCCACCGTGCTGGTCGTCGCCGCCGACTCCCCGTTGCGCGCCCTGCCCTCACTGCGCCTCGGCGACCTCGCCGAACAGGAGTGGATCATCCGCGCCGACAACCACCCCGTCGCCGACGTGCTGCGCCGCAGCTGCCGCCGGGCCGGATTCGAACCGCGCATCGCCTACGCGTCGCACGACTACCAGGAGGCCCAGGCCATGGTGGCCGCGGGCCTCGGTATCGCGCTCGCGCCCCGGCTCGCGCTCACCAGCCGCCGCAGCGACGTCCGCCTGCTGCCCTTCGGGTCCGACGTGCCCGCCCCCACCCGGCGCATCCTCCTCGCCCGCGCGGCGTCCCGCGCCGCCACCCCGCCGGCGCAGGCCATGGCCCGTGTCCTGCGCGACGTGGCACAGAAGTTCACCAGCGCGGGGCTGGACCGCACGCAGCTCGGCGCGGTGCCCAGGGTCCCGCCGCGGCGCACCTGACCTGGGCCCCGCGCCGGCGGGCCCGGACACCGGACACCGGGCGCCCGGACGCCGGGCGCCTGGGGTCAGGCCGTCGTGTGATCGGCGAGTGCCGTCTCCAGGTTCGCGGCCATCGCGGACAGGACCCGGATCGTCTCCGCATACTGCTCCGTGGTCAGCCCTCGCAGGACGGTCCCACGTATGTCGCGCACGTGAGCCGCGACGGCAGCGTGCTGGGCCTGCCCTTCTGCCGTCAGCGCGAGGCGGTCCGCCTCCGCGTTGTACCGCACCCAGCCCCGGGTGGTCAGACCCGTGGGTCCCTCGAGCACGGTGGCGAGGTACGCGGGCTCGCCTGTCGTGTTCTGCCAGAACGGGGCCAATGCCTCCTCGGCTTCGGTGCCGCTCTTGGGCCCGCTGCTCAGCAGGTTCAGCACCTGCCATTGGCGACGGTTCACGGCGAAGTCCGCGAGAACCGCGTCGAACTGCGCCTCGAGCAGGTTGTGTAGGTGTTTGAGCCAGTAGCCGATCGGCTTTTCGGGCGCGTTCACATCGTTCCCCGTTCTGCTGCAGATCCCTCGAAGGAGGGCGATGCATGGTGGTGTGTATGTAGAATTACATGCACTTGCTGGAAACTATGGAACGGGACCGGGATGGAAAGCAACCCCCCACGCCAGAGCGTCCAGAGCGGTGAAGTGGCCGCGATCGAACGGGCAGTGGTGGCGCTCCGCCGTCAGCAGCGGAGCCATGCCCTTGCCCGGCTCTCGGCCCGTCGCGGCATGCGCCAAGGCCGGTACGGAGCACTGCCCGACGCGGTGTTCCAGCTGCTCGACGCCGTGGACGCCGCCGCTGAGCGCGGTCACGCCCCCACGGTCACCGAGGCGGCGACGGCGCTGGCTGTGGACCAGCCGCGTGCCAGCCGCCTGGCGGCGCAGGCCCTGGACGCCGGACTGCTGCACCGCGAAGCGGATCAGTCCGACGGCCGCCGCTCACTTCTGAGGCTCACCCCGGACGGACGCGCCGCCCTCGACCGGATCCGCACCCTCCGCCGACAAGTGATCGCCGAAGCCCTCACCCACTGGCCCCCCGAGGACCGCGCCGCCCTTGCCCGGCTGCTCGCCCGCTTCGTCTCCGACGTCACGGCAATCACCGACCGGTGAACCCCGCGCTGCACGCAGAACGCACCCACAGCCCGCAACGGACGGTCAGAGGCGCTCCCCTCACCGGGGCAAGATCTCCAGGCCGAGCACTAGCTCTCCCCGCCATCACAGGCGCGTATCAGCGAGGCCAGGATGCCTGTCGGGTCATGCAGTGGGCGGGCACCGTCTCGAACGACCCGGCGCGTTCCCGGATCCACCGGCTGGGTGCTTGCCCATGCGGGCGCCCCGATGTTGATCTCCACGTCCAGCCCGGACCCGGTGCGGAACCGCCATTCCGAAACGGCCCCCCACGCCCTCCTCCTGACCGGTTCGCCCAGCTCGACCTCGTCGATCCAGGAGCTGTCGGAGTAGCGGCCTGGATCAGTCGTCACGATGACGAGGTCGACGTCCGATTCCGGGCGCGGAGCCCTCCGGGCCCATGACCCGACGAGCAGCAGCCCGATGACATCGGGGTGGTCCGAAGCCCAGCCCGCGATGTGCTCGAGGAGTCCTTCGACCTCGGCCTCCCGCTCGGGCGAGACTCCGGTCGGTTCGGTATCGCCGTATTCGACCATCACGACTCCCGCGGTTTGCGCCAGATGATGCTGTAGCGCAGCAGGAGGTGGCGGCGGTAGTGGGAGCCGGGGAGGGTTTCGGCGGCCAGGGACTGCATCTCGGTGTATGTCACGGGTGGCGGCCAGACGATGGGGGACGGGTGCTGCCAGTGGCCTTTCACGGTGCGGAGGGCGGTGCCGGCGGTCACACCCGCGAGGACGCGTAGCAGGTCGTTGGGCATGGTGCTGCGGGCGATCCCGACGAGGGCGAGTACGCCGCCGGGCCGCAGCAGCTCACGCATGCGGGCCAGCCCGGTGGCGGCGTCCATGTGGTGCAGGGTGGCCACCGATGTGACGACGTCGAAAGAGGCCGGCTCGAACGGGTGGGTGAGTAAGTCACCGAGGATGTAGTCGACATCGTCCGAGTACGCGCGTGCTTGCTCGATGCTGGGCGCGTCGCGGTCGAGGCCGGTGACGTGCGGCACGGTCCGCCGGAGTGCGCGGGCGAGCATGCCCTCGCCGCAGCCGACATCGAGGGCCCGCTGGGCGCCGTCGGGGACCGCGCGGAGGATGCGGGGGTGGTAGTGGATGTTGTGGTTCCACCGCCTGCCGTTCTGCACTGCCATGCGAGCATCCTGCCGGACGCGGCTCGATCGTGCGGGCACCACCGGCCAACCGCCCTCCCGCCGCCGGGCCGGCCGAGCGTCCTCAACTCCGGTCAGCACTGGCTGGGTTGGCGGCATGAAGCTCCCCCAGTCCGGCGGCCGGCAGGACAAGCCCCGCGACCAGGCGGGCGCGTGGGCCGAGCCGCCGCAGCAGTAGGAATATCACCGTTGCCTACGGCCGGCCGACCTGGAGCCGACATCCTGCTATGCCCCGGGAGTGGTGGGTCCAGCCCCACCCGTACCCGTCCGGCACGGCGCGCGGATCCCCACACCCCGGGCAGCTGAGCTGCCCGGGGTGTGGGGTCAGACGGTGGCAAGTAGCACGTCTTCTCCGCTCGTCGGGCGGAGGCCGTCGGCGCGGTCGGCGAAGTAGCGCTCGCCGAGCGAGGCTCCCGGCACGTGCCGGACTTCCCGGAATCCGGCTTCGCGGGCCAGTGCCAGCATCTCGGACGGGGTGTAGAAGCTGCGGAACGGCGTGCCGGACGCTCGTGCGCCTGCCGTGCTCGCGGCCAGGCCGGGGCGGTCGGCGGGGTCGAGGAGTTCGGCCGGCAGCAGGAAGGTCATGGCGAGCGTCGAGCCGGGGGCGAGTCCGGCGATCTGGCGCAGGGTGGCGGTCGTGGCGTCCGTGGTGAGGTACATGGTGACGCCCGTGGAGACGATGACCGCGGGCCGGTCCGTCTCGAATCCGGCGGCGGCCAGCTGCTCGGTCCAGGAGGTGTCGGCTTCGAAGTCGACGGGGACCAGATGCAGCCGGTCGGGAATTCCGTAGCCGAGTTCGGTCAGGCGACGGCGCTTCCAGGACTGGGGGCCGGGCTGGTCGACCTCGAAGACGTGCAGGCGGGCCGCGGTCTCCGGGCTGCGCTGGGCGAAGGTGTCCAGACCGGCTCCCAGGATGACGTACTGGGTGACGCCGCGGCCGGCCTGCTCGGCGACCAGGTCCTCGATGAAACGGGAGCGGGCCACCACGGCTCCCCGGAAGCCGCTGGTGGTGTGCGGGTCCATGTCGGGGCGGTGGCGCCAGTCCTCGCCGGGGGCCGCCAGTTGCAGGCCGATCTCGTCCTCGAGCACGTACGGGGGCTGGTCGACCTGGACGTGCATCGCCCGCCAGAGTGCGGTTCGTACTGCGGTGCTGTCGGGCGCCCCGGTCTGTGTCTCGGTCATGGTGGCGCTCCCTTCGCTCCTGGTCAGTTCTTGGCCGGGGCCTGCAGGGTCCAGAGGCGTCCGTCGGGGTCGCGGACGGTCATCTCCCTGGTCCCGTAGTGGGTGTCCTCGAACGGCGTGACCACTTCGACGGCGGGGTCGGGCTGGAACGCGTCCGCGTCCGGCACCTTCAGCACGATCCGCGACTGCGGCTTCCGGTCCTCCGGGATCTCGGCGATGAAGATGTAGGGGCCGTCGCCGTTGCGCAGCTGACCGGAGTTGTGGTCGGTCGAGAACTCCAGCTCGTAGCCCAGCGTCTGGAAGAACTTCGCCGCCCTGCCCCAGTTGTGCGTCTCCAGGAACACGGCCTCGATTCCTTCGGTTGCCATGTCAGCTCTCCTTGCGGCTCGACTGCTGCTGTTGTCCGTCTCCGTGGTCGAGGTAGGCGCGCAACGCCTCAGCGGTCAGCGCCGACAACGACATGCCCGACTCGATGGCGCGGTACTTGATCTGCTTGATCAGCCCAACCGGCAGATACACGTTGAACTGTTTGACTTCCTCATCGCCCACGGAGTCGATGCTAGCATCCTAGCAAGCTAATGAGACAGGGCCGCCTCACGCGGCTTCGCCGTCAGCGCGGTGGCCAGCTCCTCCAGTCCGTTGAACCGCCCGTCGAAGACATCGGAGTGGGCCGGCGGGTCACCCACCGGTCGCTGGACGTAGGCGGTACGCATGCCCTGTGCCTGGGCCCCGCGCAGGTCCCAGGCGTGGGCGGCCACCATGAGGACGCGTTCGGGCGGGCATCCGGCGGTGTCGATGGCGAACTGGTAGACCCCCGGCGCCGGTTTGTAGGCCTGGACGGCTTCGGCGGACAGCGCTTGATGCCAGCGCAGCCCCGCATGCGCGTTGAGCTGCAGCAGAGCGGTGCGGCTCGCGTTCGAGAGGCCGAGCACGGGGAACTGCTGCGCGAGCCCATCGAGACCGGCGACGGAGTCGTCCCAAGGGGGCAGGCGCCGGCCCGCGGTGGCCAGCCGGGCCACGGCCTCCGGGTCGGTGAGTCCGGCATGGCCGGCCACCCGTCGAGCGGCCTCACCGTCGATGATCTCGGTGCTGACGTAGGCGCGGTGCCCTTCCGCGATGCGCTGCTGCTCGCGCTCGACGTACTGCTGCCACAAGGCGAGCAGCTCCTCGGCAGACCCCTCGTCCAGCGCGGGTATCGCCTCGCGAAGTGCCGCTCGAAGCCCGCCGGGTTCGTCGACCAGCGTTCCGAGGATGTCGAAGACGACGACGTCGATATCGCGGCTGTCGACCATGGCGTTCCCCCCGTTCCTTGGGTTCCGGCGTGCGTCACCGGTTCAACAGGTGACGATGTTGCCGTTGGCGCCGTCACCGGTCAAGATGGTGACGTGATTTTCGCGTTCGTGAGCGGCAACCCGGCCCTCGATCTGGCCGGCACCGTGACATCCCGTCGAGGCGACCCCGTCGATTCCCTGGCCTCGCCGGCGGATCTGGAGCGGTGGGTGGCCGAATGTGACGAGCTCCCCGACCGCGTGACCGCCGACTCGGCGACCTTCCGGGCCGCGCTGTCACTGCGAGAAGCGCTCTACCGGCTTGCTCTCGACCGCGTCCTCGGCCGTCCCTTCGCCCCGTCCTGTCTCAAGGTCGTCAACGAGGCAGCCGCGGGGCCGGTCCCCGCGGTCGCGCTCAGCGACGCAGGGCTGCACATGTCGGGAGACCTGCGCGCAGTGCTCTCGTACATAGCCAGAAGCGGTATCGCCGTACTGGCCGACCCGCACGCCTGTCTCAAGGAGTGCGGTGGCGCCGGCTGCACCCGTATCTATCTCGACCGCTCGCGCGGTGCCCGGCGCACCTGGTGCGGTATGGAAGAGTGCGGCAACCGCGTCAAGGCCGCCGCCTACCGGGCGCGCAAACAAGCGTCGTCCCGGAACTAGGGCCCGGCACCGTATGGCCCCGACGCAACCGCCCCCGTGGCACAGATCGGCCGTGCTCGGGGCCCTGATGCTGTCCGCCTTCACTTTCAACACGGCGGAGAATCTGCCGGTCGGCCTCCTGGAGCTCATCTCCCAGAGTCTGGACGTGTCGGTCCCCGCGGTCGGCCTCCTGGTCACCGGTTACGGCGTGACGGTCGCCGTGTCGTCGCTGCCGCTCGCCCATCTGGTGCGGAACGTGCCCCGGCGCCATGTGCTCGCCGGGCTGCTGGCCGCGCTGGTCGTCTCGAGCCTGGTTGCGGCGCTGTCCACCGCTTACTGGCTGCTCCTGGCGGCGCGGCTGCTGACCGCGCTGGCTCAGGCACTGTTCTGGGCCGTCATGGGGCCGGTCGCGGTGGGCCTGTTCGCACCCGAGATCCGCGGGCGGGTGATCGGGGCGCTGTCCGTCGCCGGTTCACTCGCCCTCGTGCTCGGTGTACCCGCCGGGACCTGGCTGGGGCAGCAGAGCGACTGGCCGGTGCCGATGGCCGCCCTGGCGGGCCTGGGGCTCGTTCCCCTGGTGACGATCGCCGTGTTGCTGCCGACCTCGCGCCCGGAACAGGAGCGTGCGGCGTACGGAAGCAGTCCCGATGCCCGCCGGTTCGCCACCGTGCTGGCGGCCGGAGTCCTGTCCGCCACCGGGGCGTTCGCGGGATACACCTACATCGTGAAGTTCCTGGGGGATGTGAGCGGATTCTCCCCTGGCACCGTCAGTGCCCTGCTGGTGGCCTTCGGCGCCGCGTGTCTGGCCGGTGTGAGCATCACCGGGGCGCTGCTGGACCGCTTTCCGCGCTCCGCGCTGCCCACTGCCGTGGCCACCCAAGCGGTGGGCATGCTCGGCATGTACGCGGCGGGCACCGATCCGGTGGCGGCCGTGGTCTTCCTTGCGCTGGTGGGTGGTGCACTGGGGCCGGTGTTCATGATCACCCAGAACGAGATGCTGCACTGCGCACCGGGACGCACAGACCTCGCGCTCGCGGCCAACTCCGGTGCGTACAACGCCGGTATCGCGGCGGGGGCCGCCCTCGGCGCACTGGTCCTTCCGCTCGCCGGAGTACGGGGCACCTTCCTGGTCGGCGGGCTGCTGACCGCCGCTGCCTGCGCCGTACTGCTCGGCCGGCAGCTGCTGCCGCCGCGGGGTCACAGGGCGACTGTCCTGCCGCGGCCTGCCTCTCTCGCGAGAGACTCGGACCACTGCGCCAACGCGACATCGAGATCGGGGCGCCCCACACAGTTCACATGCCAGGGACGGTCGAGCCGGCTCCGGTCGGCGGCGGCGAAGTCTTGGATACGGTCGGTGGCCGGCGGAGTGTCCTGACCGGCCCACCAGAGCGACAGGGACTGGCCTCCGCGGTGCAGCGTTCCCTCGAGGGTGTCCACGATCACGGACCCGCTGTGGAAACACCGGTCCACGAAGTCGAGGGGAGCCTCATAACCACCGAAATTCACCTGCACGGCATCTGGCGCGACCCAGGAGCTGCTGAACACCGGGCGCGTTGCGGTGGTCGCGGTTACGAGCATGTCGGCGCCGGTCACCGCTTCCCGCGCCGAATGCGCATCGAGCAGGGGGTAGGGGGTCGGCCCGACGGCGGCCCGCAGTTTCTCCGCGTCCAGATGCGGCGAATAGATCCGCACTTCCTGGAGCTCGGAGCGGTCCTGCATCGCCCACAGCCGCACCAAGGTGGAGGCGATGTGCCCGCTTCCCAGCACTCCCACGACCCGCGCCTCGCACAGATCTCGTACGACGCAGGCACAAGCCGCGGTGCGCAGTGCGGAGAGAAGCGTGGAGCGAATAATGGTGCGCGGACGGGCAGTCAGCCGGTCGTAGAGCACGTAAAGAGCGCATGCGCGCGGCAAGCCTTGCTGATGATTGAGGGTATTGGCGCCGATCGCCTTGAAGCCCGCGCCGTTGCGGCTCAGAGCGGTCAGCACGTTGAGCTTGTAGTCGAAGGTGACGCCCTCGTACAGGCTCCGCGTCTCGTCGGGGATCCGGAGAAATTCCGCGGCTTCTTCATTCGTAGGCGCCACGGCTGCCTTGCTGTACCAGCCTTCTTGCGGCGAACACAGTATACGTCCGACCAGGTCGGTGATTTCAGCTGTTCTGTTCCACAAACCGCTCGCAACAAGGTCGTCCTCGGAGAGCAGAAGAAGCGGGACCTGATCACAAGCTGCTGTTGACCGGGAACCCGTCATCGCTGCAACTCCAAGGGACTCATGCGCTTCTGTGCGGTGTGCCGCCGCTGGAGAATTTATCCCGGATCAGCGCATTTCCGGGGCTGCGCTGCTGCTGATACGGAGCTGAAAGAGTGACGGCCACGGTCGGGGCGAGGTGACGGTACGCAGGCGCAGCCGGATACCCGGACCTGCGTGCTAGCTCCACCATTGGTCGTACGCGAGTTTGGTGACCAGCCCGGTGACGGTGACCAGCAGGACGGCGCGTACGAAAGCGCTGCCCCGTTTGAGGGCCATGTGAGCGCCGATGAGGCCGCCTGACATGTTGAAGAGCGCCATCAGCGGGGCGAGCTTCCACAGCACCGTGTTCTGCCAGGCGAACATGGCCAGCGCGCCGATGTTGGTGCAGACGTTGATGACTTTGGTGGTGGCTGAGGCGGTGACCATGTCCATGTTGAGGATGGCCACCAGGGCGATCACCAGGAACGCGCCCGTGCCGGGGCCGAGGAGCCCGTCGTAGAAGCCGATGCCGACGCCCGCGACCCCGAAGGTGGTCAGTAGGCGCCGCCGGGTGGCCTGCCCGCCAGGGGCCTGTCCGAACTGCGGGCGCAGCACCATGAAAGCGGCGACGCCGAGCAGCAGCACCATGATCAGCGGGCGCAGTACGGCGCTGTTCACCCCCGCGGCGAAGAACGCGCCGCCGACCGAGGAGAGCGCCGCCACCCCGCCCAGTCGGCAGGCCAGCCGTACGTCAACCGGCGCCTTGCGCACGTACGTTGCCGCGGCAGCCGCGGTGCCCACGACGCTCACCGCCTTGTTGGTGCCCAGTGCGTAGGCCGGGGGCAGGTGGGGGAGGCCGATCAGCAGCGCCGGCAGCTGGAGCAGACCGCCTCCGCCGACGACCGCGTCGATCCAGCCGGCCAGCGCTGCGGCGACGCACAGCATCGCCACGGCGGTGAACGATATGTCATACACGGATGGCGCGGTCCTCGCTGGTAGTGCGGCGGCGCGGCGTGCCCCCCCCCTCAGCGGGCGGGCGTCGCGCCAGGGCCGCTCCAGCATTCCAGACGATCACCGGCGCCTTTCCGCCAGGTAGGTCCGGAGGCGTCCACCCGCAATCCGCTGCGCGCAGGAGTGCGTGTCTCAGAGCTCGTAGCTCGCGAAAAGCTCCAAGTGGCCGCACTCAAGGCAACGGTAGGCGTCGATCTGCCGGGCCGGCCGGCCCATGCGTTTGGCACCGCCGAATATCCCCCGCTCCAGGGGACCCGCGATCCAGCGCGAGTAGCCGCGCGCGTTCTGGCCGGAGTCCTCCACGAAGCCCTGCTCCAGGCCGCCCGCTCCGCAGTGAGTGCATGTGATGTTCTGCATCCGCTGATCGTAATGACGACCCGCGGACCGCCGCTTGCCCGTCGGCTCCGTCTCGGCGCGGCAGCCGTCGGCGGCCGAGTCGGTCGACGGCCGGGTCAGTGGTGTCAGCCGTCCCGGTCGGGTCGGCGCAGGGCGAGCAAGGCGACATCGTCGTCGTTGTCGGGGGGCCGGACGCGGCTGAGCAGCAGGTCGCAGAAGGCGTCGAGTGGACGGTGAGCCAGGGCGGCAGCGTGCTGGCGGAGCCGGTCGAGTCCTTCGCTCAGGGACCGGCCGCGCGACTCGATCAGGCCGTCGGTGTAGAAGATCAAGGTGGACAGGGGCGGCAGCGCTGCCGTGGCGTCCTGGCGCGGGGCGGTGAGTTCCGCGCCGATCATGGTGTCCATGGTGCTGTCCAGGAAGCCGGCCTGCCCGTCGTAGGTGACCAGGAGCGGCGGCGGGTGCCCGGCGTTGGTCCACCGCAGCTGGACTCCCGCTTCGCCCTCCCCGCCGCTTTCGACACGGGCGAAGACCAGCGTGGCCAGTGACGCTTCGGTCATGTGCTGCACGGCCTGGTCGAGCCTGCCGACGATGGCGCCGGGCGGTTCCTGGTAGGACCAGGCGTAGGCGCGCAGCATATTGCGGACCTGGGCCATGGCAGCTGCGGCGTCCGCGTCATGGCCCACGACGTCACCGACGGCCACGGCCAGCGCGCCGTCCTGAAGGCGGAAGGCGTCGTACCAGTCGCCTCCCACCTCGGACCCCTCCGGCGCGGCCGCATACCGTGCTGCCATCTCCAGCCCCGGCTCCAGCGGCAGTTGCGGCAGCAGGTGCCGCTGCATGGTCTCGGTGACCCGCTGCTGCCGCTGGTACAAACGCGCGTTCTCCAGTGCCAGCCCTGCCCGGCGCGCGATGTCCTCCAGCAGGGACAAGTCGGAGAACTCTTCCGGACGTTCGCCCTGACCGAGGGTCAGGGCGCCCAGAACCTCGCGGACCCCGCGGATCGGGGCGATGGCCGCCGAGTGCATCCCCGTCTCCTCGAACAGCTTCCGCTGCGCGACCGCGATGCCCGCATCCGGCGGGCCCTGATAGTTCTCGGGCCCCGCCAGCGTCGAAGCGGCGCCGCGCAGCGCACGCGACAGCGGCATCACGGACTCCTGCGGAATGGGCGGCATCGGCCCTTGCAGGTCCTCACGGTCGACCAGGCCGCCGTCCTCGTAATGGACGACAGAGGTACGCCACACCTCGTCGCCGTCAGTGATCAGATCGACGACAGCCCAGTCCGCCAGACGAGGTACCACCAGACGCGTGAGCCGGCGCACCGCTTCCTGGGCGTCGAGCGTGGACGTGAGGGTGGTGGTGGTCTCGGCCAGCAGGGCCAGCCGGTCCAGCTCCGACAACGGCGCCTCGGGCCGGCCCTCGCTCTCCTCGGGGGCCGTACCGGGTTCCTGCTCGAAGAAGATCACCATCGCGCCCGCGGCGTCCTCGGAGATCCGGCACGGAGTGATCGTCCAACAGGTCGGCAACAGGGTGCCGTCTCCGCGCTCGTACCACTCATGTTGCCCCTGAGCCGCCTGACCGCTGAGGAAGGCCCGGCTCATGGGGCACCTGCTTCGCGGCGTCGTCTGCCCATGGCGGTTGCGGTGCAGGCTGTCGTGGGCGTCCTGGTCCAGCAGATCCGCCGCCGGCCGGGCGAGCAGCACCTCGGCCTGACGATTCACATGGACGATCCGCGCCTGGTGATCCAGCACCAGCACGCCTGCGCCCTGCACCTCGGGCAACATCCGCATATCGCGCTGACCGGCGCCACGCTCCTTCCCGGTGACCTCCATGGCCGACTCCTCGATTCCGGTCTCCTCCGATCACCTTCGCACGCCTGTCCGCCTCCGGCGAGAAGACGACCGTCCATACCGCCGCGCCGGCCGACCGACACCCTCACGCCGCCAGCTTCCTCCCACCGGCCCCGGAGCGCATCCGGAGCCGCCCGCGGTGCGGCACACCGTGCGTGAACGGCCGGAACGCCGGAACAAGATCTCCACCTCGCCAGTGACCTGACTCACACACATCTGTCTCACACACCCGTCACAACGACCGGCCCCGCGGTGTCTCGTGCCCGAACCCCTGAAACGGAGGAGACACCATGACCGGGAACACCGATGTGGTCGTGATCGGCGGCGGATACGCCGGCGCCCTGGCGGCCAACCGTCTCACGCAGCGCACCGACGTGACCGTCACCCTGATCAACCCGCGCCCCGACTTCGTCGAGCGGGTCCGGCTGCACCAGCTGGTGGGCGGCTCCCACGACGCGGTGGTCGGCTACCGGGAGGTTCTGGCCGACAGCATCCGGCTAGTGGTCGACACCGTGACGCTGATCGACGCAGCCGAGCGCAGCGTGAGTCTGGAGACGGGCGACCGCCTCGCATACGACTACCTCGTCTACGCGGTCGGCAGTGGCAGCGCCGACCCGACCGTGCCGGGGGCGGCCGAGTTCGCCCATCCGACCGCCAGTCTGGAGGAGGCGCAGCGGCTGCGTTCCGTCATCGACGGCGCACCCGCGACGGCCCCGATGACGGTTGTCGGCGGCGGTCCGCTCGGCATCGAGACGGCTGCCGAGCTCGCTGAGCTGGGCCGCACCGTGACCCTGGCCTGCGGCGAGCAGCTGGGCCCGTATCTGCACCCGTCGGGCCGGCGCTCGGTGGCCAAGGCGCTGTCCGAGCTCGGGGTGACCGTGCTCGACGGCCCCGGTGCGCGGGTGACCGCCGTGACAGGCGGCGCCGTGCAGCTCAGTGACGGCCGCGAGCTCCCGAGTGCGGTGACGATCTGGACAGCCGGTTTCGGCGTGCCGGACCTGGCCGTCCGCAGCGGGCTGAGCACCGACGCCCTCGGCCGCCTGCTCACCGACGAGACGCTGACCAGCGTGGACGACGAACGCATTGTCGCGACCGGGGACGCGGCGGCCCCTTCGGGCCTGCCGCTGCGGATGAGCTGCCAGGCCGCGCTCCCTCTGGGCTCGCATGCCGCCGACACAGTCCTCAGCCGGATCGCAGGTGAACAACCCGCGGACTTCACCAAGGGCATCGCCGCCATGTGCGTCAGCCTGGGGCGTCGTGCCGGAGTCTTCCAGTTCGCCCACAGGAACGACACCGCGATGAGGCTCCACCTGAGCGGCCGCCTCGGCGCCAAGCTCAAGGAAGCCGCGTGCGCGAGCCCCATCAAGCAACTGGCGGACGAGGCGCGCAAACCCGGTTCGCACACCTGGCTGGTCAAGGACGCCAAGCGCCGGGAGCTGGTGCTGGCCAGGCGCGGCGAGGCCCTGGCCGGCCGCTGAACGGCAGCCTCACGTCGGGTATCTGACGGCCGGCCGCCGCCGTCGCTCCACGACTGCCCCGGCTTCCCCGCCTCCGCGACTCCCGCCGCCCCGCCCGTCTCGCCAACGGACTCGTTGCCCGCAGGCCGCACGCCACACGCCGTACGGGAAGGCCAAAGGTCAGAGGGCGGAGAGCGGAGGCGACGAGCGGTGGGGAAGCCGGGCGGGATACCCGACGACCGGCGGATGAGACCGGAAGCGGCGGCCGCAAAGATGGCCGGCATGGACCCCGAACTCGAAGCATTCGTCCCGCTGTTCCCCCGCGCCGACCTGACCGACCCGGTTGCCGCGCGCGACAGCTTCGCCGAGCTGGCCGCCGCGGTACCGGCGCCGGAGACCGCGGACATGGCTGTCGAGGACCGCACCGTGCCCGCAGACCCGGACGTGCCGGTGCGGATCTACCGTCCACGCCAGGCGCGGGGCGCTCTCGTCTGGCTGCACGGTGGCGGGTTCGTGATGGGGAACCTGGACACCGAGCACCCGTGGGCCGCCCGTATCGCGGACGGTTCGGGCGCGGTGGTGATCTCGGTGGGCTACCGGCTGGCCCCGGAACACCGCTTCCCGGCCGCCCTCGACGACGCATACGCCGTTCTCCGCTGGACGGCCGAACACGCGGCCGAGCTCGGTATCGACCCGGAACGGATCGCGGTCGGAGGCCACAGCGCCGGTGCGGGGATCGCGGCCGCGGTGGCCCTGCGGGCGCGTGACCACCAGGGCCCACCGATCCGCTTCCAGCTTCTCAACCAGCCCGGACTGGACGACCGGCAGGAGACCTGGTCGGCGCGGAACTTCACCGACACGCCCTGGTTCAACCGCGGCAAGGCCGCCACGGCGTGGCGGCACTACCTGGGCTCCCAGCCCGCCACACCGTACGCGGCCCCCGCGCGGGCGGCAGACCTGTCCGGCCTGCCGCCGGCCTATATCGCCACCGCGGAACTCTGCCCGAACCGCGACGAGGACCTCGCCTACGCCCTCCGGCTGCTCCAGGCAGGCGTCTCGGTCGAGCTGCACCAGTGGCCCGGCACCTTCCACGGGTCACAGGCGATTCTCTCCGCCGAGGTCTCGCAGCGGCAGAACGCCGAACTGGGCGCCGCTCTACGCCGTGCGCTGGCCGACTGAGCCCGTCCGTCCCGGCGCGCTCACCGAGCCCACCAAGCTCACCAACCCACCGAGCTCACCGACTTCATCGATCTCACCGATCTCACCAATCACGAAAGGACGGACGCCATGAAGGCCCGAATTGTCTTGTGTGCGAGTGTCGCCGCGCTGAGTGTGGGCGCGGGTCCGGCGACGGCAGCTCCCGTACCCGACGAGACCTGGCCCGCGCCCGGGAGCCGTGGCAAGGCCGCGTCAGGGGGCCTTGACCCCGCCGAGCTGCAGTCCGCCATGGACGGTGTCCACCGCGCGGGGATGCCGGGGGTGTACGCCGAGGTACGCGATGCCGGCCGGACATGGCGCGGCGCCTCCGGGGTCGCCGATCTCAGCACCGGCCGGCCCGTGAAGCCCGGCATGCGGCAGCGCGTCGGCAGCGTCACCAAGACCTTCACCGCCGTCGCGGTCATGCAGCAGGTCGAGCGGGGGCGGATCCGGCTCGACGCGCCGATCGGCGACTATCTGCCGCAGCTCGTACCGGGGGAGCGCGGCGAGAAGATCACGGTCCGGATGCTGCTCAACCACACCAGCGGGCTCAGCGACTTCATTCCCTACGCTTTCCCGTCGCTGAGGAAGTCCCCGCCGGGGCCCGAGAGCCTGGACGACAACCGGTTCAGGCAGTTCCACCCGGCCGAGCTGATCGAGCTGGGGCTCGCGGCGCCTCCCGCCGGTGAGCCAGGCGGCGCCAAAGGCGTGTACTCCAACACCAATTACCTGCTCCTCGGCCAACTCTTGGAGAAGGTGACCGGCACCCCGGCCGAGCAGTACATCACCCGGCACGTCATCGAGCGCGCTGGGCTCCGGCACACCGAGTTCCCGTCCGAACCGCGTATCAGGGGACCGCACTCGCGGATGTACGAGGCGCTGCACGGCTTCATCGACCCGCCGCGCGACTACAGCGTCTACAACATGTCCTGGGTGGGGACGGGGGCCGGTCTGGTGTCGACCATGGAAGATCTCAACCGCTTCTACGGCAAGCTGCTGGACGGCGAGCTCGTCAACCGGTCGTCGCTGGCGCAGATGCAGCGCACGGTCCCGGTCCGCGCCCTGGACGGGACGACGATCGAGTACGGCCTGGGTCTGCACAAGGTCAGTGTCCCGGGCTGCGGCACCTTCTGGGGCCATGACGGCACAGTCTGGGGGGCCGGAACGACGTCCCTGACCCGGGCCGACGGAAAGCGTCAGATGTCCGTCGCGATCAACCTCATCAGGTGGAACCGGCTGGACTCCGCCGGGAAGCCGCAGCCCCACCCCATCGACGACGCGCTGTCGAAGCTGTACGGGCAGGCGCTGTGCGGCAACGGCAGCCCCAAGGCCCGGTCCGCCGTGCGGCTGCGGGAACTCGTCCCGTAGGGCCTGTTGCGGAAGTGGCTCGGCTGTCAGAGCGGCCTGGGATGCTCCGGGCATGGAGATGACAGTGCAGCTGACGATCGACTGCGCCGATCCGCAGAGAATGGTGACCTTCTGGGCCGAGGCCCTGGGCTATGTGCCTGAGCCTCCGCCGGGCGGGCACGCCACATGGCGTTCCTACTGGGCGGCGGTGGGGGTGCCCGAGGCGGAGTTGCCGGCCGGCGCCGGGGATGTTCCGGAGTCGATCATCGACCCCACGGGACGTGGACCGAGGGTGTGGTTCCAGCAGGTTCCTGAGCCGAAGGCCGCCAAGAACCGGTGGCACTTCGACCTGAAGGTCGGTGGGGGCCGTGACGTCCCGCTGGATGTCCGCACCCAGCGGGTCGAGGCTACGGTGGAACGGCTGGTCAAAGCTGGTGCCACCGTGCTGCGGATCAAGGACGAGCCGGACACGGGGCTCTACGCCACGGCCATGCAGGACCCCGAGGGCAACGAATTCGACGTCGTCTGAGGGCCGTTGTGAGGGCGCTGGCCGATCCGCGGCGTGTGCCGTGGTGACCCCACCCGCGCCTGCTCCGGCTACGCCCCGGAATCGTCTCGCTACGCCCAGGAACAAGCATCTGACCAGCAGGAACAGCGAACCGCAACTGGAGTACCGACTAGCGCATAGCTTGGGTCCGGAGGGGAGCAAGGTGTTAGGAATGACTCATGAAGCTGCCTTTCCGCCGTCCCCGGAACCGGACGGAGCACCCGTCCGCCAGCTCCGGAGAGAAGGGGCGTCGGCGGCTGCGCCTGCGTACGGCGGCCGGTCAGGTGTTCGTGCTGCAGGTCGGGCTGGTGCTGCTGCTGGTCGCGGCCGCTGTGACCGCACAGCTGGTGCAGGCGCAGCGGGACGGCCAGGGCCGGGCCCGGGAGAAGTCGGTCGCGGTGGCCCAGGCATTCGCGCATTCCCCGGGCGTGGCCGAGGCGATACAGGGCCCGAATCCGCCGAAGGTGCTCCAGCCACGCACCGAGGCGGCCCGCAAGGACGCGGGCGTCGACTTCATCGTGCTGATGGACCGGAAGGGCATCAGGTTCACCCAGCCCAACCCGTCACTGATCGGCAAGAAGTTCGTCGGGACGATTGAGCCCTCGCTGCACGGCCGTACCACCGTGGAGACCGTCACAGGGCCTCGCACCGGCGGCGACACCGAGGTCGTCCAGGCAGTGGTGCCCGTGCGGGACTCGAGCGGCAGGATCGTCGGCATAGCGTCGGCGGGCCTCGCCGTCCGCAACGTCACCGGCATGATCAACCAGCAGCTTCCGATCATTCTCGGCGCCGGTGCCGCAGCGCTCCTGGCCGCCACCGCCGGAACGGCCCTGGTCTCCAGACGGCTGCTGCGCCAGACGCACGGACTCGGGCCGGCGGAGATGACGCGGATGTACGAGCACCACGACGCGGTCCTGCACGCGGTGCGGGAAGGCGTGCTCATCCTCGGCCCCGAGGGGCGTCTCGTACTGGCCAACGACGAGGCCCGGCGCCTGCTGGATCTGCCCGCCGCCGGCACCGAGCCCCGCTACGTGAGCGAGCTGGGCCTGGACGAGCGGATGACGCAGCTGCTGGCCTCGGGGGACGCCGTCACCGACGAGGTACGGCTGTCCGGCGACCGGCTGCTGGCGGTGAACATCCGCCCCACGGCCCCGCACGGCGGGGAGCCGGGCAGCGTGGTGACGCTCCGCGACACCACCGAGCTGTCGGCCGTCTCGGGCCGCGCGCAGGTGGCACGGGAACGGCTCAAACTGCTGTACGAGTCGGGTGTGCGGATCGGCACGACGCTGGACGTGGCACATACGGCCGCTGAGCTGGCCGAGGTGGCGGTGCCCGGATTCGCCGACCTGGCAGCCGTCGACCTGCTGGACGAGGTCGTACGCGGCCAGGAGCCCGCTCCGCAGACCCAGCGCCGGCTGCGCCGCATGGCGGTCAGCGACACACCTGCGGGGCTGCCGCTGTACGAGGTCGGGGAAGCGATCACCTTCCGGACCGGTTCGCCGCAGGAGCGGGCTCTCGACGCCGAGCAGGCGGTGCTGGAACCTGATCTGCACAGCGCGGAGGAGTGGCTGCGCCACGACCCGGACCGCGCACGGCGGACCCTGGAGTACGGCGTGCATTCGCTGATCACCGTCCCGCTGCGGGCCAGGGGAGTGGTCCTGGGCATCGCGCACTTCTGGCGCAGCGGCGACTCGCCGGCCTTCGACGAGGACGACGTGTCCTTCTCCGAGGAGCTGGCTGCGCGGGCCGCCGTCGCCATCGACAACGCGCGCCGCTACACCCGCGAGCACGCGATGGCCGTGACCCTGCAGCGCAGCCTGCTGCCCCGCGGGCTGCCCGAGCACGCCGCGCTGGAGGCGGCCTGGCGCTATGTGCCGGCCGAGGCGGGCGTGGGCGGCGACTGGTTCGACGTCATCCCCCTCTCCGGCACCCGCGTCGCCCTCGTCGTCGGCGACGTGGTCGGGCACGGACTGCACGCGGCCGCGACGATGGGCCGCCTGCGCACCGCCGTACACAACTTCTCCGCCCTCGACCTGCAGCCCGACGAGGTGCTCGCCCGCCTGGACGAGCTCGTCGTCCGCATCGACGACGAAGACAGCCGCACCGGCCTCGCGGGCGGGCGGCAGTACGAGGAAGTGGCCGGGGCGACCTGCCTGTACGCCATCTACGACCCGGTCACCGGCTCCTGCACCCTGGCACGCGCCGGGCACCACTGCCCCGCCGTCGTGTACCCGGACGGCACCGTCGGCTATGCGGACGTACCCGCGTCCCCGCCGCTTGGCCTGGGCGGTCACCCCTTCGAGACCACGGAGCTGCACCTCCCCGAGGGCGCCCGCCTCGTCCTGTACACCGACGGCCTGATCGAGAGCCGGGACCGCGACATCGACACCGGCCTGGAAATCCTCCGCACGGTGCTGGAGCGGACGGCGGGCAGCACTCCGGAAGAGACCGCCCGCACGGTCGCGGACTCCGTCATGCCCGCACACCCGTCCGACGACGTCGCGCTGCTGGTCGCCCGCATCCGGCGGCTCGATCCGACGCAGGTCGCCGAGTGGCAAGTGGAGCCGGACCCCGCGGCCGTCGCACCGGTACGCGCCGAATGCGCCGCGCGGCTGCGCGAGTGGGGCATGGAGGAGCTCGGCCACACCACCGAACTGATCCTCAGCGAGCTGATCACCAACGCCATCCGCTACGGCAGGCCGCCGATCCAGGTCCGGCTCCTGCACGACGACGACAGCCTCATCTGCGAGGTCGCCGACGGCAGTGGGACCTCACCGCATCTGCGCCGCGCGTCCACCACGGACGAGGGCGGCCGCGGCCTCTTCCTCGTCGCCCAGTTCGCCCAGCACTGGGGCACCCGCTACACGCCGGGCGGCAAGGTCATCTGGACCGAACAGCACCTCCACGGCGGCGCGTCCGCCCGCCCCGCCGAGGATCTGCCGGCCGACGCGCTGCTGGAGCAGTTCGGCGACGGGGGCTGGTGAGCCCCCGCGCCCGGCCCGGCCAGGAGCCGGTCAGCCCTGGAGGGCGAAGAACAGCGTGTCCATGGTGTATCCGTACTTGAGCGAGGTCTGCCATTCGTCGTGCTCGTTCTGCATCATCTCGATGAGCCGCTTCGCCTCTTGGCTGAAGGCGCTGTCCATGCGGTCCAGCACTTCGGCGTAGGCGTCGGCCAGCGGCTTGGCCTGGGCCAGCGGCAGCCGGCCGATGGCCGGATACCCGTCCATGGGCGTCGGAATGTGGAACGGGATCTCGTCGGGCGGCCCGGCGAACAGGAAGTCGAGCGGCAGCAGACCGGCGGGGACGCCGAGGCGCTGCAGCTCCTCGCCCATGCTCCCGAAGAACGTGGAGGGCTTGGAGTACACGCCGAAATCCATCGGGTCGGACCCGCTCCAGTCGATGATGTGCTGGAGCGCCTTGTAGTACGCCTGGCCCACGTGGTCGCCTTCCGCGTCGGCATACCCCGCCAGGAGATGGTCGAGCGCCTCGGGGATGGTCAGGCCCAGATCGATGCCCTGGCGTTCCAGGCTGAGCTGGTCCCTCTGGGCGGCCGGGCGTATGTGCTCGGTGAGCACGCTCTGCTGGGTCTCGTCGAGTTCGCCCTGGAGGTAGGAGACGACGCGGCTCTGCTCAGCGGTGCTCATCGTGATGATGTGGCTCATGGGCCACATCATGGCAGCGGGTACTGACAGAACACCGTGCGGGGCGGAGCCTCTCGCGGCTCCGGAATCGGCACGCCCTGAGGGGAGTTCGAGGGGCGGACCGGGGGCGGTGCGACCTCGGGGCTCAGCCGCTGCGACGAATCCGGAAGCGATCGGGTTCGGCCGGATCCCGGTCGACGACTTGGACCGGCGCCCAGGCCCACTGCCGAACGCTGATGCCTGGCGTACGGGAGAACCGGATCTTCCCGCGAGTGCCTTCGACCGCGACGTGCGACCAGGATTCCGCGATGCGCGCCCGGTCCGAGCCGTGCGAACGCAGCACTTCGGCGAGGACCGCGACCGTGTCGTAGCCCTCGAACGCGACGAAGGAGGGCGCTTCGCCGAGCCGCTCATGGAGGGCCGCCCCGACTCGTGCACCGAGTGGACCGAGGCGCTCGGGCAGGTAGCGCAGGAACGGGATCCCGGCGCCGTCGCCGCCCAGCAAAGCCGCCCATTCGGCGAACTCCGGCTGCCCGGCCGGGGCACCGATCATGACCTCGGCGAGTCGGTGATCGCCGCGGACGGACCGGACGATCGGCACTGCGGGGTCCGGGTGGCCGACCAGAAGCAGGAGAGCTGTGGCGGCACTGCCGACGAGTTCGCCGCACACGTCCCCGGGAGCGAGCGCACCCATGTCCAGTTCGACGACGCTGCCACCGTGAGCGGCGAGGTGGTCCCGCAGGATCCGGGTCCCCGAGGCCCAGTAGACACTCGACTGGGTTGCAACGGCGATGCGGCTGTGCCCCTCACTCAGGAGGAAGTCCGCGTAGATCCGCCAGCCGTGGGACTGCGCCGGACAAAGGCGCGCGACCCAGTCCGTCGGCTGCTCGGTCAGCGCGTCGAGAACGGCTGACGAGCAGAGGAACGGCAGGCCGAGCGCGTCGGCCCGGGCGGCAGCGGCCCGAGCGACCACACTGTGATACTCCCCGGCCACGGCGGCCACACCCAGGTGGGCCAGTTCCTCCACGGCCGCCGCTGCTCTCCGCGGATCGGCCGCGGTGTCCCGTACCACCAGTTCGAGGGGGCATCCGGCGATCCCGCCGGCGTCATTGACTTCGGCAACGGCCAGTTCGAGCCCAGCGAGCAGGTGCCGGCCCGCCTCGGTCCAGCCGGGCCGGGACAGCGGAGCGAGAGCACCGATCCGAACGGAGGCTCCGTCAGTCCGCCCCGTCCCGGGCGTCGACGCTGATGACGGCGACGGCGGCGTATTCATGCGTTGGCGCTCCCATGCGACCTTCGGTGGCAGGCTGCCTGCCCGGACCGCAGAGTGCCAGGTCCCGGTCGTAGGCGTCCATCTCATTGCGCCGGTAGCGGGCGGGGAACCACGGCCCCCAACGGCCGCCCCCGGCTCTCGCGGGGCTGTGGATAACCCGTAGTCGGTCGTGGCCTGCTCTGTTACGGTCCTGTGGCCGGCCGCGGGACTCCGGTGCGACTTCCGGAACGTGCCTATGAAGCAATGATTCGCAGCTCGTGCCCCCATTCCCCGGCCGGCATCCGCACGCATGGGGGAAAGCCGATGGATTCGTACGGGGATGTCGTCGCGGCGGAAGATGTGCTGCTCTTCGTCAACGCCGCGATCACCTCCACCGGCCAGCGTGAATTCCACACCGACGCGGGCGAGCAGCGACTGTCCCTGGACTTTCTCCATGCGTACATGCTGGGGAACTACCGTGACCTGTACGCCGGAATCCTCGCGCTCGACATCAACGACCACAACGCGGCGCTCGTCATCCGGCGTCTGCTGGAGACCACGGGCGAGGCCACTGCCGACCAGCGCCGCAGCGAGGGCCGGCTGATCGCGTGCCGGCTGGCGACACTTCCGCCGCAGCGCGTCTACCGCCTGTTCGGCGCGCTGGGCCGGGCCGGGGTCAACAACCGCCGCACCCGCGCGATCATGCGTGACTGGCTGTCCGCCCGCCCGGACCTGGCATTCGATGCCGTGAAATACCGCAGCGGCCTCAAGCGAGCTCTCCGGCACGCACACCTGGCCCCCGGGCGCGCACATCTGACCCCCGCAGGTGAAGAGTTGGGGGCATTTCTGTTCGCACCGCTGTCCCGCCCGCGCTATACGACACCCCTCTTCGAGACGTGGCGCCGCGCGCATTACGAAAAGGCCGCCCTGTACGAGCTGCCCTATACCGCTGCCGAGGGTTTCGCCGCCAAGCACGGCATCGCCCGGGATGTGTTCCTGGAGCGCATCGCCCCGCGGATGACCCGCCTGGAGACCCTGCGCGTGCAGGAGGCCGCGCGCAGGCGCGGGACCACAGCTGTGCCGGCGGACCTGACCAGGATGCCGCTGACCCGGTTGGCGACCTACGTTCTGTCGCTGCCGGTCGAGGACCGGCTGCGCCGGCGCACCGAGCTCACCCACGCCCTGGAATCCGCCGCCGACCGGGTTGCCGGAGCCCACCGGGGGAGCTGGGGCAAGGTCACCGCCGTACTGGACGACAGCTTCTCAGCGTCCGGTTCGGGCCAAAAGCGCCGCCGACCGCTTGCCGTGGCTCTGGCCTGCCACTATCTGCTCGCGGCCCTGGCGAGCGACTACACCGCGCTGTGGACATCCGGACGGACCGACGCGCTGCTGGGCCACCCGTACGGGCCGACGCCGCTGGGCCGCCGGGTGCTCGACGCGCTCGGCACCAGCCCGTCCAGGCTGTTGATCGTCTCCGACGGATGGGACAACGCACCACCCGGCCTGGCCGCCGAAGTACTGCGCGTCTGGCGGGTCAGGCTCGACCCCCGGCGCGGCACCAGCATCGTGCACCTCAACCCCGTCTACGACGCGGCCGACTTCGACGTGCGCCGGCTCTCCCCGTCCGTGCCCACAGCGGGCATCCGTGACGCCGAAGACCTTCCCGCACTGGTGGAAGTCGCCCAGTTCGCGGAAGGCCGGACGGGCCTGGCCGAACTGACCGCCTACATGTATGCCCGCGCCGCCCGGATGCTGAGCGAACACCACCGGGAGCAGCCGAGATGACGACCCTGGACCTGACCGGCCTGGCCACCCGCCCCTCCCAGGTCTGGGGCGCGGTCCGTCTGGTACCGCTCGTGCGCGCCGACCCTGTCGACGATCTCCGTCTGCGCTCGCAGCTCTACGGCGATGCGACAGGTCTGGTCGAGGCCGGCCCCCGCCATGCCTACATCTCCTACATCCCGCACGGATTCGTCGCCACATGGACGGGCGACGGCACACCCGCAGCCGCCTACGGCACTCACATGTCGGCAAACGGCACCTCCGCTCCCGCCACGATGGGCCTGCGCTTCCACCGAGGAATGGCCCGCCGCCAGGCCAAGGACCGGCTGCGCTTCCTCCCGCTGCACCTGGCACTGGAGGGCTACCTGGCACTGCACTTCGGCGGCCCCTCGACCGCCTGGGAGGAGTGGTCGCAGCGCGCGATCCGCCAAGGGCTCTCCCCACGTGTCGAGGAGGCGTATGTGGGCGCGGAAGTACGCGGACTCGCCGAAGCCCTGCGTATCTTCGAGATCCACCCCGGCCAGTGCGGGGTGCTGGTTTACGTCGCTGATGCACTCGCGGCCGCGTTCGTGGTCCCGCACCCCGACGATTACCGCGCGCTCCATCCGACTCTTCTGCAGGACCTGTACGGCGAACTCATCCACCACTACGCCACCCTGATGCCGCCGGTGCCGGACTTCCGGGCCCGCATCCCCGACGAGCGGGTCCGCTCCCTGGCCGATCTGCGTGGGGCAGTCGCCGAGCAGGAGCACGCCTGGACGCACTTTCACGACTCGGCCATGGCCGCCGGTCTGCTGGACCACGAGTACGCCTGGCAGACGGTCCATCGCCTGGGCCGCTTCACCCTCTCCCGCTTTCTGCCGCCGTTCCGGCCCAAGGAGGAGAACCACATCGGCGAGGCCATCACCGACGACAGGGGCAGGATCGCCTACCTCAAGACGTTCCGGCTGTCGGAGAACCAGGTCCGCCGCGGCCATCTCCTCAGCCGCCTGGCCGCCAACGACTGGCATCTGGCGCACACCGCAGCCGATCTCGGCGTCGACGAGGCACAACTGGGCCTGCGGCTGGAATCCGCCGGCTTCGCCTCTCTGCTCCGCCAGGACGTCCTGGACGGCTACCGCAAGCAGGCGCGAAACCGCGGAGTCAGCCGGGGATGACCTCGATCCGTTCGCGGTTGAGCAGATACGTGGGCAGACAGGGCTGCTTGAGCTCGACGGGGAAACCGTAGTCGTACGCCAGGCTCGCCATCGCCAGCGGACCGAGCGCCACCTGGGCGCGCGGTGCCGCCGAGTCGCCCCAGTACGCGCCGTGGTGTGCGAGGGCTTCGCCGAGGGCTTCGGCGAAGGCGTCGTGGTCGCGGGTGATCAAGCGGTGGAAGAGGGCGACCGGCTGGTAGTCGATCCGGTTCACGAAGTCCTTGGGTGTGCTGGTCGCGGTGTCGGGTGCGGACGTCTCCATCGTGGTGATCAGCTTCTGTGCGACGTCGTCCATGGGGCGCTGGGCCCAGTACGTCTGCAGGGTGTCGATCCAGTGCAGGACGTACTCGTCCACGGACTCGTCCTGCCGCAGCACCTCCAACGGCACCTGGCACAGCCGGTCGAGCCGTTCCCGCTGACGGCAGACGACGCAGACGTAGAAGGCGTCGAGCCAGGCACGGGCATCCGCCGGCGGGTCCGCCGGGGTGGCGGGTATCTGCCATGCGTGGTCCTCGCCCAGCCTGCACTCCTGCGGGTCCGCACCGGTGAACAGCGCCGCACCGAGCTGAACGGCGACGGCCCACGGGTCCCAGGTGTCGATCCGGGCCGCGTCGGGGTCCGTGGCGCAGCGGGCGTGGGCGAGGGCCAGAGCCGAGCGGAAGGCGTCGCGGAGCCCGGCCGGGTCCCCCATGAGGCAGGTGAGGGATTCTCCCGCGGTGCGCGAGAGTTCGGCGGCGTCCGGGGGCTCAGCCGCTGCGCGGGTGGCCAGCCGGCCGGCACTGTCGAGGCCGACCAGGCTCTTCATGGCGCCGAGCAGCTTTGGCGGCGGCTGGACGGAGAACGTGCGGGCGTCGTCGTCGATGACGGTGAGGGAGGTCAGACTGCCCTGGTGCCACCAGTAGAGCCGCGGCGACAGCGAGCCGGGCCCGTCCTCGTACGCGCCGAAGGCGTACGCCGCAAGGCCGTTGACGGCGTCGACCACGGTGCCGTCGGCTATCGGGTGGTACGCCAGCAGATGCCGGGTCGGCACGACGACCAGGGCGCCGGCATCCGGCAGCTGCTCCCCGGTCAGCTGCCGGGCCAGTTCGGACAGGAACAGCGCCTTGCTCGCGACGAACGGGGAATCGCCGTACACCGAGTGCAGCAGCGCCCCGCCGTCCAGGGGCACCTCAGCATGCTCGACGGGCAGCTGCGTCAGGTTCGCGTACGCCGCCCGGCCGAGCTCCTGCAGTCCGGCGCGCGCGACATCCTGGTCGGTGAGCACCCGTACGCTGGTGGCGCCGTCCAGTGCGTAGCCGAAGACGAGCCCGTCGGCCACCACCCGCGCGTAGCTCATGGCGCCCGCGAGGTCGGGCGTGAGGGCCTCGGCGGGCAGCAGCCTCGGGTACGCGGCCCGCAGCAGTTCACCGGCGTCCTCGCCGCCCGCGCTCGCGTCCGCGAGGTTGGCGAAGTGTGCCGCGACCAGCTCGGGCCAGCGCTCCTGCGGGGTGTGCCTGCACTGCTGCGCCAGGCTGCGCAGGGAGTACTCGTGGTCCTGCTGCATGTGTGGCGCGGCCAGAGTCCGCAGCTGAGCGGCTTGGGCGACGGTCAGCATCGGGAGTTCGGCGTCGGGGGTGGCCATGCCGTCGGTGGCGTCGTGTCCGTTCACCCCCGTGACCCTACGAGACCTGTCTCCGGTTGCCTGCGGCCGGTGCCATGTCCAACGCTTTTGTGAGGATGCTTTTTGCCATGGCGTTGCCGGGTTGTCAGCAGGCGTTGCCGGGTTCTCAGTGGTCGACGCGGTCGGATTTGGCGAGCCACGCGTCGAACGGTGCCGTACGGTTCGTTCGAAACCGGCCACCGCGGCATCGTGCCGATCGGCGGCTCGCCGGGTACGTCCTCATGAGTCAGCACCGCGCATACGCCGGGGCGCTTGAGCGCGGGACCGACGTCGATCGAATTGATCCGCGCATACGGGTGCGGGCTGCGCAGTGTCGCGCCCCCACAGCATGTCCTACGCCCACAGATCCGAGGAATAGGCGTACTCGCCGCGCACTTTGAGCGTTCCGTCCGGCCGCAGCGGGCTGTCGCCGATCCCACCGGTGATCAACTCATTGAGGTAGGTCCTGAGGAGTGCGGGCGGGAGAGATCCGATCGGTCATTCAAGAGCCTCCATTGTCGGGGGATCTGGCGCCGGGGTTCGGGCAGGATTCGGGCGGTAGCCGGGCAGGGCGTACATCGGGTTCGAGCCGGATGCGAATCCGATTCGAGTCGGGTCCGCTCGCGATGCCACCTGTGGTTGCTGCTCCTGCATGCGGGAGCAGCTGGGAAGCCGGGAGGGGTCAGGGACCTGTGAGGCCTGTGGGACCTGGCATGATCGGGGGATGCCAGAACGTATGGTCGCGGCGTGTGACGGCGCCGCCAAGATCAACCCCGGACCCGCGGGCTGGGCCTGGGTGCTCGCCGACCCCGCGGGCTCCCCGCAGCGCTGGGAGGCGGGTCCGCTCGGCCGCACGACGAACAATGTCGCCGAGCTGACCGCGCTGGCCGAGCTGTTGGAGGCCACCGATCCGGCCGTGCCGCTGGAGGTCCGGATGGACTCGCAGTACGCCATGAACGCGGTCACCAAGTGGATCGCCGGCTGGAAGCGCAACGGCTGGCAGACCGCGTCGAAGAAGCCCGTGGCCAACAAGGACCTGGTCGTCCGTATCGACGCCCTCCTCGAAGGCCGCGACGTGGTCTTCCAGCACGTACTCGCCCACCAGGTGAACGGCGACCCCCTCAACGCCATCGCCGACGCAGCCGCCAGCACCGCAGCCACCGAGCAGGCCCCCGCAGGCACGGCGCACGGCGCCACCGACGTCCCGCGCCCGAGCCCCGCGACCGAGGACAAACCGCCGCGCCCGGCCCGCTCCCGCAAGGCCCGCACGCGCCGTGCGTCGGGCGGTGGCCCTGGCCCGGTCATCAAGGCCAAGTTCCCCGGCCGCTGCGGTCACTGCAACTCCCGCTACGAAGCGGGGGCGGACATCACCAAGATCGCCTCAGGCTGGGGCCACCGAGCCTGCCGCGACGCCGCCACCCCGTAGGGGCCGGGGCGCAGACTGCCCAAGCGGGCGGGCTGGAGCCCCCCCCGCCTCCAACGGGCCGGCAGCGGGGCATTGGGTGGGTCTCAGGTGGGCGTGGTGGGTGGAGATCAGGGCGTGCGTGGTCAGCCGGGGTCGCCGGATGCGGCGCCGAAGACGACGATGCGTCCGGTGAAGGGTTTGGTGACCGCCAGGCTGGTCCGAACGTCTCCTTGCCCACCGATTCCAGGGCCAGGTCGACCCCGCCGGGCAAGCGGGTGATCTCCGCAGCCAGATCGGGGCGCCGGCTGTCCAGGACCTCGTCGGCGCCAAGTGCTTTGACGGTGACGTGCTTGGCCGGTGACGCCGTAGCGATCACGTGGGCACCGTAGTGGCGGGCGAGACGGACAGCGCCCTGCCCCACGCCGCCGGCCGCGGCATGAACAAGCACCACATCACCGGCCTTGAGCTCGCCCAGCGGCTTCAGCGCAGCCAAGGCCGAGCGGCTGTCGTGAATCGGGGCCGACGCTGACCGCCGAATAGGGTAAGGGAGTTGCGGTTGAGCGGGAGGACGACCAGGCGTGGATGTGTATGAGGCCGTGGACAGCCGCCGGGCCGTGCGGGCGTTCAGCGATGAGCCGGTTTCCAGAGAAATACTCGAACGAGTGCTGACGGCAGCGACGCGGGCTCCGTCGAGCGGAAATCTCCAGCCGTGGCACGTGTATGTCGTGACCGGCGAGCCCCTGGCCGCGCTGAAGAGACGCGCGACGGCCAGAGCACTCGCCGGGGACCCGGGTGATGAGCGGGAGTATCCGATGTACCCGGCCGAACTCACCTCCCCGTATCTGGACCGCTTTTCCGCCGCGGCCGCCCAGCGGTACGAAGCGCTGGGAATCGAGCGCGACGACCCCGACCGGCCCAAGAAGATCGCCGCCTTGAACTCGGCGGCGTTCGGGGCACCAGTGGTCCTGTTCTGCTACCTCGACCGGACGATGGGGCCTGGTCAGTGGGGGGACGCGGGGATGTACTTGCAGACGGTCATGTTGTTGCTGAGGGCGGAAGGACTGCACAGCTGCCCCCAGGTGATGTGGACCATGTACCGCAAGACGGTCAACCAGACAGTCGGAGCCGATGACAGGCTCGTACTGTTCTGCGGCATCTCGGTGGGATTCGAGAAGGAAGACGCCTCACGGCTGCGTACCGGACGGGCGGAGATGGCGGAAACCGTAACCTTCATCGGAGCCTGACCCGGTCTGTGGAGCTGTCCGGCGCCCGAAGAGCTCGGGGGAGGAGGTCGAAGGACCCGTGACCTATCGAAGCTCTCCGCTGATCACCCAGAGGTGGCCGAACGGGTCCTTCACTCTGCCTTGCCGTTTGCCGTAGGGGCGGTTGTCGACCGGGATGACGAGCTGCGCCCCGTGCTGCACCATACGGTCCGCCGTCCCATCGGGGTCGGGCACTGTGAGCATGATCAGGACAGGCGAGCCACCCACTGATCCAGGATCGTTCCAACCCCACTCCTCAACGCTCTGTGCCAGCGCGAAGCCGACGGAACCGAGCGTGAGATCGGCGTGGTTCACGACACCGTGGTCGTCGGCGACGCGGAGGTTCACCTCGGCTCCGAGCGCCTGGGTGTAGAAGGTGATCGCTGCGTCGGCATCGGAGACCAGCAGTTTGGGGATCAGTTGACTGTTCATGCTCCGATGGTCATGGGGCAGGGCGTCGCCACCCTTGTAGATTTCGGCCCTCTTCATCGAGCCACGCGGCTGGAGTCGTGTTCATGAGGTCGCGGAAGTCATGCACAAGGTGACTCTGGTCGTGATAGCCCGACTCGGCGGCCACTTGAGCCCATGAGTCCGCGCCTGCGCCGGCGCGGCTGACGGCGGACGCCAAGCGTGCGACGCGGGAGGCGAATTTCGGGGTGATCCCCAGCGAGCGCCCCATGACGTATCGCAAGCGCCGAGGGCTGAGGTGCGCGTATCGCGCCAGTTCCGCAACCGACGCCGTCCCTCTGCTGGCTCCGATCATGCCCAGAGTTCGGAGGGCGTCTTCGGGCCCACTGCCGTGACCAGCCCGGTCCAGGTACTCAAGGAGCCGGACGCGCATGACGGTCTCGCGCTGACCGACCGGTCGGTCTGCCAGCTCCTCGCACAGTGCGGCCACCCACGGCAGGACGGCATCAGCGCTGACGCCGCCCGCGTCCATCTCGCTCAGCGGCACCCCGGTCAGCCGTTGCAACGCCGATGGCGACAACTCGGCGTATGCCACAGGCTGCTGCGACCGCAGAATCGTGGCCGGAGTCGCTACCCCTGGCCGCATCAACCCGGCCACAACCGCCTGGGCATTCCGGGTCCGCCCGTCGTAGCGAACCTCGATCGGGTCACTCAGACTGACAACCAACCGAGCGGACAGTGCCGGGACGGCCCGATGCACACGAGGCCGACCGTCGTGTCCGCTGACGGCCACCACCCCGATGCCCGCAGCACGACACGCCTGACGTAGCTCCACCCCCGCATTGTCACATCCCCTGACCCTTCGAGGCCGAGACGGCCGCACCCGGACGGACCCCGTAGGCTCCAGTCCTCTTCCTTTCCTGACTCCGATTTCCGACTGGTGAGGTGGGTGAGCCGGCATCAAACAGCGGTTGCGGAAGCTGTCTGCAGGCGGACGGGAGTTCGCATGGACAGGGCAGATCCATCACCTGGCGGGAGAACGTGCCTGTCACCGGTGCGTTCGCGTACGCGTTTGGGGTGCCGGGAAGAACAGCCGCCTGCTCCAGGCGGATCTGTTGTCAAAGGCGGTCCTGCCGTGGGGCTGTGCGAGCGACAGCAGCTACCCGACCCCAAGGGACGTACGAACGGTCATCGACTACGCCCTTACGCACGGCTGGGATCTCAGCCCCAGCGGTGGGACGTTCTTCCTGAGTGAGCGTGAGCACGGCTCTGCGTTCGAACTGCCCGACTTCCTGCTCACTGATCGCCTCCTGACGCCTCCTGGTACCGAACCCGCGCCCGGCGCCGGCCGGCAGGCAGCGGTCATTCGGCGTTCGCCAGGATCTCCGTCAGTGCCGTGACGGCCTCGTGGGCGTCGGGTCCGGTGGCCCGGATGGTGACGGTGCTGCCGGCGGTGGCGCCGAGCCCCATGAGGCCGAGTACGCCGGTGGGGTTGACCGTCCTGCCGTTGTAGTCCAGTTCGAGGGCGCTGCGGAATCCGCCCGCGGCGCGGGCGAGCTGTCCCGCGGGGCGGGCGTGCAGGTGGGCCGGGAGCACCACCTGGGCCTCGCGGCGGGTGCTGGGGGATGTGGTGTCAGAGTTTGCGGACATGGCGGGCCTCTTCTGCTGAGTTGGCGACGGTTTGCAGGTCGGCACCGGACGCGGCGGTGACCACGGCGGCGACGGCTCCCTCGACGAAGGGGGCGTCGGCGATCACGACGTCGGCGCGCGGATGGTCGTCCAGCACGGTCCGGGTGGTCAGTACGGAGCTGCCGAGGTCGGCGAGGACCAGGACGCCGCCGCCTCGGTCGGCGTCCTCGACGGCGGCGCGGACGAGTTCGTAGCTGGTGCCGATCCTTCCGTCGCCGGTCCCGGCCGCGGTGACGACGGGAACGGCGTCGGAGCCGATCTGCTGCACCAGCAGGTGGAGACCTGCAGCGAGCTCGGCGCTGTGTGACACGAGTACGATGCCGACGGGTGCGCTCATGAACAGTCACAGTAAATCTCGGAACACTGTTCAGCAATACTGAATCGGAGATCTCTATGGTCCAGGCCGTGCATAGAGCAGTGCAGATTCTTCGGGAGCTTGCTTCCGGCGGACCCCGCCTGGGCGTGACCGACCTCGCCGACCGGCTGGGCGTCGCAAAGCCCACGGTGCACGCACTGCTGCGCACGCTGGAGACCGAAGGGCTGGTCTCGCAGGACAAGGACAGCGCGAAGTACCAGCTGGGCCCTGGTCTGGTGCAGTTGGGCAATTCCTACCTGGATACGCACGAACTCCGGACGCGCTCGCTGACCTGGGCGGACGCACTGGCCAAGCGGGCCGGGGAAGCCGTGTGGGTGGGGGTCCTCACGGGTGACCACGTGCTGGTCGTGCACCACGCGTTCCGTCCCGAGGGCGCGGTGCAGATCCTCGAAGTAGGCGCGAGCATCCCGTGGAACACCTGCGCCCTGGGCAAGGCCATCGCCGCGTCGCTTCCGGCGGCCGAGCGGGAGCGCCTGCTGACGGGGGAGCGCGCAGTGCTCACCGGCGCCAGCGTCACCGCCCGCAACGAACTGGAGCACCAGCTGACGGATGTCGCCGGGGCGGGCTACGCGGTCGAGGACCAGGAGTCGGCGATCGGGGACGCGGGCATCGCCTCGCCGGTCTTCGACCGCTCCGGAGAGGTGGTGGGCGCCATCGGCATCGTCGGGCCGGTGGAACGCATGCTGGGCGAGCCGGCGCGCCAGGAGCTTGCCGTGGCCGTACGGGAGACGGCCCGCAACCTCTCCCGGGATCTGGGGGCTCCACGCCGGGCGGCGTACACCCCGGGGCCGTGAGGGAGCGAGGTTCCGCCGGGCATTCATCCCGGTTCCTGCAGGTCGCCGTCCCTGCCCGGTGCCGAACCTCTTGACACGCGTGAAACCCGGGCTTAATTTCCCGAACAACGTTCATCCATGATGAACGTAAGCCGGTCCGGACGTTCATCTTCCGGCTCCGCTCCTGCCCGGGTGCCACCCGCGAAGGACGTGTCCGGCGGCCCCTCCCCATCCCAGCCCGCGTCACGCGGAGGAGGTGAAGCGTCCGTACCAGTGCCGGTACCGGACGCCGTCATATGGAAGTCAACTCCTGCCCACAGAAGCTCCTCGCCGAGATGCTGGGCACCGCCGTGCTGGTGTTCATAGGCGTCGGGTCCGTACCCGCGACCGCCATCGTCGGCGGCGACGCCCCGTTCACCATGGCGCAGCTGGGCATGATCTCACTGGCCTTCGCCACCGCCGTCATCGCGATGGTCCACGCCATCGGCCACGTCTCGGGCTGCCACATCAACCCAGCCGTCACCCTGGCACTCGCAGCCACGAGGAACCTGCCCTGGCGGGAGGTCCCCGGCTACATCGCCGCCCAGTTCGCCGGAGCAGTGATCGGCGCACTCGCGATCGTGGGCGTGCTGGGACACCAGGCGGTCGACGCCGGCCTCGGTATCGCCGCCTACGGGCCGGGAGTCGGCGCCGGGCAGGCGTTCCTCGCCGAGGCGGTGGGGACGTTCATCCTCGTCCTGGTGGTCCTCGGTGCCGTCGGCCGGCGCGCGGACGGGGGCTTCGCGGGCCTGGCCATCGGATTCGCGGTGTTCGCCGTCATCATTCCGGTGGCCCCCGTCACCGGAAGCGCCATCAACCCGGCCAGGGCGCTCGGCCCGATGATCACCGGCGAGCTGTTCGGCGGCACGGTGCACTGGGCGCAGCTGCCCGTCTATCTGCTCGCGGAGGGAGTGGGCGCTGTCGCTGCCGGCGCCGTCCACGCCGTCTTGAAGGCCCGTCCGTCGGCGGCCGCGGTACGGATGCCCGAGCCCGTTTCCGAAGGAGCGGCATCGTGAAGAAGCTCATCAACGCCCCTGAGCGGGTCCTCGACGATGCCCTCGCGGGGATCGCGGCCGCGCATCCGGACCTGTCGGTCGACGTCGAGGGCCGGGTGATCACCCGGGCGGGAGGTGCGGGACAGGGCAAGGTGGCCCTCGTCTCCGGCGGCGGCTCGGGACACGAGCCGTTGCACGGCGGGTTCGTCGGGACCGGGATGCTGGACGCCGCGTGTCCCGGCGAGGTGTTCACCTCACCCGTGCCCGACCAGATGCTGACCGCGGCCAAGGCAGTCGACAGCGGCGCGGGCGTGCTGTTCGTCGTGAAGAACTACACGGGTGACCGCCTCAACTTCCGGATGGCAGCGGAACTCGCCGAGGACGAGGGCATCACGGTGGAATCCGTGACGGTCGACGACGATGTCGCGGTGCAGGATTCCACCGGGACGGCGGGGCGGCGCGGCACGGGCGCCACGGTCTTCGTCGAGAAGATCGCCGGTGCCCTGGCCGAGCAGGGCGGTGACCTTCCGTCCGTAGCCGCGATGGCCAACCGGGTGAACGCGGCGACCAGGTCGTTCGCTGTGGCGCTGAGCGCGTGCACCACCCCCGAAGCGGGCAGGCCCGGGTTCGAGCTCGGCGCGGACGAGATCGAGATCGGCGTCGGCATTCACGGCGAACCGGGCCGTCGGCGCGAGACGATCCGCTCCGCACGGGACACCGTGGCCGTCTGCCTGGACGCCATCCTCGCCGACCAGCCACTGGCCGCAGGCGAGGAGACGATCGTCATGGTCAACGGTCTGGGCGCGACGCCGCTCCTCGAGCTGTACGTGGTCTTCAACGAGGTGGTAGCCGCGCTCGCGGCGCAGAACGTGACCATCGCCCGGAACCTGGTCGGCAACTACGTCACCAGCCTGGACATGGCAGGCGTCTCCATCACGGTGTGCAGGGCCGATGCCGAGATGCTCGCCCTGTGGGACGCACCTGTGAACACCCCGGCGCTGCGCTGGGGGAGCTGAGCCGGGCCGGAGGCGGGATGCGCACAGCACAACGGCTCGGAAAGAGGCGCCGGTACCGACGCCCGACGGCCGTGCTCACGCCGCCCCGCCTCCGGCTCATCCAACCACCGCCCAGTCCACACCGATCACCGAACGGAGACCCCCATGGATATCGACCTCGCCCGCGCGTGGGTGCAGGCCATCGCCGTTGCCGTGGGCCGGCACAAGGACCACCTCACCCAGCTCGACTCGGCGATCGGCGACGCCGACCACGGGACCAACCTGGACCGCGGCTTCTCCGCCGCCGCCGCTGTCGTGGCCGACCTCGACGCGGAAACGGTCGGAGCGGTGCTCACCAGGACCGGCACGGCGCTCATCTCCAGCACCGGAGGCGCCTCCGGCCCGCTGTACGGCGCTGCCTTCCGAGCCCTGGGCAAGTCGCTCGACGTTCCGGTCGCCGACCAGCGGGCGTTCGCCGCCGCATTGGCCGCCGGGCTGGAGAGCATCCGGAAACTGGGCACGGCAGCCCCCGGGGACAAGACGATGATCGACGCCTACGCTCCGGCCGTCGCCGCCTTCGAGGAGCGCTCCCGCCAGGGAGACGGCTTCGCCGCGGCAGCGCAGGCTGCCGCGGACGCCGCGGAGGAAGGCATGCGTGCGACGACCCCGTTGCAGGCACGCAAAGGCCGCGCCTCCTACCTCGGGGCCCGCAGCGTGGGCCACCAGGACCCCGGCGCCACCTCGACTGCCCTGATCTTCCGCGCTCTGGCCGACGTGGCGGCGGCACCGTGAGCTCATCACCAACAGCCTTGCAACCGCCTGCCCCGCACCCGTTCCAGCCGGGCCGGCTGAGCGGCTGACCGGCTGACCGGTCCGACTGAACCGGCCGAGCCGACTGAACCGGCCGAGCCGAACCCCCCGAACGTCAACGACCCACCAGACCCACCAGTGCGCACAACCCACGGAGCACCACCGATGACGTATTTCCTCCCGCCCACCGACACTGTTGCCGGCGCCGCGCGCGGGCTCGCCCTGGCCCACCCGGGGCTGATCGAGGTGCACCGCGATCCCCTCTACCTACGTGCGCGGTCGAGCAGCCCGGACCGTACCGTCGCCCTGGTCTCGGGCGGTGGCTCCGGACATGAACCGCTGCACACCGGGCTGCTCGGCCCAGGCGGCCTGGACGCCGTCTGCCCCGGCGAGATCTTCGCCTCCCCGCACAACCGGCAGATCTACGAGGCCGGTTCGGCCGCCGCCAAGAGCAACGGCGTCCTGTTCATCGTCAAGAACTACACCGGCGACGTGATCAACTTCCAGATCGCCGCGGAACGCCTGCGCCACGACGGTATTCCCGTGGCCACCGTGCTGGTGGACGAGGACCTGGCGACCGACAACAAGGACACCGCGACCGGCCGCCGCGGCACCGCAGCAACCGTCATCGTGGAAAAGCTGCTCGGAGCCTTCGCCGACCAGGGCGCCAAGCTCGAGGAACTCGCCACCCTGGGCGCGGCGATCGTGGCGCACTCGCGAAGCCTGGCTGTCGCCGCCCGGGCCCAGACCTCCCCGGCGACCGCAGAACCGGCCTTCCCCCTGAAGCCCGGAACCCTCGAATACGGAGTCGGGATCCACGGCGAGCGCGGCACAGGCACCATCGAGCACCGCCCCGTCGACGCACTGGTAGAGCAGATGACCGACGACCTGCTCGCGGCTCTGCCCGGCGGACAGGACCAGGTGCTGGCCGTCGTCAACGGCCTGGGCGCCACGACCGGTCTGGAACTGCACGCCATCGGCTCCCTCCTGCACGAGGCACTCACGGCACGCGGCGTCCAGCCACTGGCCATCGTGCCCGGCACCTTCACCGCGGCCCTGGACATGGCCGGCTTCTCCCTCACCCTCACCCGTATGAAGCCGGAATGGGCCGAGCTGTGGACGGCACCCACCGACACGCCGCTCGTGCTCCCCTCCCGCACCCTGACGGCCGACACCGCCGCGTCCGCCGTCGCCGGCCCTGCCGCCGCCGTCCAGGAGCCCACCGGTACCCCCACCCCGTCCAGCCGGGCCGTTCTCGACGGCTTCGCGGAGGTCGTCTCCCTGGTCCGCGACAATCTCACCGCGCTCGACCAGCTCGTCGGTGACGGCGACTTCGGCGACAACCTCCTCGGCGGCGTGCGACAGGCACAGACGCTGACTTCGACGGGGACCGACGGCATGACTGCTCTGGCCGAGGCGTTCCTCAACGACGTGGGCGGCACCAGCGGCCCCCTCTTCGGGCTCTTCTTCCAGCAGCTCGCGGCCGTCTCCTGGCCGGACGACCAAGCCCCTGACACTCGCGCGGTCGCCGACGCGGCCGCCGCCGGTCTGGCGGCCATCCACCGCGTGGGCGGCGCCGAGATCGGCGACTGCACCCTCGTGGACGCGCTCGGGCCCGCCGTCGACGCCCTGGGCAGTGCCGCCGGGAACTTGGCCGACAGCCCCTTCACCGCTGCCGCCGAAGCAGCCGTCAAGGGCGCCTTGAACACGGCGTCCCTCACCCCTCGGCGCGGCCGCGCCAGTTACGTGGGCGAGCACGCCATCGGAGTCCCCGACCCAGGGGCCCTGGGCGTGGCCCTGCTGTTCATGGTGGTCTCACGCGTCTACGAACCGGACGCGGCCACCCGGCTGCCCGCCCCCCAGCACCTCACCGCCCGCTGACCGGGCCAGCTCCCACGGGTCGTGCGCGCTGAAGACGGTGACCTCTTCCGCGTGGTCGCGGCGGAGGCCGCGCAGCCGGTCACGGGCCGCGACGCGAGCCGCGGAGTCGGTCTGTGCTCCCTGCTGGACCGGCTCGAGGGCGGGGTGGGGAAGCGGCGGGGTGCACTCGATCTCGCCGTGGTACATGTACGCGTCACCCGCGTGCAGAAGCCACCGTCCGTCGCCGTAGCGCACGGCGACGCCCGCGTGGCCGGCCGAGTGGCCGGGCAGCGGCACCAGCAGCAGCTCGCACGCCAGGCCCTGCGGGCGCGCCACGCCGGAGAAGCCGAACCACTCCGTACGCTCGTCTACGAGCGCAGGCGTCAGCAGCGGTGCGTGCGCCCGGTGTGCCCGCATGAAGCGGTCGAGGCTGTGCCGGTGGTACGGCGCCGCAGGGTCGGTGACGGCCCGGTACTCGTCGGGGTGCACATGCACCCGTGCGTACGGGAAATCGGGCAACCCTCCCGTGTGGTCGCGATGCAGGTGGGTGAGGACGATGTGCCGCACCTCCTGCGGCGCGTACCCGAGGCGGCCGACGTGGCGCAGCGCGGTCTCCGCAGGGTCGAGCGCGGGCTGGGCGTATGCCACCCAGTCCGCGCCCAGCGACTGTTCGGGGAGTTGCAGGTCGGTGGTGCCCAGGCCGGTGTCCACCAGGACGAGCCCGTCCGAGTCCGTCTCGATGAGCAGGCAATGGCAGACGGCGGCCAGATCGCGAGGCGCGGCACCTGCCTCGGGTTCTTCGCCGAGCAGTGGAACTTTCCGAAGCGAGCCGCAGTTGAGGTGGTGGATACGCACAAGGCCCCCTTGGCGGGAAACGGGCGGGCGGTTCGCGACGGACGTTAGAAGGGGGCATCGTGACTCACCAAACGGTTGGACAGGCACCGGCGAGCGACCGGGACGGCCCGCTGGCGGACTGTCCGGACAGCGCTCTGCTCCCACCGGGCCGCGAACCACGCTGCCCCGTCGACATCACCCTCGCCACGCTGGCCGGCCGCTGGACGCCGCTGGTGGTCCGCGAGTTCCTGCGCCGTGGTCAGGCCACATACTCCGAGCTCTCCGCCGCCCTGCCCACCCTCTCGGACAAGGTCCTTTCCGACCGGCTGACCCGGTTGACCAGCGCGGGAGTCATCGAACGCCACCGCATCCCCGGCTGGCCTCCCCGGGTCCGCTACGTACTGACCAGCCAGGGCCGGGCGCTGGAGCCGGTGGTGCGCAGCATGTGGGAGTGGGGTTCGGCGCGGCGCGACGCCCTCAACTGATCAACACCCGGCCCCGGCAGGGAAACCGGCACAGGCCCGCCACCCGTCCCCGCCGATCACAGGACGTCGTAGCACAGGTGCGTCGCGGTCGACGTCGAGATCACGCTCCGCTGCACCAGCGTGCGCGGGACCGCACCGGTGAACAGTGGCGTCCCGGCGCCCAGCACGACGGGTGCGAGGTGGAGCATCAGCGTATCGACCAGCCCGGCGTCGAGCGCCGAGCGGATCGTGGCGCCGCCGCCCATGAGGACGACGTCGAGATCCTTGCCGCTGTCCGCCGACGCCGCCTCGGCGCGTTCGCGCGCCGCGGTGACGGCGTCGGGCAGACCCGTGGTGACGAACGTCCAGTCGAGATCGGTGAGCCGCACCGACTCCGGCGGCGAGCTCGTCACGACGACGAACGGGGGCTTGCCGACCTCACCGGCGCCGTAGCCGATCTCGTCGTTCCAGCCGTTCGGCCCGTCGACCAGGTCGAAGAGCCGGCGGCCGAGAACGACCGCGCCCGAGCGTGCCGTCGCCTCCCGCACGAGCCGTCGTTCCTCGGGATCGTCGGAGAAGGCCCACGTGTGCAGGGCGTCGCCGCCGGTGCCCAGACCGCTGTCCGGCCCGGGGTCGGGCCCGGTGACGAAGCCGTCGAGGGATACGGAGATGTCAGCGATGATGCGAGTCATACCAGGGTAGACCCGCCCCGCCGCCCGAATTCATCGCTCTGCCCCGCCCGACATCTCCCGCTCTCCCGTCCCGCCCGCTCGCCGTCCGTTGAAAGCGCGGTCCTCGGGGTGCACCCGGATCAGTTCATTCGGATCAGTTCATACGGATCACCAGGTATCTCTCTCCCTCCCTGGGCGGCCGCGTCCAGGAGCGCGTGGTGAAGGTGTGCAGCCGCCCGTTGACGAGGGCATGGCGCGGCAGGCAGGCACCGAACTCCTCGCCCACTGCTTCCAGCAGTCGCCGTTCCGCCCCGGCGCCGTCTTCCGGATCACCGAAGAACCGGCTCGGGTCCAGCGCACGCGGTATCTTCCCGCTTTGCCGGATCTCTCCGTCCGCGTAGGTGAAGGCGTACTGCTCGGCACCGTCTCGCGCCACCGAAAGGTGGAAGAACGGCTCCCCGTCCCAACCCCTCAGGCCGCTCCACACCACCACCGCGCGGGTGCCGGCGCCGGCGGCCGCGGCAGGGGAGACGAACCGCTGCCGGTCGAACGGGGCAGGGTCGCCGTCGAAGGCGAAGCTCCAGTTGATGCCGGCTCGCCCGACGGCCATGAGAGCTCTGTCGTCGTAGGACGAGGACTCCTTCTCGTTCTCCCGCGCTCTGTCGTGTGCCTCCCAGAGCGTCATGGGTTGGCTCAGTACGGCTTCGTCCCCGTCCGCGAGACGTCCGGGCAACTCCTCCGGCTCCGCCCCCTCTACCAGGACGAACCGGTAGGACATGCGGTTGTTACCAGGGTCCGGCTCCGCGAGCCACGCCAGGTTGCCCGGGTCGAGCGGGGCCGTCGGCCGCGGTTCCGCACCCGCCATCCCGCCCCTTGGCGTGGCCAGCAGTTCGCGGCCCCGGTCCGGGGTCAGCAGCGGCCCGAGTACGGGATCGGCCACCCAGCCCAGCGGCGCGAGGTGATACGGGCCGAGCGGTTCCCACAGCGGCAGAGCACCCCTCAACGTCCGCCACGCTCCGTCGGTGTCTCCCCACCGCGCCAGCTCCCGCGCCCGCTCGACGGCCTCCCCGAACGGTCCGGTCGCCGTATACCGATATGTGCCGTTCCGCACCTGGTCCAGCGTCGCGTAGGCCAGCGACACCAACTCCTCGTCGGCGCCCTGCAAATTGAACTCCAGCGTGGAGTCGTCCCGGTACGAGTGCTCCGCATGCTCGGCCACCAGCGGCGGCAGCAGCTCCGGCGCGTACCGCGGGTCCGTCACCAACTCCTTGAAGTACACCATGTACGTCTCTCCGAGCAGGCGGCGTATCTGGTCGCCCAGCCCGGTGGCCCGCGGTCTGCCGTACTCGGCGGCTTCCTTCAGCGCCTGCGCGGCCGGCTCCCAGGCACCGCGCAGCGCCTCCAGCCGAGCTTCCTCCACCAGCGAGTCCAGCTCCCGCGTCGTGTCGTTGGCGAACACCGGGTCGTCCTCGCCCCGGTTCGCCCGCAGGCTGTGGAACTCCCGGTACATGTGACGCATGAACTCGACGAAGTTCGAGTGCCGCTCGGGCGCCTCGCCCCGCCAACTCGCCCATGTGTACACGGCCCACTCGCCGTCCTCATCCACCTCCTCGGGGTCCATGAGGACATGGGTGACGTCGGACTCGACATCGAGTTGCAGCCCGCGCCGCCAGATGTCGACCTCCGCCCGCTCCTCGGGGCCGGCATCCTCGTCCAGATACTCCTCGAATATCTCCGCGAGCCCCGACTCGTCGTTGTGCCAGCGTGCGTCCGCGGTACCCGCAAGCAGCCACACGAACTCGCCCGCGTGCCGCCACCCGTCGCTGACCTTGAGGAACTCCCGGTACGACGGGGGCATCCGGCGGCCAAGGCGCTCCTCCATGGCCGCGATCCGCTCCTCGGACGCGGGCGGGAACCCCAGCCACCGCGCCCGCCGGGCGGCCTCGTCGTCCTCACTCTGCGCCTCACCGTCCGGCGGGCAATCCGCCCACTCACCGCTCCAACGGAGCAGAAAGGGCCGCCAGTCGAATCCCGCGATGTCCATCATGCGTCCGATGCTGCCACCCGCCACTGACAGTGCTCCGCTGCTGACGGTCCTCGGTCTTCCTTGACGCCCCGTCAGGAGCAAGTCGCCGAACGATGCCCCGGCCTGCCGATCAGAGGCGCGACGGCCGGACCGGGGACCGGGCCCCAGAGCCAGGGACCGGGGCCAGGGTCCCGGGGACGGGGCCGGGGACGATCGGTCCCGTCCCCGGCGGCTCGGCCCGTACGGGCCCCTCGTCAGGTCAGACCCTCCAGGGCGTGTGCTACCGCCGTCGCTGTCACGGCGCCGTCGGCGCGGTTGTCCAACACCAGCCGGCGCCCGCCCCTCCAGTGGCACTCGTTCTCCTGGGCCTTCTTCCAGAAGGCGTCCCAGTCGGCGAGCTTGGACAGGTCCCGGGCATAGCCGCGGGCCCTGACCCGCTCGCGGGCGGTCTCCGAATCCACGTGGACCTGTACGACCACGGGCTCGACATGCTGGGGCCAGGAGTGCCGTTCGGCCACCTCCTCCAGGTATCCGGGCCGGGAGACATAGCGGCCGAACGGGGCGTCCAGTACCACTGGCCGGCCCACGGCCAGGTTGTCCCGGGCCAGGTCCAGGAGGGTCGGATATTCGAGGTCCATCACCTGGGACTGGTAGTACGGGTTGAGGTCGCGCTGGGCCGGGTCCGTGCCGGCGAGTTCGAGCAGCGCCTCGGTGAGCCTCGTACAGACGGTGTCCTTGTCGAGGTAGGCGGCACCGGACTGTTGGGCCAGCAGCCTGGCCACGCTGGTCTTCCCGGAGCCTGCCGGTCCTATCACGAAGAAGGCACGGAGGGTGTTCATGCCCGGCGCTCCTTGACGAAGAACTGGTAGGAGAGGGCGCCGACGAGCAGCAACGCGCCGCCGACCAGAAAGACCAGGGTGTAGTTGTTGCCCGTGGCGTCGAGGATGGCGCCGGTGACCATAGGGGCCAGTGCGGCGCCGAGGAAGCCGCCGAAGTTCTGGATGGCGCCCAGCGAAGCCACCTGGTGCGGTTCTGCGATGTCGGAGGCGAGGGTCCACAGGCAGCCCGTGGGTACCTGCGCGGCGAAGTAGCCGAGGGAGAGCAGGGCGATGGCGAGCGGGGTGCTCTCGACGTACGCCACGGGCAGCACCGCCGCAGCCGCCAGCACCGCACCCCCGACGATGGGCACCTTGCGCGAGGAAACCGCGGAGAAACCCCGGCGGATCAGGCGCCCGGACAGCAGACCGCCGAACAGGACGCCGAGGATGCCGCAGAGGTAGGGCAGGGAGGACAGCCAGCCGGTCTGGGAGAGGCTGAAGCCGCGAGAGGTCTCCAGATAGCTCGGCAGCCAGGTCAGGTAGACCCAGACGGTGTAGAAGATCCCGAACGCGCCGAGCATCATGAAGTAGGTGTTGCGCTGCCGGAACAGCGCTCCCCAGCCCGCCTGCTGCCCCGCGGACGTCGCGCGCGCCTCGGCTGCCGCCTGCGCCGCCTCCTCGCCCTTGATCAGCGCCTGCTCGCGCAGGGTCGGGTCCCGGTAGATCCGCAGCCACACCAGCATGACGACGATGCCCAGCGCGCCCACGGTGACGAACATGCCGCGCCATCCGGACGTCAGCAGCAGGGCGGTGAGCAGGGGCGGGGCGATGGCGTTGGCTATCTGGGACCCCGTGTTGACGATCGAGACCGGCAGGGCGCGCTCGTTCTTGGCGAACCACCGCTCGTTGACCTTCAGGCTGGCGGTGAAGAACGGGGACTCGGTGATACCGAGGGCGACCCGGCCCGCGTAGAGCAGTCCGAAGCTGTGCGCGGCTGCCGTGACCATCGTCATCAGCGACCAGAGCCCGGCCGCCCAGGCGTACATGCGCTTGGGCCCGAACCGGTCGACGAGGTAGCCGGCCGGAAGGTTGGCGATGGCGTACGGCCAGGAGAAGGCCGCGAGCAGCAGCCCCATCTCGGTGGCGCTCAGGCCGAACTCGTCGGTGATGGTCGTGTTGGCGACGCTCAGGGTGGCGCGGTCGAGGTAGTTGACCACACCGCCGATCACCAGGAGGGCCACCAGGACCCAGCGGATGCGGATCGACTTCCGTGCGGCGAGGCCGTCGGCGGAGTCGAGTGAGGGGGACGTGAGGGACTGCTGGGCCATGGGGTGCTCCTTGAAATGACCAGCGTGTGCGTTGGGGAGGGCGAGCGGCGTGGGGGGTGAGCGGCGTGGGGGAGAGGTGGTGCGGCCGGACCGTCAGGCCCGTGCCCCTTCGATGGCGCGCAGCATGTCGGCGGCGGCCTCGGTGACCCGGCCATGGTCGCCGTCGACCCGGGCTGCCTTCGTCACGAAGCTGCCTGCACCGACGGCGACGACGCCCGCGTCGAACCACTCCTTGACGTTGTCGGGGGTGACACCCCCCGTCGGCATCAGCGGCGCCTGGGGGAGCGGGGCCCGGACCGTGCGGACATAGTCGGGCCCGACGAACTCCGCCGGGAAGAGCTTCACGATGTCGGCGCCCGCCTGCATCGTGTCGACGATCTCCGAGGGAGTGAAGGCCCCGCTGACGGTGACAGCCTGGTAGCGGTTGGCCGTCTCGATCATCGCCGGGTTGAGGTTGGGGCTTACCAGCAACCGTGCGCCCGCCGAGACACAGGTCCGGGCGGTCGGCCCGTCCAGTACCGTGCCGGCGCCGACGACGACCCCGTCGTCGCCGTAGCGCTCGGCGAGCGTCGAGATCACCCCCAGCGCACCCGGCACCGAGAGGGTGATTTCCAGCGCCCGGATACCGCCCTCGATCGCCGCTTCCGAGACGGCCAGCGCCTCCTCGGCGCTGTCCAGCCGGACGATCAGCAGGGCGCCAGTACGGGTGATCGTATCCAGCGCATTAAACTTTGTTACCATAGCGGCACACGCTAGAACATCGATTCACATCTTGTCACGCCCCGCGTCATACGAAGTTAGGCTGGCGCCGATCCGCACCCAGGCTTCGAGGAGACGAGACGCAGTGAGCAGGGCCGACCGGGCACCCTTGATCCCCGAGCAACGCCACCAGGAACTGCTGCGCCTGCTGCGGAGCAGCGGAGTGCTCAGCATCCGCGATCTGACCACCGCGCTGAACGTCTCCCACATGACCGTGCGCCGGGACATCGCAGCGCTGGAGAAGAGTGGCCGGGTGGTCTCGGTGCAGGGCGGGGTACGGCTCGCCGACGGGACCGGGCACGCACCGCCCCGCGAGCGGGCTTCACGGGCGGCGCTGGAGATGCCGCGCAAGCGCGCGATCGCCGAGACCGCCGCCGGGCTCGTCGAAGACGGCATGGTCGTCTTTCTCGATGCGGGGACGACCTGTCAGTCGGTGGTGCCGTTCCTCGCCGCCCGCCAGGACCTCACCGTCGTCACCAACGACTTCCACGCGGCGCTGGCGCTGTGCGATCTGCCGTCCGTGCACGCCATCCACACCGGTGGTGAGGTGGACGCGGCAAGCGGTTCGAGCAGCGGGCCGCTCGCCGCCAGGACGATCGGCACGCTCAACATCGACCTGTGCTTCCTCAGCGCCGGCTCCTGGGACCTGACCCACGGCGTCACCAGCCACTCCACCGAGAAGGTGCTGCTCAAACAGACCGTGATGGAGGCCGCCTCCTCCCTCGCGCTGCTCGCCGACAGCACGAAGTGGGGCACCGTGGAGCGGTTCCGGGTCACCGCCCTCGACCGGCTCGACACCGTCGTGACCGATGCGGGCCTGCCCACCGAGGTAGTCGACCGGATCATGGAAGAGGGCCCGTCAGTGCTGCGGCCGGAGGCGGCGGCAGGGTGATGCCGCGAATCGCGTCACAGCGTGATGGGGCCGAGCGCGGCGGCGGTCTGGGCCAGGGCGCGGATGAGGGGGCTGTCGGCGGTGGTCCGCCAGGTCAGGGCCCATTGGAGGGCGGGGGCGTCGTGGATGGGCAGGAAGACGATGCCGGGCGGTTTGTTGTAGCGGGCCGCGATCTCGCCCAGCGGGTGGACGCACTGCCCGGAGGCGACCAGGGGGAGGATTTCATGGAAGGTCCGCGCTGCCGGGCCGCGTGGGACGAGGCGTCCACTCGGTGTGCGTACGGGAACCATGGACGCGACCCAGTATTCGGGGGCATCGGGGCCGAGGTCGACGACGTGGTTGTCGGCGAGATCCTCCAGGGACGCGGTGCCCCGCTCGGCCAGTGGATGGTGTGCTGACACGGCCAGTACGCGCCCTCCGGTGAGCACGGTGGGGCCGACAGTGAGGTCGGGTTCGGCGACGGGCAGCCACAGGACATTGATGTCGTTGTCCCCGGTGCGCAGGGCCGTGAACGGGTCGCTGCCGTTGACTTCGTTGAACTGCACGCCGCTGCCGGGGTAGCGGGCGCGGAACGCGTCGATGAGCGGGCGCAGTTCGTGCCCCGCATGGCCGAAGACGCCCAGCCGAAGGGTCTTGCCCGCACCCGGGCCGGCTGCTTCCGCGCGGGCGAGACCCTCACGGAGGAGGTCGACGGCCTGCTGCAGGTCTTCGCGCAGCCGCCGGCCGACCGGGGTCAGGGTCACGCGTCGGCTGGTCCGCTCGAACAGGGCCACGCCCAGGCGCCGCTCCTGCTTGCCGATGGCCTGACTGACGCGGGCCTGGGACACATGGAGCCGTTCGGCGGTGCGGCCGAAGTGCAGTTCCTCGGCGAGCGTCAGGAAGATCTCGATGTCGCGCAGCTCCACGAATAACTCCCGCGTTATGGATCGGTCCCCGAAGCTTACCTTGTTACCCCGCTGACCTGCGTCGATGCTGGACACGCCAGCAGCTGACAGGCCCCACATGCGCCTGATCGGCACACCGATGAAGCAGAGACGAAGCAGATGGGGCAGGGGAGCCGATGAGTACCAGCACCATGCAGGCCGTCGCCGACCGCATCGAGATCGAGGCGCTGCGCGCGGAGATCACCGACGCGGTGATGATGCGCGATTTCGACCGCTTCGCTTCGCTGTTCACGCCCGACGGCGCGATGCGGTGGCCCCACATCGGCAAGGAGTTCATCGGCCGGGAGGAGATCCGCGCCGGGATCGAGTGGGGGCAGGGGCTCTGGGAGTTCTTCGTCCAGCAGGTCCATCAGGGCGTCATCCGGCTGGATGGCGACTCCGCGGTCGGCCGTACCCATATCCAGGAGTTCGGGCGGCTGCGCGACGGCGGCTCGCACTCCAACTACGCGCTGTATCACGACCAGTACGAGCGCACCCCCGGTGGCTGGAAATTCAGCCAGCGGGTCTATGAGGTCCGATACGCCGACTCCACCCCGCTGACGGGCGTAGGTCCTGATCACCCGTAACGGACACCGGGACCGGGACACCAATCCACCTTCGACCAATTCCTCTCAGGAGAAGCACATGGACCTCGCACTGTGGATCGCAGCGGGACTGCTGGCTGCGGTCGCCCTGCTCGGCGGTTCGACCAAGACGTTCATCCCCAAGGAGAAGCTGGCCGCGCAGCACGGTGGTGAGTGGACGCAAAATGCCGGCGTCGGATTCGTCAAGACCCTTGGGATCCTCGAACTGCTGGCCGCGGTGGGTCTGATCCTGCCCGCCGCACTCGACATCGCCCCGGTGATGGTGCCGGTGACCGCACTGTGCTGGATTCTGCTGATGGTCGGCGCGATGATCACCCACCGCCGCCTTGGCCAGTCCAAGCTCGTGCTGGTCAACTCGGTCTACCTCGCCCTCGCGGTCTTCATCGCGGGAGGACATCTCCTGGGCACCAACTAGCCTTCGTTGCTTGCACGTTGAGAAAGACAGGGGTGGACCGGCGGCGGTTCACGGATACGCTTCGAGCGCTTTCGGGCGCGCAGGGAGCAGACCTTCGAGCTGCCTCCCGGAATGGCGAACGGGGCAGCGGCAGCGAAACGATCGCGCTATTTCGAGTGACCCCGCCGGGAGGAATATCTCGGTATTTCATGGGCAAAAGGGCGAAGCGCCCGAAGCGCTGCTCTATGACATATGCGTCAGAAGTAGTCCTGTGTCACCGGCTGGCGGCGCGGGCGGGCGCGCTTACCGTCTGCGACCTGCGTGGCCGTCACGGAGGGGACTCGTACGTCCATGCTTCTCGCCCATGCGCCCTCGTCCGTCGTCGTCTTCGGGGATGTCGCTGTCATCCTGTTGTGCGGAATCGCATTCGTTCCCCTGTGCCGACGGCTGCGCCAGCCGGTCATCGTCGGCGAGATCGCCGTCGGCATCCTGCTCGGGCCCAGCGTTCTGGGACAGTTGCCCGGCGACCTGCCCGGCCTGCTCTTCCCTGACGAAGTCCGCCCCTACCTGGGGGTCATCGCCGATATCGGCATCGTCTTCTTCCTGTTCGCCGCGGGCTGGGAACTCGACCTGGGTGCCCTGCGTGGACGTGGGCGTGCCGTCGTGGCCGTCTCCGCTTCCTCCATGGGGCTGCCTCTGCTGTGCGTGGCCGCAACCGGCTATGCGGTCCAGGCCATCCACCCGGCCCTCCCCGGTCCCGGCGTCCCTCCGCTCGTCTTCTCGCTCTTCGTCGGCACCGCGCTGTCCATCACGGCCTTCTCCGTGCTCGCCCGCGTCCTGCACGAGACTGGACTGCACACCACACCGGTCGGCACAACGGCCATCGCCGCGGCGGGACTGGGCGAGATCTTCGCCTGGTGCGGCGTCACCGCCGTCACTGCCCTGGGCAGCACCGGCGGTACGGACCAGCTCGCCCGCACCGCCGCCGAACTCGTCGGCTATGTGCTCGTCATGGCCTTCCTCGTCCGCCCCCTGCTGCGCCGCCTCGCCGCACGGATGGATCTCGTCCAGCACCACTCTCTCGCTCTGGCCACCGTCTGCGCCGGGCTGTTCCTCTCCGCGAGCGCCACCGCCTGGATCGGCGTCCACGCGGCTCTGGGCGCCTTCGCCTTCGGGGTGGCCATGCCTCGCCTGGACGCCGCCACCCGGGTCGGGCTCGTCGCGCCCCTCCAGCAGCTGGGGTCCGTCCTGCTGGCCGCCTTCTTCGTGGTCACCGGCCTCTCCGCCGACCTGACAACTCTCAGCGGTGTGGGCATGCTCAGTGCGGGCCTGCTCCTGATCGCGGCCTGGGTGAGCAAGTTCGCGGGGGCAGCCCTTGCTCACCGTTGGTCCGGCGGCAGCTGGCGAGAAGCGGGAGCGGTCGGCGTTCTGCTCAACTGCCGTGGGGTGACAGAACTCGTCGTCCTGGTCATCGGCCGCCAGGCCGGCCTGATCGGCGACAAGCTGTTCACCATTCTCGTTCTGATCGCGCTCCTCACCACCGCCGCCGTGACCCCTCTCACCCGCCTGCTCAAGCCCCACGCCGACACGCGTCACCAGCCACCGACCGTCCCCGCACCCCGGTCGCGCCGCGAGCAGCCCTCCGGCTCCGCCTGAGCGGAGGGGCGGCTACTCGCAACCAACAACCGACGGTTGACCGCCTGCCCGTCCAGGCCGCACTGAAGCGCTGGTCGAACAACCGATCCTCAGCGAGCCACAACGATCGGTTGGGCACTCCTACGATGAGCCAGTGGACACCGAGGCATTGCGATCGTTCGTCCGGGCGGCCGAGCTCGGACAGTTCCAGCATGCTGCCGATGAGCTGGGCGTGACACAGCAGGCCGTATCCAAGAGGATCGCCGCCCTGGAGCGCGAGCTGGAGACCCGCCTGTTCACACGTACTGCGCGAGGGGTTGAGCCGACGCTCGACGGTCAGGCGTTTCTCTCTCACGCGCGGAGCATCGTCGCGAGTGCCGACCGTGCCGTCGCGGCGGTCAGGCCGGGCTCCCGGGCCCTGCGGATCGACGTTCTCGGCCTGCGAAGCGCACAGGCCGTCGTCATGCACGACTACTGGCGGTCGCATCCGCACATCGATCTCGACGTGGTGACGCTGAGGGTGAACGACCCACGCGCGGCGGTCGCCGCCGTCGAAGCGGGCGACGTCGATGCCTCGTTCCGTACCGTCACAGACCCGGCCGCCCTGCCGCCCGGCGTGCAAATGATCCATGCCTTCGACTCCCCGCTGGAACTACTCGTCGGCCCGGGACATCCGCTCGCCTCCGCGCGCAGCCTGACGCCACCGCAGCTGCGCAAGCACCGGATATGGGTACCGGGTATCGCGCCCCGCAGCGAATGGGGAGAGTTCTACGATCAGCTCGCCACCGAGTTCGACCTGCGCATCGACGCGGCAGGCCCGCATTTCGGAGACGAAGTGCTCCTGGAGACCCTTGCGGAGTCGGCGGACGTGGCCACATTCGTCGGGGCACGGGACCGGTACATCTGGCCTGCCAATTACGACCTGCGCCGCATCCCTGTTGCAGACCCGACTCCCGCGTACCCGCTCTCGCTCATCCTCCCCGGAACGAATCCACATCCGGAACTCCGCAAAATCATCACTCACCTCGGAACCCTGCCAAAGCTCCCCGAGCCGGCCTGGCGCCCGTCGTGGGCAATTCCCGACCCTCCCCGAAGCTGACTCGGCCGGCTGCCGGCTGCAACCGCCCTCAGCAGCCCCGCGAGTCCCGTCAATTACCGCTACACCACCAGGAAGGGTCGGGGAATGTCCAGCGACCGCCTCATGCGTATCCACAGTGCCGAGTTCCAGGCCATGGCCGAACGGGTGCTACAGGTCACCGAGCTCACCTCCCGCCTGAACGTCCTGCCTTTCGACGACGAAGCGGGCAAGGCGGAGCTCTTTGAACAGATCCTCGGCAAGCCGCTGCCGGCGAGAGTCACGATCTATCCGCCCTTCTACACGGACCACGGCCTCAACCTCGACCTCGCCGAGCGCGTATTCATCAACCAGAACTGCACGTTCCTGGACTACGCCGGAATCCGGCTCGCTGAGCGCGTGATGATCGGCCCCAAGGCCACTTTCATCACCGGCGGCCACCCGGTCGACCCCGAGGAACGGCGGCTGTACCTCACCGGCGCGCCCATCGACGTGGCGGAGAACGTATGGATCGGCGCCGGCGCCACCATCCTGCCCGGCGTCAGCATCGGCCGCGACGCCGTGATTGCCGCCGGCGCGGTCGTGGCCGACGACGTGCCGCCGGCAAGCCTGGTGACCGGCACCAAGGCAGCCGTGCACCGACGATGGTGACGCCCGTCCGACTTCGGCGCGCCGCGCTGGGCAATCAGGGCAGCCGGAAAGGCAGGCGGGGCGGGGCGCCGACCCTGAGGGTGGCGCCCCGCCCGTGTTCCTACCGTTCCGTCGGTGCGGCCGGTGGGCCGGTCACTTCACCGACCCCGCCATGACCCCCTGGACGAAGTGCCGCTGGAAGGCAAAGAAGACTGCCACCGGCACGATCAGGGACAAGAAGGCCCCGGGCGCCAGCACGCCGATGTTGCTGCCGAACTGCCGCATCTCCGACTGCAGGGCCACCGTCAGCGGCTGCGCCTGGCTGTCGGCGAAGATCAAGGACACCAGCATGTCGTTCCACACCCACAGGAACTGGAAGATCGCGAGGGAGGCGATCGCCGGCCGCCCCAGCGGAAGCACCAGCCGCAGGAAGATCCGCCATTCGCTGCCGCCGTCCATCCGGGCGGCCTCCAGCATCTCGCGGGGGATCTCCGCGAAGTAGTTCCGCAGCAGGAAGACCGCGAACGGCAGCCCGTACGCGACGTGGAAGAGGACCACTCCGGGGATCGTGCCGAAGAGACCGACCGCGCCGAACATCTTGGCCACCGGCAGCAGCCCGACCTGGACGGGAACCACGAGCATGCCCACCACGATCAGGAAGATCCAGTCGCGGCCGGGGAACTCCAGCCAGGCGAAGGCGTATCCGGCCAGGGCCGCGATCACGACGACGGCCACCGTGGCGGGCACCGAGATCAGTACCGTGTTCCAGAAGGCGTCCACCATGCCCGAGTTGTCCAGCAGCGCTGTGTAGCTGTCGAAGGACAGGCTCCCGGGGTTGGTGAGCCCCTTCCACCAGCCGGTCGCCGCGTTGTCCTCGTCGGGCCGCAGCGAGCCGATGAACAGCCCGAAGGCGGGGGTGAGCCACAGCAGTCCGACGACCACGAGGCCGAGCTGCACCACGCTGCGGCTCAGCTGCCGCAACAGCCAGGTGACGCGTCGCGGCCCCCCGTTCTTGGGGGAGGCCGTGCTGGGGAGGGCGGTCATGACTGGCTCCTGCGGAAGCGTCGGATGTTGAAGATCATGGCCGGGACCACCAGGAGCAGCAGCAGGACTCCGAGCGCGCTGCCCAGACCCTGGTTGTTGCCCCCGCCGAAGGACACCAGCCACATCTGCAGTGCCAGGACGTTGGCGTCCTGCTGGACAGGGCCGGGCGCGATGACGAAGACGAGGTCGAAGACCTTCATCACATTGATCACCTGGGTCACGAAGACCACCCCGAGGACCGGGGCCAGCAGCGGGACGGTGATCCTGCGGAAGATCTGCCACTCGTTCGCGCCGTCGATCTTGGCCGCTTCGATCACGTCCCGTGGCATGGCCGAGAGCCCGGCGCCGATCAGCACCAGCGCGAAGCCGGTCCAGATCCACAGGTAGGCGCCGATGATCGCCGGAGTGATGAGCGCGGGCCCGAGCCACTCCACGCCCCCGTACGGCTCGGCGAAGTTCTTCGCGGGCAGGCGTAGGGAGTAGTCACCGGCCGGCAACTTGCCGAAGCTGTACGAGCCGTCGGATGCGGTGGTCGTCTCGGCCACGGCTTTTCCGTGCGAGTCGACCGCCTCCACCACGAGCTTCGGCAGGCCCTTCTCCTTCGGGTCGACCTGTCCCGACTTTCCGCCGCCGCCGAGGGTGAAGTCCACCCAGGCCACACCGCGCAGCTCGGAGCCACCCGGCTTGACGGCCGCGGCCTTGTGGGCGGGCTTGGCGTCCTTCGGCAGGTCCTTGGGCGGGACGCCGACCAGGCCGAGGTTGACCGTGTTGCCGGGGGAGGCCTTGTCCTTCGTGGTGTACGAGCCGTCCGAGCCCTTGGCCAGCGCGGTGCTGTCCTTGGGGCGCGCCGTCGGATAGCCGGCGCTGTCGTCGAAGGCATTGTGCACCCCGACGGCGACCGCGTTCAGCACGCCCCGGTCGGGGTCCTGCTCGTAGACGACGCGGAAGATGATGCCCGCGGCGAGAAAGGAGATCGCCATCGGCATGAACAGCACCAGCTTGAACGCGGTGGCCCAGCGGATCTTCTCGGTCAGCACGGCGAGGATCAGCCCGAGACCGGTCAGCAGCAGCGGCGCGACCACGACCCAGATGGTGGTGTTGCGGATCGCCTTCAGCGTCGCCGGGTCGCGGAACATCTCCGCGTAGTTCTCCACGCCGACGAAGCGCGTGCCCGAGGCGTCGAAGAGGCTGCGCCCGACCGTGAAGAGGATCGGGTACGCGACCAGCGCGCCGAGCAGCAGCAGTGCGGGGAGCAGGAAGAGCAGGGCTATCAGGCGCCGGCGGCGTGCGGCCCGACGGCGCGGGCTGTTCCGGTGGTCGCCGGCGCCCGGCCCCGCCCCGCCCGGCTGAGGCGCCGGGCGGGCAGGGGCCTGCACAGTAGTGGCTGGCATCGGGTACGTTCCTCAGTCCTTGTACGCCTTGGCCGCGGCGGCCTCGAGCTTGCGAGCCGTGGCCTTGGGGTCGGACGGGTCGCGCAGGAAGTCCTGCAGCAGCTTCCACTCGCCGGCGCCCTGGGTGCCGCCGAAGGCGGCCGGGGCCTGGTCGGACATGTCGAACCGGACGGAGTTCCCGGCGTCGATCAGCGACTTGGCGGTCTTGCGGGTGACGTCGTCCTGGTACGCCTTGGGGTCGACGCTCTTGTTGGGGGAGAGGAAGCCCCCGGCGCCGGCCCAGATCTCGGCCGCTTCCGGCGTCGCCAGGAACTCGAGCAGCTTCATCCCGGCCTTGCGGTTCTTTCCTGCCTTGAGGACGGTGGCCGCGTCACCGCCGCCGACCACCGGGTTCTTCCCGTCCCCGACGGCGGGGAAGGGGAAGAACTTCGCGTCTTCGCCGACCTTCTTCTTCAGGTCGCCGGAGATGGTGGCGCCCACGAAGTCGCCCTCGTAGACCATTCCGGCCTTGGGGTCGTTGCCGAAGACCTGCTCGACGGACTCGGGGAAGGTGGTGCGCAGGGCGCCCTTGCCGCCGCCGGAGATCAGCTTCTTGTCCTTGAAGAGCTCGGAGAGCGTCGTCAGGGCCTTGACCACGCTCGGGTCGGTCCAGGGGATCTTGTGGGAGGCGAGCTTGTCGTAGTTCTCGGGTCCGGCCTGGGAGAGGTAGATGTTCTCGAACCAGTCGGTGAGGGTCCAGCCGTCCTCGCCCGCGACCGAGAAGGCCGGCAGCCCGGAGTCGGAGACCGTCTTGCCCGTCTTCAGCATCTCGTCCCACTTCTTCGGGGGCTTGACCCCGGCCTGGGAGAGGGCGTCCGGGCTGTACCAGACGGTCGACTTGTTGGAGGCCTTGAAGTACAGGCCGTAGTAGGTGCCCTTGACGGTGCCGTAGTCCTGCCACACCGGCGCGAAGTTGCTCTTGGCCTTCGCCTGGACCTTGGAGGACAGCGGCTGCAGCCAGCCCTTGGCGGTGAACTGCTTGAGCACACCGGGCTGCGGCACCATCACCACGTCGGGCGCGTTGCCGCCCTCGATCTTGCTGCCGACGACGGTGGAGACGTTGTCGCCGGTGGAGATGAACTTGGTGGTGGCGCCGGTCTTCTCGGAGAAGGCGTCCAGTACCTTCTTGAAGTTCTTCTGCTCGACGCCGGTCCACACCCCGGCGACCGTGACCGTCTGGCCCTTGAGCTCCTGCGAGCCGGAGCTCGCGGTGCCGTCGGTGTTTCCGCAGGCGGTCGCCGTGAGGGTGAGGCCGAGGGTGAGCGCGGTGGTGGCCGTCGCTGTCCGGCGTCTGATGCGGGTGCGGCTCATGGTGTGTTTCCCTTCGGGGAGTTGGCGGAGTGGATGGGCAGATCGCTGATCCACCAGGCGGCGGTGGAGCCGGGAAGGACGCCTGGCGGGCAGTCCCGACTGGCGAGCAGCGGGGTACCGGCGACCGGCGCCGGTACCGGGTCGAGGCCGAAGTTGACGGCGCAGACCAGGCCGTCGCCGCGGACGAAGGCCAGGACCTGGGGCGGGGTCTCCAGCCAGCGCAGATCTCCCTCGCCCAGCTGCGGGAGGTTGCGCCGCAGCTGGAGCCCGTCGCGGTAGAGGTGCCAGAAGGAGCGGGTGTCGGCCAGCGCCCGCTCGGTGGCGTGCTCGGCGAACCATTCCGGCTGCGGCAGCCACGGCCGGGCCGTGCTGTCGGCGGCGGTGAAGCCGAACGGGGAGGCGTGTCCTGACCACGGCAGCGGCACCCGGCAGCCGTCCCGGATGCGGCTGCGGCTGCCGGTCCTGCGGAAGATCGGGTCGGTGAGCACCTCGTCGGGCAGGTCGACCACCTCGGGCAGGCCCAGTTCCTCGCCCTGGTAGACGTACGCGGCGCCGGGCAGCGCCAGCATCAGCAGCGCAGCGGCCCGGGCGCGGTCGGGACCCACGGTGGTGCTCTCCCCGGCGTACCGGGTGACCGTCCTGACCTGGTCGTGGTTGTTGAGCACCCAGGTGACGGTGGAGCCGGTGCCGGCGATGTCGGTGAGCGCCTCGGAGATGGCCTTCCGGAAGGCGTCCACGTCCCACTCGGCGCTGAGCAGGTCGAAGAAGAACGCCTGGTGCAGCTCGTCGGCGCGTACGTACTCGGCGTGCTCGCGGGCGGTCGGCACGGAGACCTCGCCGACCAGCAGCCGGTCGACGCCGTCGCGCGCGGCGTACTCGTCGCACACCGCCCGCCAGTCGCGCCACACCTGGTGCACCTCGGGCTGGTTCCAGGCCAGCGGGTTGACCGAGTCCCGGGCGCGCTCGTCGGCCTCCGGGTCGGGCGAGTCGGGAAGCTCGGGGTGCTTGAAGAGCCCCGCTGCGACATCGATGCGGAAGCCGTCGACGCCGCGGTCGAGCCAGAAGCGCAGCACGTCGGTGAACTCGCCGCCGACCGCCGGGTCGCGCCAGTTGAGGTCGGGCTGGTCGGGGGTGAACAGGTGGAGGTACCACTGGCCTGGCGTGCCGTCCGGCTCGGTGACCCGGGACCAGGCGGGGCCGCCGAACATGGCCCGCCAGTTGTTGGGCGGCAGTTCGCCCTCCGGCCCCCGCCCGTCGGCGAAGTGGAACCGGGAGCGGGCCGGGCCGCCGGGGCGGTCCGCCAGCGCGGCGTGGAACCACCGGTGCTGGCTGGAGCAGTGGTTCGGGACGATGTCGATGACGACCTTCACGCCGAGCCGGTGGGCGTCAGCGACCAGGAGGTCGAACTCCCGCAGGTCGCCGAAGAGCGGGTCCACGTCGCAGTAGTCGGCGACGTCGTAGCCGTGGTCGTGGTGCGGCGAGGGATAGAAGGGGCTGAGCCAGATCCCGTCCACGCCCAGCTTCTTGAGATAGGGGAGCCCGGCACGGACCCCGGCCAGGTCGCCGACGCCGTCCCCGGTGCTGTCGAGGAAGCTGCGGACGTACACCTGGTAGATCACCGCATCGCGCCACCAACGCCGGGTGGTGGTGGCCGTGGCTATGTGCATGCGTGGAGCCTGTTCTCGTGGATCGCGCGTTTTGCATGCATGTTATGTAGCGGTGAAGAACAGATGTCAATGGATCGCGCCAAGATCAGCTGCCAGCTACGGTCTATTGTCCCGATTTACGGGGGATTCTGACGGCCGCACACGGCGATAGAAGGCCGCAGCCCGACTGAGGAATACTTAACGAGTAAGTAGAGGAGGGAGGGAGTGAGTGGGTGAGCGAGGGCGGCGCGAGACGGCCGCCGGTTCGTGCGGGTACGCTCAGCCGCGGCGGACGATCGCCTGGAGCTCCCGCGCCAGCCGGTCCACCGCCCGCTTCGGCGTCACCCGCTGTGCCATCGCGTCGTGCACGACGGCCTGTACGGCCAGATTCACCTGCTCGTACCGCGGGCTCTTGGGCCGCGGCTTGGCCGCGAGCACACTCTCCCGGAGCGTGGGCAGATACGGATAGCGGCGCACCATCGCAGGATCGGTGTAGATGCCGGCCCACACCGGCGGCAGTGCCCCCTCGGTGAGCACCCGCCGCTGGACCCGTTCACTGGTCAGATAGGCGAGCAGATCCGCAGCCGACTGCTTGTGCCTGGACTGCGCGTTGACAGCGAGGTTCGAGCCGCCCAGCACCCCGGCGGCCGGCCCGTCCGGACCGGGCAGTGGCACCACGCCGAACTTCCCCGCGACCTTCGAGCCGCTTCCGCTCGCCGTCGCGTGCACATAAGGCCAGTTGCGCAGAAAGAGCAGCTTCCCGTCCTCGAAGGCGCGGCGGGACTCCTCCTCCTTGTAGGTGAGGGCCTCCTTCGGGATCCAGTCCTCCCGCACGCCCCGGGCGAGAAAGCCGATGCCCTTCCGCGCAGCGGCGGAGTCCACGGTCACCCGCGCCCCCTCGTCCGCGAGGACGGAACCGCCCGCGGACTGCACCGCCTCCACCGCGTTGACGGTGAGCCCCTCGTACGGCAGGAACTGCCCCGCGTAGCCGTCCATTCCGTACTTCGGGGCCACCGTCTTGGCGAGCCGCTCCAGCTCGGCCCAGGTGCGCGGCGGCGACTCGCCCTCCCGGTCCAGCACGTCCTTGCGGTAGTACAGCAGGCCCGCGTTGGTGACGTACGGCAGCGCGTGCAGGCGGCCGCCGAAGGTGGCGGTGTCCACGACGGGCGACAGGAAACGCTTGATGGGGAAGCGGTCGGCCTGCAGCGGGGCGATCCAGCCGGCGGCGGCGAACTCGGAGGTCCAGGCGACGTCGATGTTCAGCACGTCGTAGCGGTCGCTCCCGGACCGCAGGCTGCTCTCCATCTGCGCGCGGACCTCGTCCGCGCCTTCCGGCAGCTCGACCAGGGTGACCTTTTCGGCCGGGTGCTCGCGGTTCCAGTCGTCCAGGACCCCGCTCAGGTAGCCGGTCAGGTCCCCGCCCGTCACCAGGGTCAGCGGGCCACGGCCCGTCCCGGATCCGGCGCGGGAGGCACCGACCGCCGCCTCGCCTGCCTGGACACCCGTCCCGGTGTAGCCGACGAGGATCAGCACCGCGGCCAGGAACCCTCTACCCGCGGCCCGCGTCCACCGCATAGGTTCCTCCCGGGCACCACTGGCGCCGGCCTGTCCTCGCCGGCGTCCGCGCCCCTGTATACCTGTTAGGCATGCGCGATACTAGAGGCCGCGAACATATGCGGGAGCGATCCGGCTCACAGCCAGGGGGCGGACAGCTGACGAGAAGGTAACGGCGACCAGGGAGGAGGGCATGCGTGCGTCTGCCCCTACTGGCGCTGCTCGCCAGGGGCCCGGCCCACGGATACGAACTCAAGCAGGCTCTTGAGAAGCTTCTGGGCGCCGCGTACCCTCAGCCCAACATCGGGCAGGTCTACGTCACCCTCGGCAGGCTCGAAAAGGCCGGACTCATCGAAGGCGAGGACATCGCACAGTCGAGTCGGCCGAACAAGCGCACCTACCAGCTCACGGACGCAGGTCGGGAAGCGGTGGCCGCGTGGTTCGACGAACCGACCGACGAACCCCGGGTGCGGGACGAGTTCTTCATGAAGCTCGCCGTCGCCCCCGGCACCGGGATGACCGACCAGGTCGCCCTCATCAACAAGCAGCGTCGTCACTACCTCAACGCCATGCGTGACCTGTCCAGGCTGGCCGCGGCCGAGGACCGGGACAACCGGGTCGCACAGCTGCTCATCGAGGGGGCGATGCTGCACCTTCAGGCGGATCTCGACTGGCTCGAGCGCTGTCAGGAGGAGCTGGAACAGCTGGAGGAGCTGGAATGAGCCGCGAGCACCGCGAGGGGCGTGCCGCCGACGGCGGAGGCATACCGGCCGACGCCGAGACCCCCGTCGTCGTGGCCGAGGCCCTGGTCAAAATGCACCGCACCGAGGCCGGTACCCCCGTCAAGGCCGTACGAGGTGTGGATCTGCGCATCGAGCGCGGCGAGTTCGTGGCGATCACCGGCCCCTCGGGAGCCGGCAAGTCCACCCTGCTGCACCTGCTGGGCGGGCTGCACACGCCGGACAGCGGCCGCATCTGGCTGGAGGGTGAGCGGGTCGACACGTACAGCGAAGCGCGCTGGGCAGTGCTGCGCCGCCGCCGCATCGGCATCGTCTTCCAGTTCTTCAACCTCATCTCCCACCTGACCGTGGCCGACAACGTCGAGCTGCCCGCGCTGCTCGCCGGGAGCACCCCGCGCCAGGCCCGTGACAGGCGCGCCGAACTGCTGGCCGATCTCGGCCTGGAGGGCAAGGAGAACAGCACGCCCGGCGAGCTCTCGGGCGGTGAGCAACAGCGCGTCGCGCTCGCCCGTGCGCTGGTCAACCGCTCCAGCCTGCTGCTGGCCGACGAACCGGCCGGCAGCCTGGACAGCAAGGGCACCCGCGAGGTGCTGAAGCTGCTGTCCCGCTACCACGCGCGGGGGCAGACCATCGTGCTGGTCACCCACGACGCCCGGGTGGCCAGCGCAGCGGACCGGGTGATCAGCCTCTTCGACGGCCGGATCGTCGACGACGCGGCGCTGGGCGGCGGCGGAGCCCCGTCGAGCCGTCCCGGAGGCGGCGTGTCCGGCACGCTCGAACTGAAGGGCTGACGCGGTGCGGGCAATGGGCCGCTGGATGCGGGCCGATCTGCGGGCGCACCGGGGCGAGGCGCTGTTCCTGGTGCTCGCCACGGCCGGGATCATCGTTTCGCTGCTGCTGTCGGGCGCCTTCCTCGCGTACGGGGCGAGCCCCTGGCAGCGGGTGTTCACCGAGTCCAACGGCGCTCACGTGTGGATCCAGACCACGGCCGACGCCGACGCGGGGGCACTGGCCGGACTCGACGGGGTCGAGTCCGCCTCCCGCCCCTTCAGCACCGCATCCGCCAGCGTGGAACTCGACGGCACCAGGGCCAGGATCCAGCTCCGCGGTGCGGGACCGACGCCACCGGAGGTGGCCCGTCCCCTCGTGACCGACGGCCGCTGGCTGAAGGACGACGACTCGGCCGGCGCGGCGGTCGGCGCTGCCGCTGGGAAGGGTCGGGCCTCCGCGGGCACTTCCGGCGAGCACCGGGCGGGCGCGAAAGCCGCCGACGGCGTCGTACTGGAGAGCTCGGTCGCCCGGGCGCTGTGGGCCGAGCCCGGCGACGTGCTGCACGTCTCCGGGCCCGACGGGAGCGTCCACAACCTCCGCGTCACCGGTGTCGCGGAGACGGCCGAGGAGCACTACAGCCCGGGCCGCACCCCCGGCGTCGGCTGGGTGCTGCCGAAGGCTCTGCAACGTGTCGCGCCGGAGTCCGACCAGCTCGAGCAGATCATCGGGCTGCGGCTCGACGACCCGGAGGACACTGACTTCGCGGTCCAGCGCGCTGTCACCGAGCTCGGCGACGACCAGATCGTCACCGTCTCCACCTGGCAGCAGGCGCGGCACGACGCCGAGGGCGGCGGCCGGCTCCTCGGGCTGCTCCTCGGCCTCTTCGGACTCAGCGCGCTGCTCGCCGCCTCGCTCGCGGTGGCCGGGGCCATCAGCACCCGGATCCGGGGCCACCTGCGGGACATCGCGATCCTCAAGGCCATCGGCTTCACCCCCGGCCAGCTCATCCGCACCTTCCTCCTCGAACACACGGCGCTCGGCCTGCTCGGCGTGGCCTGCGGCGCCCTGCTCACCGAGACCCTCGGCCCGCGGATGCCGGGCCGGCTCGGGGAGGCGATGCGGCTGTGGCAGGCGCTCCCGGCCCACGCCTGGGTGCCGCTGGCGATCCCGCTCGGCGCGCTGCTCCTGATCACCGGCACGACGGCGCTGGCCGCCTGGCGGGTCGGCCGCGTATCGCCGGTGCCGGTCGCCCGCCCCGCGACGCCCGCCGTGCGCCGGATGCCCGGAACGGTACGGCGCGCCCTCGGGCTGCGGCTGCCGCCCGCGCTCGTACTCGGCTGGAGGGGAGCCTTCCACTCCCGTGCGCGGTCCTGCGCGGCGGTCGCGCGGCTGGCCGTGCCCCTGCTGCTGATCACCGTCGTCCTCGGCGCGTGGACCACCCTGGACCGGCTGGAGCACAACCCGGAGAAGGCGGGCATCCCCGCCGCACTCACCGTACGCGGCGACGGGCTGGACGACGACGCCGTACGGCGGATGCTCACCGACCGGCCGGAGGTCTCAGCGGCCTACCCGGGAGCCGAGGCCAAGGCCCTGGTGCCCGGCCAGACCAGCACGATCACGCTGCGCGGCCTCGGCAAGGACCGGGACCCCTACCCCCTCACCATCCCCGAGGGACGCGCCCCCCACCGGTCCCACGAGGCGGTCGCCGGGCAGGGGCTGCTCGATCTGCTGCATGTGAAGGTCGGCGACTGGGTGCGGGTGACGGTCGGCGGCGACCCGCAGGTGCTGCACATCGTCGGGCGCAGCATCGAGCCCGAGGACGACGGCAGGGTGCTCTCGACCACCCTGGACACGCTGCGCGATGGCGGTGTCGCACCGCACCCCGGCTTCTACCACCTCGTCCTGGACGAGGACGCCGACCCCGCCGCCGTCGCCGCCGGGCTCTCGTCGGCAGCCGATGGACGGCTGGACGTCAGGGAGATCCCCAACCCGGTGCACGAACTGTCCGCCGTACGCGGGGTGCTGGGCGGGCTGGTCACCGTGCTGGCGCTGATCGGGCTGGCCGAGCTGTCCACGACGATCGCCGCCGGGGTACGGGACCGCCGCCGGGACCTGCTGGCCCTCAAAGCCATCGGACTGACGCCGCGGCAGATCATCGCCGTGATCGTGGCCGGGACCGGCTTCACCGCACTGGCCGCAGCGCTGGTCGGAACCCCCGTCGGCGTCCTCGTGTCGGGGTGGCTGATCGACCTGCAGGGCCGCTCCAGCGGCATCGGCGCCGGAATCGCCCAACAGCCCCCGCTCACGGCGCTGTTCGTCCTGGTCGGCGCCGTGGTGCTGGGCGCGGTCGCCGTCTCCTTGCTCCCGGCCTCCCGCGCCGTACGGCAGCGACTCGCCGACACCCTCGGCGACTCGCTCTGACGGGGCTGTGGCTGCTGGCCGGTCGCACCGCCACAGCCGGGCCGCGCGACCGCGCGGCTCACCACCGACCTGCACCTGGTCGCCGGTGAGCCGGTCGGCCCGCTCGCCTCATACGTCGAGCTCCTGGAGACCGCCAACGACATCGCCGTACGACAGCCGCCGACCGCCTGGATGTTCCCGGAACGTGGACCTGACCATGCACCTGCTGCTGTTCCCCGAGGCCCGATCAGAGCGCTCCGGCTCGAACAGGTACCGGCAGCGGTGAGTTGCATGTGGGGCACTTGTGGTGGATCTGGCGGAGCAGCCGGGTGAGACTCTCGATTCCTGGCGGGCCGAAGGAGACTGTCATCGCGATCTCGGCGCTGAGCCGGTAGGAGTCCTCGTTGCGGACATCCGTGAACCACCACAACACCGGGGCCAGTGTGCCGAGTTGGGCCGGAAGCTCCTGCTCGTGCTGCATGGCCCAGCGGTAGAGGTCGGTCAGCTGTTTGAAGCGCTGTTCCGAAGGGGTGGGTCGCAGGCCGAACTCCGCCCGGGCTACCCGGTCGCCGTGATCCAGGGAGGTCTGCTCCGCCGTGCTCCATTCCTTGTCGTGCCGGGGGCGTGCGGCGAGGCGGCCGGCCGCCAGATCCGTCAGATAGGTGGACCAGCGCACGGCACCGGGGTTGCCGTACACATCCGCTTCCGGGTCGCGGCCACGAGCCAGCCCCCGCTCCATCGCCTCCATCAGGCCCGCGTTCGTCACCGACATCCACGTGCCCGAACCGCCGAGCCCCCGGTCCCGCGCGGCTGACATCACTCCCGCGATCGCCGCCCAGCGCCGGAAGCCGGGCTCGAACGCGGGGCCGTGCTGCCGTTGCAGTTCGCGGACCATCTCCACCCGGTCCGCCATGGACAGACGCTCCAGCTCGGCCAGGTCGCAGCGCAGCGTTGTCGCGCAGTCCGCTGCCGGGGCCTTGAGCCGGGCGGCGGAGGCGGACGGCACGGGTCCGGCGAGCATGGCCAGCAACGCCAGCGCCACCACGACGGCCCGAGCCGGTGCCGACCACAGCAGCTGACTCCTGTGCATGGGGCTCCCCTCTTCAGGGGCCGCCGTTGCAGAGCCCCGCGTAACAGGTTCCAGCAGATTTCAGCACTTTGTGCCTCAACTGCCCAGAGCGCACGTCTGTTCGGCTGACGAGGACACCCGCCGGGCGCACACGGTCGGGTGCTGCGCGGGCCGGTGGACGCCCGACGTGACCGCTCTCCGGGCCACCGGGCGCGCGGAGGCAGACCTGGAGCCGTACCGGCCCGCACGGCTCCTCGGGGGGTGGACGGGGGGCGGACGCACCAGCGCGCCCGCCCGCCCGCCGGTCACCGCTCCAACTCCTCCTTGGCCCGCTCCGGCAGCCGCAGATACACCAGCGCGGACAGCAGGCACAGCACGGCCACGTACCACGGGAAGGCGTCCGGCAGCTCCAGCTCCTCGAAGAGGGTGCCGACGTAGGGTGCGGTGCCGCCGAAGAGGGCCACGGCCAGCGAGTAGGGGAAGCCGATGCCGGCGGCCCGCACCCGGGCGGGGAAGACCTCGGCGTTCACCGCGGCGGCGATCGCCGTGTAGCCCGTGAGCAGCACCATCCCGGCGCACTGCACCAGCAGCAGCGAGACGAAGGAATCGCTGACCGCGCGCAGCAGCGGGACGACCAGGACGGCGAACCCGATCGCGAAGGCCAGCAGCAGCGGCTTGCGGCCCACCCGGTCGGACAGCAGCCCGCCCAGCGGCTGGAGCAGCATGAAGAACACCAGCGAGATCGTCCCGGCAACGAGCGCATCGCCCTTGTCGAGACCGGCGCTGACCTGCGCGTACGTCGGCAGGTACGAGGTCCAGACGTAGTAGGCGATGGTGCCGCCGGCTGTGATCCCCACGATCAGCAGGGACTCGCGGGGGTGGCTGCGCAGCGCGTCGAAGAGGCCGGGACGCGGTCCGCCGGCGTGCTTCTCGCTCCGTGTCTCCTGCGCCCCGCGCCGCACCCAGAAGCCGACCAGGCTCAACAGTGCGCCGATCACGAACGGGGCCCGCCAGCCCCACTGGTGCATCTGGCCGTCGTCCAGCGTGGAGACGAACAGCGCGGCGATGCCGGAGGCGACCAACTGGCCCGCAGTCGTCGACACGTACTGGAAGCTGGAGAACAGCCCGCGCCTGCCCGGTCCCGCCGACTCCACCAGGAAGGTCGTGGAGGCGGCGAACTCCCCGCCCACGGACAGCCCTTGCACGAGCCTGGCCACCACCAGCACCACCGGCCCGAACACTCCGGCGACCGCGTAGGTCGGGGTGACCGCCACCAGCAGGCTGCTGCCGCCCATGAGCAGAATCGTCAGCGTCAGCGCGGCCCGTCGCCCGGCCCGGTCGGCGACCGCCCCCAACAGCAGTCCGCCCACCGGCCGCATGAAGAAGCCGACGGCGAAGACGGCGAAGGTGGACAGCAGCGGAACCAGCGAACTGCCCGCACCCTTCGGGAAGATCTCATCCGCGATGTAGACGGCGAGGAACGAGTAGGCGAACCAGTCGTACCACTCCACGCCGTTTCCGATGGAGGCCGCCACCAACTGCCGCCCCCGGCCCCGGTGCCACCGGCCGCTCTCCCCGAACCGCCGTCCCGGCTCCGGCTCCTGGGCTCTCTCCTGGTCCCGGTCCCCGGACTTTCCGGCCTCCCGGGCCGTCTCCTGCGGCTGCTCCCTCGACTGCGTCATCGATCGGTGTCCTCTCCGGCGCTCTTGCTGTGCCACCGGGTAACCCGACGCAACTGCACCTCCATTCCTGCACACCGGCCCCGTCCCGCCATGCGGACACGGTGCCGGCCCGCCGACCGGAGGGCGGCTAAGCGCGGGGGGCTGTCGCCCCGCCGGGGCCCTGCACCGGTGTGCCGAGGGAGAAGCCGATGACGGCGCCGCCGCCGGGGCGGTTGCGGGCGTAGGTGGTGCCGTCGTGCGCGGTGGCGACGGCTTGGACGATGGCCAGGCCGAGGCCGGATCCGGGCAGGCTGCGGGCGGCCTCGGCACGGTAGAACCGGTCGAAGATGCGCGGCAGGTCGGCCTCCGCGAGGCCGGGGCCGCGGTCGCGTACCTCGACGCTCGGGCCGGCCACCACGGCCTCGATGGGCTCGTCGCCGCCCTGGTCGAACTTGGCGGCGTTCTCCAGCAGGTTGGAGACGGCGCGGTGCAGCGCGGCGGGGCGGGCCCGGACCACGGTGTCGTCCGCGTGTACGACGATGTCGCGGCCGGTGCGGCGGCGGGCGAGAGCAGCGGCCTTCTCGACCGCCTCGGCCAGCGGCACCTCGACGGGTTCCTCGCTGTCGCGGTGGCCGACGGCCAGCTCGATCAGCTCATTGACGAGGTCGGTCAGCTCGCGGGTCTCGCTCTGCATGTCGCTGATGAGGGTGGCCCTCGCCGCTTCCGGCAGGTCGTCGATGCGGTCGAGCAGCTCGGCGTTGGTCCGCAGCGACGTCAGCGGGGTGCGCAGCTCGTGTCCGGCATCCTGGACCAGCCGGCGCTGGAGCTCTTCGGAGTCGGCCAGCCGGCCGAGCATGTCGTCGAACGCACGGCCCAGCCGGCCGACTTCGTCCTTGCCTGCGGCGGGGACGTGTACGTCGAGCCTGCGGCTCGCGGCGACGCCCTCGGCGACCCCGGTGAGCCGTACCAGCCGCCGGGTGATGCGGCGGGCGAGCCACCACCCCAGGATCCCGGAGCCGCTGATGACCGCTGCGGCCAGCAGCGTGGTGCGCTGCTGCAGGTTGTCGAGGAGGTCTTCGGTGTCGCTGAACTGCTGGGCGACCTGCACAGCGCCGCGGCCGTCGCCGAGTGCGACGGTGGCCACGCGGAAGTGTTCGCCGGCGATCGTGGCCTGGTGGCGCACGGTGCGGCCCGGCTTGATGTCGGTTGCGGCCCGGCGGTCCTGGTGGGTCACCGGCAGCGCTGGGCTGCCCCGGTCGGCGACCGTGCCGCCGGGGCCGAGGACCTGGACGTCGGTGCGCATGCGGCGGGTCAGCTCATCGCGGGGGCCGTCGTGGTCGGGGTCGGAGCTGTAGTAGTCGTGCGGCGACAGGTGTTGCTGCTCGACCTGGTGGACGAGGTCACCGACGACGCCGTGGAAGATGCGGTCCTGGTCGACACGGACCATGCGGGCCGCGGCGTCGTAGCTGAGAAAGCCGACCAGCATGGTCACGAGCGAGGCGATGGCGGCGAAGGACAGCGCGAAGACGGTCCGCAGGCTGCGGCGTGGTCGCAGCCGTGCGAGGCGGGGCCCTGCAGCCGTCATGGTCATGTCTCCCGGAGGGTGTAGCCGACGCCGCGGACGGAGTGGATCAGGTCCGGCTGTCCCGGCTGGTCGAGCTTGCGGCGGAGATAGCCGATGTAGACAGCCAGGTTCTTGGAGCCGGGACCGAAGTCGTAGCCCCAGATGCGGTCGTAGATGGTGCCGTGCTCCAGGACCCGGCCGGCGTTGCGGACCAGCAGCTCCAGCAGGTTGAACTCGGTGCGGGTCAGCTCAAGCTCCCGCCCGCCGCGCCAGGCACGGCGGGCATGCACATCCAGGCGGATCCCGGCCGCCTCGATGATCCCGTCGTCTGCTTCGGGGCCCGCCGGGGTGGCGCGGCGGAGCAGCGCCCGCAGCCGGGCGAAGACCTCTCCGGCGTCGAACGGCTTGGGCACGTAGTCGTCGGCACCGGCGTCCAGCCCGGCGATCCGGTCACTGGTCTCCACCCGGGCGGTGAGCATCAGGACCGGAGTGCGGTCGCCCGCCTCGCGCAGCACCCGGCACACCTGCAGGCCGTCGATGCCGGGCATCATCACATCGAGCACCACCACGTCCGGGCGTTCCCTGTGCACGGCCGCCAGCGCCTGCACCCCGTCCGGCACGGCCGTGACCTGGTAGCCCTCCAGCGCCAGGGCCCGCTCCAGGGCCTGGCGGATGGCGCGGTCGTCCTCGGCGAGCAGCACGGTCTTGGTCACCTGGCAAGTGTGCCGGTGCCCGCCGCCTCGCGGCAGCGCAGCACGAGCCGTGGCAGCTGCTTCTTACCGAGCTCTCACCTGGTTTCTCACCGCCGTCTCACCCTCACCACGGGGGCGGCTTACCCGGTGTGGCCAGCGTGGTCGCATGCCGCCACCACATGAGGAGCCCGCGAGGATGCCGTTCCGGGAAGCCGGCCACGGCGCCGTCTGCACGAACGACCGCATCACCGCTGCGCCGCCCGGCCGGGCTGGGCCGCTGCGCCGCCTCAGCGCGCCGGGCGGCGCCCGGCTCCGCTGCGAGGTGACCTTCGCCGGTGACGCGACGGGCGGCACGGGCGGCACGGGTGGTACCCCATGGGTCACGGACGGCATCCCGCAGGCCCTCCGCGCTGCTGCCGCGGGCTGCCGCCCGTACCCGGCGGCCGTCCCGTACCGCGCGACTCCGGCCCACGATCCGGGCAGCGCGGTGCCGGAAGGGCTGCGGCTGCCGGGGCGCCTGGTGCGCTGCGCGCCACGCGGGGTCGCGGACCTGCCGTGCGCCTCCCGAAGGAGGTACGCGGACCGGTCGAAGCCGGCGGTGCGCGAGAGGCTCCGCTTCCTGCGGCGTCCGGCTGCCCTGCGCAGGGCCCGGCCGGCCGTGCGGATGGTGGCCTTCGCGCTGATCGGCCTGTCGGGCCTCGCACCCAACCTGGTAGTGCTGCACCTGCTGGTGGGTGCGGGTACGCCGTACCTGCCGGCCGAAGCGGTGGCCAACCAGTTCGGCGTCGCCTGGAACTTCCTGCTCATCGAGGCACTGCTCTTCCCGCACCGCCGCAGCCACCGGCACTGGGCCGACCGCGCCGGCCGCTTCGCCCTGCTGGCCAACGCGGACCTGCTGCTGCGCATCCCGCTGAGCGCCCTCCTGGTGCAGCAGCTGGGACTTGCCGTCCTCCCGGCCACCGCGCTGGCGCTCGCGGTGACGTGCGCCCTGCGGTTCGCCGCCACGGAGGTACTCGTCTACCTGCCCCGCAGCCGACGCCCTCCGGCCCCCGGACGGCAGCCGCTCTCCGCCAGGCCCTCTCAACCCGCCAGGCTCTCTCCGCTTTGCAAGTCCTCTCTGCTCCGCAAGCGCCCCTCGCCGCTGACGAAAGGGGAAAACCGATGAAGACCGCCCTTCTGCTGCACAACGCGTACGGCATCGGCGGCACCATCCGCACCACCTTCAACCTCGCCGCCGCGCTCGCCGACCGCGGCCACGAGGTGGAGATCGTCTCCATGATGCGGCACCGCAGACTGCCACGCCTGGCACTGGACGGGAGGGTGCGGCTGGTACCGCTCGTGGACACCCGTGAGGCGGGTCCGGACGCGGCCGAGCCGTCGTTCGCCGAACCGGCCCGCGTCTTCCCGGCCGCCGAGCAGCGCTACCGCCAGTACAGCCGGCTGATCGACCAGCGGGCCGAGGCGTATCTGCGCTCGTCGGACGCCGACGTGCTGATCGGTACCCGCCCGGGGCTGAACGTCTACCTCGCCCGTTTCGGCCGCCGTCGTGCGCTGCGCATCGGCCAGGAGCACCTCACCCTGAGCGCCCACAGCACTCGGCTGCGCGCCGAGCTGGCCGAGCACTACCGGCACCTGGACGCGTTGATCACCACGACCGAGGCGGACGCCGCCGACTACCGCCGCCGGATGCCGCTGCCGGGCGTCGCGGTGCTGGCCGTCCCCAACAGCGTCCCCGACCCCCTTCCCGCACTCGTGGCCGCGCCGGCCGACGGCACCGCCAAGGTCGTGGCCGCGGCCGGGCGGCTGACAAAGGGCAAACGGTTCGACCTGCTGATCGCATCGTTCGCGCAGGTCGCGGCCGAGCACCCGGACTGGCGGCTGCGGATCTACGGCGGAGGGCCCGAGCGCGAAGCCCTGCAGCGGCTCATCGACAGCCTCGAGCTGTCCGGCCGGGTACGGCTGATGGGCTCGCGTTCCCCGATCGAGCCGGAGCTGACGCAAGCGTCGATCCTGGCGCTGTCCTCGGACGCCGAGTCCTTCGGAATGATCGTCGTCGAGGCGATGCGCTGCGGTGTGCCCGCGGTGGCCACCAACTGCCCGCACGGGCCCGGCGAGATCATCCGCGACGGAGTCGACGGCCGTCTGGTGCCCGTCGGCGACCGCCGGGCGCTCGCCGACGCGCTGTGCGAGCTGATCGAGGACGAGCCGCGCCGCCACCGTATGGCCGCTGCCGCGGTGCACAGCGCCGCCCGCTTCACGCCCGCGCTCATCGCCTCCCGGTACGAGGAACTGTTCACCCAGCTCGCCGCCACCCGGGCGCACCGCAACCGGGAACGGGTGCGCGCCGCGATCCGGGCCCGGCTTCGCGGGGCGGCGCGCCACAGCGGCCTGCTCCCGCTCGTACGCCTCACCCGCCGTGCGCTGTCGCAGCCACGCACACCGGCGCAGCACACCCGTGACACCCGTACCGACGGGCGGCCCGTCGCCGCACGCCGTACGAGCTGAGCCACTTCCGCCACAGCCCGGCAGCGGGTCGTCGACCGAACACGCCGACCGCGCAACGGGCGCCCGAAGGGGAGGGCATGACCGCGACCATCACCACCGCCAGGCCCCGGCAGCCCCAGCCGCCCCAACCCTCACCGCAGCAGCCCGAAGACCGCCGCCGCCTGCCGTGGCTCGCGCTCGTCGCCGCAGCGTACGCCGCTGCGCAGCTGTTCCTCGTCGCCGGCGGGCACCTGGGGCTCGGCTGGGACGAGGCGGTCTACCTCTCCCAGACCGACCCGCGCACCCCGGCCGCGTTCTTCAGTGCCCCGCGCTCCCGCGGCATCAGCTACCTCGTCGCGCCGATTCTGGCTGTCACCGGCTCGGCCACGGCGCTGCGCACCGTGCTCGCGCTGACCTCCGCCCTCGCCCTGTACGCCGCCTTCCGCGTCTGGCAGCCGCTGCTCGGCCGGGCCGCGACCGCCCTGGCCGCCCTGCTCTTCGCCACCTTGTGGGTGACGGTGCTCTACGGGCCGCAGGCCATGCCGAACCTGTGGGTGGCCCTGGCGGCGGTGGCCGCCACCGGCTGGTACCTGCGCGCCGCCGGGCCCGGTGTGCCGCGCCGCGCGTACGTCCTGCTGACGTCCTGTCTGGCCGGCGCAGCCCTCTTCCGGTTCTCCGACGGCATCTGGCTGGCGCTGCCGCTGCTCACCGCCCCACTGCTGGTGGGAGCCTGGCGCCGGCCCGCGCTGGTGCTCGCGGTGCTCACCGGGCCGGCGCTCGGCAGCCTTCCGTGGATCGTCGAGGCGTACGCCCGCTTCGGCGGTGTTCTGGCTCGGCTTCATGTCGCGGGCCGCACCGAGGGCGGCATGCACCCGCACTGGAACGGCGGCACCGCGTGGCGCGGCCTCACCGGCCCGCTGCTGTGCCGGCCCTGCACGGTGCAGGCAGCCCAGCCCGCGCACCATCTGTGGTGGGCGGCGCTGCCGGTACTGGCCGCGTGCGCGTGCGCGGTGGCCGTACGCAACCGGCGTCCCTCGAGCACGCTGCTGCCGGTGGCCTGCGCGGTGGCGCTGAGCGTGCCGTACCTGCTGCTGATCGACTACTTCGCGCCGCGGTTCCTGCTGCCCAGCTACGCCCTGCTCTCCCTGCCGATCGCCGCCCTGCTCGTCCGCCTGCTGCACGCCTTCCACCCCGGCGCCCCACGCGCCTTCGCCCTCTGCGCCCTCGCCCTCCTCTTCGCCGCGCACACCACCACCCAGTACGCCGACCTGCGCACCAACCTCACCCACGCCCGCGCCGCCAACGCCCGCTACCAGGTGGCCGCCGACGAACTGCACCGCCTGGGGCTGCGCCCGCCCTGTCTGATAACCGGCAAACACGCCCCGCCCATCGCCTACGACACCGGCTGCGCCTCCGCCAACGTCTCCGGAAACAACCGCAACACCACGCCCACAGCGCTACGTCGCCGTGCGGCCCACACCCCCACCGCAGCACTGACCCGCAAGCACCATGCCCCCTTCTACGCCGGCCATTGGACCGCCCACCCCCTCCGGGGCACCGGACTGACGGCGTATCTGCCGCCACAGCCGTAGCCCGCGCCCTCGTTCAGGTCGATGCGAGCTGTGTCTCTCCAGCCCCTGGGCTGACTGGAGCCTGATCCGGCGGGTCGGCTCAGGCCCTGTGGTGGTTCTGTGGCTCTGCGGCCGGGGCCTTCGGGCGGCGCCGGCCGCGGCGTATGTGCATGACGGTGGCGAGTGCGGCGGTAGCGGTTCCTGCTGCCAGGAACAGCACGGTCCAGTCCAGTCGGGCGTCCCGGGCCGGTCCGCACACGTGTGAGTGCCACTCGGCCGACTGACCGGGGCGGGCCTTGTCGCCCGAGACGAGGGACCCGCACCGCTCCAGGACACTCGCCGTCGGGTCGGCGGGATCCTCTTGCGCCTGGATTTCGGCCAGCGCCAAGAAGGCCGAGGTGAGGAGCAACACAACCGAGGCGGACCACACGGCAGCACCCATTGCCAGCCTCAGCCAACGCTGGGGCATCCACCCCGCCCCGGCTTGCGCCATCCCCCGGTCCCTCTCTGTTGGACGTTTCCTCAGCTGATGCTCAGCGCCTACAGGGAGGACTGTATGCGGGGCGGTTCGGCGGTGCCGGTGTTTCGCAGTGGTCGGCGGGCAAGGTTGAAGGTCTCTTCGAGAAGGCTCGTGTAGAGCTTCCGTGACGCAGGCGGAACCATGTGTTCATGTGGCTCGGCCCGGCTCGGGGATACCATTCCGGCTACAGAAAGTGAGCTAGGGGGGTCACGTTGGACTCGTTCCGGGCCGAGTGGGGCGCGCTGGTCTCGCGGGCGCAGGAGGGGCAGGACGCGCGGATGCAGCTCAATTCCGCGTCTGCGGCGGGCGGTGGTGGCACCGGGCCCGGCGGGACGGACCGGCTGGCCACGGACCCTGCGGCGAAGAAGGCATCGGCGGGATACATCACCGAGGAACTGCTGCCGCACCTGCGCAGCGCGGGCCGCATGGCCAAGGAGCCGTTCGAGGACCCGGCGCCAGGGATGCTGGGCAGCGAGCGCGCCCAGCCGAGCGGCACCCTGCAGAACTGGGAGGCATGGCAGGGCGTCGAGCATGTTCTGCGGAAGTGGGGCAAGCAGGTCCGCAACCTCGAGCAGCGGCTTCAGGGCGAACGTGACGCGCTGCAAGGGGCAAAGGTGCTCTTCCAGACTCGGGACGGACTCGTGCACAGCGCCATCACCGCCATTGCGCCCGGGTCCGATCCCTACGACCCCACCCTTCCGGGCAACGCGCCCACGGGGCTGCGGCCGGCCCGCTGACGCTGGACGGCTCCGGATGATGGGACTCACTTTCCGCGACATCATGGCCGCCGATGTCACCGAACTCGATGACGCCGCCGCGGCGTTCAGACGCATGAGCAAGCGCTTCGGTGAGCTCCGTGCCGACTACGACTCGCGTGTGCGCGGCTGTCTGTCCCGCAGTTACTGGGCGGGCGTCGCGAAGGTGCAGTACGACGAGGTGGCCCGGGTCTCCTCGGGGCAGTTCGGCGATGCCAAGGAGCAGGCGCAGAACATCGCCGCGCTGCTGACCAAGGCGTGCGACGACCTGGCGGACCGGAAGGGATCCCTCGTCAAGCAGGTTAAGGCCGCCGAGGACGACAAGATGAGCGTGGACGCCGATGGCCGGGTCACGCTCGACACCACCAAGCTGAACGAGGGCGAGCGACTGGCGAGGGGCCACGATCCCACCTACGCTGCGATCCTCGACGAAGAGGTCGCCAAGTGGCAGTCCCGGATCGACAGGGCCGTCGAGGCCGTCAACCACGCGGACGCCGCGATCAGGAGCACTCTGGTGCGAGCGGTCGAGCCGCCCGACGACCGCGCTGCCGGAGCGAACGGCTTCAACCCCGACAAGGTCGAGTACACGCCCCCGGGATTCAAGGAGGCCCGGATTCTCCGCGACTACCAGGTCGACCCGGACCCGGGCGGCACGGTCGGGTACCCCCGGAACTGGGTACTGCATGCAGGCGCTCTGATCACGGGTTCGGCACAGAGTGTCACTGAGCGGGAAGCCGACATGCTCGATGAGATGGGGATCAACGGCCTGCTGGATTTCAAGGGCATCAAGGACACGGCTTTCGCCGCTGCCAACGACCGGTTCACGCCCGGCGACAAGAACGACAACCACAACGACGCGTTCCGCCACGCCTACTGGAACGCGCTGATGACGAAGAAGTACGGCACGGAGTGGACCGAGAAATTCGCCACGGCCCACGAGGCGCGCCCCGGAAACCCCCCGGAGCGCGAGGCAATGGACCTGTACAACAACGAGGTCGGCAGGCGGATCGCCCAGGAGCACCCCGGCGCGAGCGAGGAAGAACTGGCCGACCAGGTGGAGAAGGCTGTGCGGAAGGGGGAGATGGTGGTGATCCCCAAGGGCGGCGGCCGTCTCGCCTTCAGCGACGACATCACCTCTGACGAGACGGGTGACCCGACACTCCCGGCCCCTGAGGACGAGCGAGGCGACGGGTCGGGCTATGCGGACAGCGGCGGCTCGGTGGTCGGAGAGGGGAGTGGGAGCTGAGACGTGGCCTGCTCGCGGCACTGGCCCATTGGCAGGCGCACGTCCGCCCCCCACCGCTCAGCGACGCTAACTGGTACGTGTGTCGACCGGGTCGTGCTCAGTCGTCTCCGTGGGCAGCGCCCCGTCCCCCAGATGCTCCAGACCTTCCTCGAACGCCGTGACGGCCTGGTTGATGAGCCGCTGCTCCTGCTTCTTCCGGCGGGCGGCCAGATATGCCTGGCGCTCTCGGCGGAAGGATCTGACGGTGGCGACGCTCAGGCCGACCATGACCAGACTGAACGGCAGCGCCGTGATGATCGCCGCGGTCTGCAGGGTGGTCAGCGAGGCGGTTCCGCTGCCGCTGGCGACCAGGAGCGCGATGGCCACGGCCCCCTCGGAGCCCGCCCAGAACACCCGGCTCCACACCGGTGGCTCGGGGTTGCCGCCGGAGGCCAGCATGTCGACCACGAAGCTCCCGGAGTCGGAGGAGGTGACGAAGAACAGCACGATCAGCAGCAGCGCCGCCCCGGCGACGAGCGCGCCGCCCGGCAGGGTGTCCAGCAGCTGGAAGAACGCGCTGTTCGTACCGACCTTGCCGTCCTCTCCCACCAGTCCGCCGCCGCCCAGCGTCTCGCGGTGCAGCGCCGACCCGCCGAAGACCGCGAACCATACGAAGGTCAGCAGTGTGGGTATCAGCAGCACGCCGGTGACGAACTCGCGAACCGTGCGTCCGCGGGAGATACGGGCGATGAAGATGCCCACGAACGGCGCCCAGGAGATCCACCAGCCCCAGTAGAAGACCGTCCAGGTGCTGACCCAGGCGGTGCCGTCATCACCTTCAGCGGCGCCGGTGTTGAAGCTCAGCGTGACGATGTTCTGCAGATACGCGCCGATGTCCTCGACGAACGTGTTGAGGATGAAGAGCGTCGGGCCCGCGACGAGTACGAACAGCAACAGTGCGCCGGCCAGTCCCATGTTGATGTTCGACAGCCACTTGATGCCCTTGCCCAGGCCCGTGACCACCGAGGCGGTGGCCAGCATGGTGATGCCGATGATGAGGCCGACCTGCAGCGGCTTGCCGGAATCGGACACCCACCCATGGGACTCCAGCCCCGAGGAGATCTGTATGACGCCGAAGCCGAGCGAGGTGGCCACGCCGAACAGGGTGCCCACCAGGGCGATCACATCGACGGCGTCGCCCCAGTAACCCTTGATCCTGTCGCCGAGGACCGGCTCCAGGGCCCAGCGGATCGAGACGGGACGCCCCTTGCGGTGCACGGCGTAGGCGACGGCGAGGCCTACCACGATGTAGATGGCCCACGGGTGGACGCCCCAGTGCAGAAACGTCTGCACCATGGCGAACTCGCTCCGCTCGGCCTCCGCTTTGCCGACGCCCGGCCTGGGGGTGACGAAGTGGGTCAACGGCTCGGCGACGCCCCAGAAGACCAGCCCGATGCCCATGCCTGCGGCGAACAGCATCGCCAGCCATGAGCCCATGCCGAACTCGGGTTCGTCGTCGTCCTTGCCGAGCTTGATGTCCCCGAAGCGGCCGATGCCGACCCAGAGGGCGAAGACGACGAAGAGCGACACGAGGGCGGTGTAGTACCAGCCGAGACCGCCGACGATGTCTTCCTGCACGGTGCTGATGACCTCTTGGGCCGAGGTCCTGAAGATCGTCGCGTACAGCACGAAGGCCAGGACGATGATCGCGGACGGCCAGAAGACGCGCGGTGCGATGGATGATGCGTGGGCCGGGGGGCCCGCTGTCTCTTCCCCGGGATCGTCGCCTGGCGATTTCGCCGTGTGGACAGCCATCTGCGACTCCTTCTGTCGGTCGGCCAGGGCTCGGGCGTGCTCGGTCGGATGGTGGCTCGTGTTGTGTAATAAGAAACACGTCTCTTTGGGCGCAACAGGGAACACGTCTTGCATCCCGGCGTCAAGGGCTCGTCCGAGGCTTGACACGGCGTAGGGGGGACTTCAAACTTGCGTTGCGTCTTACGCAATCAGTTTCGTATTGTGCATCAAGGTGGTCATGATGATTCCTGTGTGCCGTCTCGCCGACCTGCCGCGAGGCGAGGCTTGCCGCTTCGAGGGCGATCCGCCCATCGCCGTGTTCCACACCGAGGACGGCGAGGTCTACGCCATCGACGACACATGCACGCATCAGGACGCCTCGCTCTCCGACGGCTGGCTGGAAGGGTGCGAGGTGGAGTGCCCGCTGCACGCCTCGAAGTTCGACCTGCGCACCGGCAAGCCGGATGGGGCGCCGGCCCGGCGGCCCGTGCGCACCCACGAAGTCGTGATCGAGGACGGCGTCGTCCATGTACGGCTGTCCGACGCGATCCCCAACCTCCCGGCGGCCTGCGCAGCCCGCCGCCTTGCCGTCGAAGGCGCCGTATGAGGGCCGGTTTCCCGTGACTGCCACGGTTCGTGCCACGGCCCTGCCGTCCCCTGGCAGGCCGGTGCTCCACCCGTACGGGCTTCCGCGGCCCGGCCGGGCGCTGGTCATGGGCGTTGTGAACGTCACGCCCGACTCCTTCTCCGATGGCGGGCTGTCCTTCGCCCCGGAGGCGGCCGTTGCGCACGGACTCACGCTGTTCGCGCAGGGTGCGGACATCGTGGACGTGGGCGGAGAATCCACCCGCCCCGGGGCGGCGCGCCCACCGGTGGAGGAGGAACTGCGGCGTGTTCTGCCCGTCGTCCGTGAACTGGCCGCGGCAGGCGGGACCGTCAGCGTCGACACCATGCGGGCCGAGGTCGCCGCTCGTGCGCTCGACGCAGGGGCCGCGCTCGTCAACGATGTCTCGGGCGGCCTCGCGGACCCCGCGATGCTGCCGCTGATGGCCCGGGCCGGAACCCCGTATGTGGTGATGCACTGGCGCGGGCACGCCGCCGGCATGCAGGCGAACGCGGTGTACGGCGACGTCGTCTCCGAGGTGGCCGACGAGCTGCGTTCGAGGGTGGCGGCCGCGTTGCGGGCAGGGATGCGGCCCGACTGCCTGGTCGTGGATCCCGGGCTGGGCTTCGCCAAGACGCCCGAGCACAACTGGGAGTTGCTTGGCCGTCTCGGCGAGATCACCGCGCTGCGGTGTCCCGTCCTCGTGGGCGCCTCCCGCAAGTCGTTCCTGGGAACTCTGCTGGCGGACCCGGCGACGGGACAATCGCGCCCGGCGCAGTCGAGGGACACCGCGACCGCCGCCGTGTCCGTCCTCGCCGCCGCGCAGGGAGCCTGGTGCCTGCGCGTGCACGATGTGGCCTCGACCCTCGACGCGGTACGGGTGACCGCCCGCTGGGGCGATGACGCGGCAACCCCGGGACCGGTTCCGCCGAACTGAAGGCCCGCTCACCCTTCACCGACGACCAGGCCGGGCAGGTGGTGCCGCCGGCCCGATGGAACAGCTGGGCGCCGGCAACTCGACGAAGAGAGGCAATCACATGGCACGCAAGGCGCCGGGCGAGGAGCCTCGTGACGACGCGCTGGAAGTGGGGGCGCCCAAGCGCTGGGCCGCAGGACTGCCTGCCGTGACCCATGCGCTGCGCATGGGCTACGACCAGATGGGCGTGCGGCGCACCGCGCTGACGCTGCTCAAGGTCAACCAGAAAGAGGGGTTCGACTGTCCCGGCTGTGCCTGGCCGGAAGGAGAGCACCGCAGCCGGGCCGAGTTCTGCGAGAACGGTGCCAAGGCCGTCGCCGAGGAGGCAACCGTCCGCCGGGTGACGCCCGCGTTCTTCGCCGCGCATCCGGTGGGCGAGCTCGCGGGCCGCAGCGACTACTGGCTGGGCCAGCAGGGCCGGCTCACCGAGCCGATGTACAAGGCCGCGGACTCGGAGCACTACGAGCCGGTCACCTGGGAGCGGGCATTCAGCATCGTTTCCCGGGAACTGCGGGCGCTGCAAAGCCCCGACGAGGCAGCCTTCTACACCTCCGGCCGCACCTCCAACGAAGCGGCTTACCTCTACCAGCTTCTGGTACGGCAATTCGGCACCAACAACCTGCCGGACTGCTCGAACATGTGCCACGAGTCGAGCGGCTCGGCCCTCACGGAGACCATCGGAGTCGGTAAGGGGAGCGTGCGGCTCGACGATCTGCACAGCGCCGACCTCATCTTCGTCGTCGGTCAGAACCCCGGCACCAACCATCCGCGGATGCTGTCGGCGCTGGAGAAGGCCAAGCGGCGCGGTGCGCGTATCGTCGCGGTGAACCCGCTGCCCGAGGCCGGGCTGCTGCGCTTCAAGAATCCGCAGAACGCCCGCGGTGTCGCAGGCACTGGCACCACCCTCGCCGACCTGTTCCTGCAGATACGCCTCGGCGGTGACCTGGCGCTCTTCCAGGCGCTGTCGCGGCTGCTGATCGAGGCCGAGGACACCGCGCCCGGCACCGTACTCGACCACGACTTCATCGCCGAGCACACCGACGGCTTCCAGGACTACGCCGAGCACGTGCGCAAGCTCGACTGGGGCGACGTCCTGGAGGCCACCGGCCTCACGCGGGACGTCATCGAGACCACCGCGCGCGACGTCATGGCCGCCCGGTCGGTCGTGGTGTGCTGGGCCATGGGGCTCACCCAGCACAAGCACTCCGTGCCCACCATCCGCGAGGTGGTGAACTTCCTGCTGCTGCGCGGCAATCTGGGGCGCCCCGGAGCCGGCGTGTGCCCGGTGCGGGGCCACTCCAACGTCCAGGGCGACCGCACGATGGGCATCCATGAGAAGCCGGACCCGGAGTTCCTCGCCGCGCTGGGCAGGGAGTTCGGGTTCGACCCGCCCCGCCGCCATGGCTGTGACGCGGTGGAGGCGATCCGTGCGATGGCCGCCGGGGAGGTGAAGGTGTTCTTCGCCATGGGCGGGAACTTCGTCTCCGCCGCCCCGGACACCTCCGCCACCGAGCGAGCCCTGCGGAGCTGCCGTCTCACCGTGCAGGTCTCCACCAAGCTCAACCGCTCGCACGCCGTCTGCGGCCGGGAAGCCCTCATCCTCCCCACTTTGGGCCGCACCGAGCGCGACCGGGGTCCGGGCGGGGAAGACCGGTTCGTCACCGTCGAGGACTCGATGGGGATGGTGCACGCCTCACGCGGGGCGCTGCCACCCGCCTCGCCGCATCTGCTGCCGGAGCCGGTCATCGTCTGCCGGCTGGCACACAGCCTCTTCGAAAGCAGCCTCTTCGAAACCGGCGGGGGAGGAGGCGCCGCCGACGCCGACGTGCCCTGGGCGGCCTTCGAGACGGACTACGACGCCGTCCGCGACAGCATCGCCCGGGTGGTGCCCGGCTTCGCCGGCTTCAACGCCCGGGTACGGCAGCCCGGCGGCTTCGCACTGCCGCACGCCCCCCGCGACGAGCGGCGCTTCCCCACCCGCACGGGCAAGGCCAACTTCACGGTGAACGACCTCGAGGTGATGCGCGTCCCGCCCGGCCGCATGCTGCTGCAGACGCTGCGCAGCCACGACCAGTACAACACCACCATCTACGGGCTCGACGACCGCTACCGCGGCATCCACCGGGGACGCAGAGTGGTCTTCGCCCACCCGGACGACCTCGCCGAGCGCGGGATCACCGACGGTGACCTCGTGGACCTCGTCAGCGAGTGGACCGACGGCCTGGAGCGGCGTGCCGCCTCATTCCGGGCCGTCGCCTACGACACCCCCAGGGGCTGCTGCGCGGCCTACTTCCCGGAGGCCAACGCGCTCGTCCCGCTCGACTCGGTGGCCGACACCTCCAACACGCCGACCTCCAAGAGCATCGTCGTACGCCTGGAGCGCTGTGACCCGCCCTCCCGCGGGTCCGCAGGACGGGGGGAGGCTCAGCCCAGATAACCCATCCGGTGGCTGATCTCCTCCGCGCCCTCGACGAGCACCGAGGCGATCTCCAGCATGTGTTCCTCGGTGAAGCGGTAGGCCGGCCCTGATGCGCTGATCGCGGCGACGACCTCGCCGTCCCGGGAGCGGATCGGGGCCGCCACCGCGTTCAGCCCGAGCTCCAGCTCCTCCAGCGCCAGCGCGTACCCCTGCTCCCGGACCTCGGCGAGGCACTTCTCCAGCTTCGTCTTGGCGGTGATGGTGTGGGGGGTCTGCTTCCTCATCCCGGAAGCGAGCAGTTCGGCGCGCTCCTTTGCCGACAGGTGAGCCAGCAGGACCTTGCCGCTGGAGGTGGCGTACGGCGGGGTCAGCCGCCCGACCCAGTTGTGGGCGCCGACCGCGCCCGGGCCGCGCACCTGGTAGAGGTTGACCGCGTAGTGCTCCTGCAGCACACCGATGTTGACCGTCTCGCCGATCTCCCCGGCCAGCCGCTCGCAGACCGGCCGGCCCTGCTGGGTGATGTCGATGCGGCCGGTGACCGCGCTGGCCAGGCGTACGATCCCGAAGTCGAGACGGTACTTCCCGCGCTCGGCGGTCTGCTCGACGAGACCTCGGGCCTCCAGCGCTCCGAGCAGGCGGAACGCTGTCGACTTGTGGACCTCGATCTCCGCGGCGACCTCACTGACGCCGGCCTCGCCGCGCTGGGCGAGGATCTCCAGAACACTGACGGCACGGTCGACGGACTGCACTCCGCTGCCTACGGGACCTGCCGTTCTGTTCTGTGCCGTGTAGTTGCTCATAGCGCAACTATACCTACTGGCGGGAAACAATCACGAAGACCACGGTGAGGGCCACGGCGAGGCCACCCAAGTCCACGGTGGCAGCGACGGTGACCGGCTCTCGGAGGGCCTCACCGGTCACCGTGGCGAAGCATGGGACAAGCCCCTCAGTGGCCCACCACCTCCCGCCTTCCGCCTCCCGTCAGCGGAAGACGACTGTTCGATTCCCGTTGACCAGCACCCGGCTCTTGCAGTGCCACTCCACGGCGCGGGCCAGCACCTGGGCCTCGACGTCGCGGCCGATGGTGACCAGCTCGTCCGGGTCGTGCGAGTGGTCCACGCGGACGACGTCCTGCTCGATGATCGGCCCCTCGTCCAGGTCCGGGGTGACGTAGTGGGCCGTGGCTCCCACGAGCTTGACGCCGCGCACGTGCGCCTGGACGTACGGACGTGCCCCCTTGAAGCTCGGCAGGAAGGAGTGGTGGATGTTGATCGCCCGGCCGTCGAGCTGCTTGCACAGGTCGTCCGAGAGGATCTGCATATAGCGGGCCAGCACGACCAGGTCGACGCCGAGTTCGTCGACAAGTTCCAGCAGTCGTGCCTCAGCCGCAGGCTTGGTCTGCGGCGTCACGGGGATGTGGTGGAACGGGATGCCGTAGTTCTGCGCCAGTGGTTCGAGGTCGCGGTGGTTGGAGACGATCGCCGGGATCTCGATGTTGAGGGCGCCCGTGGACCTGCGGAAGAGCATGTCGTTCAGGCAGTGGCCGAACTTCGACACCATGATGAGGGTGCGGGTCGGCGTCGAGGCGTCGTGCAGCTGCCAGGTGATCTGGGACGCCTCGGCCACCGGGCCGAAGCCGGAGCGCAGGTCCTCCAGCGATACCTCCGGGTCCGAGACCTCGAAGTGCACCCGCATGAAGAAGCGGTCCTGCGACCGGTCCTCGAACTGCTGGCTCTCCAGGATGTTGCCGGAGTGGCCGACGAGATACGTGGTCACAGCGTGGGCGAGGCCCGCCCGGTCGGGGCACGAGAGCGTGAGGACGAACTCGCGGCCGGGCTGCGGTCGAGGAGACATTGACATCCTCCATTGATGCGCATTACGCAACACGATGAGTAATGCGCAACATGGTCCAGGGTGGGGCCCGGCTGGTCAAGGGGTGGCGGATCGGCCGTCCCCGCGTTCTCCGAATCCCTCCGCCAGGAGCCTCGTGGTGCGGGCTCGGCGGTCGGGGATTTTCTTCATGTGCAACATGCTGCACGGTACGCAACGACACCAACCCACAAGACACCCCTTGACAGCGCTCAAGAGGGCCCGGCACCGTGAGTTGCATAATGCGAAGCGCGTTGCGTAAACAGCAACTGGAGGTTGTGCGATGGCGGGACCACGCGTGGTCATCATCGGAGCGGGCGTCGTGGGTGCGGCACTGGCCGACGAACTGTCCGTCCGGGGCTGGACCGAGGTCACGGTCGTCGACCAGGGCCCGTTGCCCGCCACCGGCGGGTCGACGTCCCACGCCCCGGGCCTGGTGTTCCAGACCAACTCCTCGAAGACCATGACCGAACTGGCCCGCTACACCGTGGAGAAGTTCAGCTCCCTCGATGTGGACGGGCAGCCCTGCTACCTCCCGGTCGGCGGCCTGGAGGTCGCCACCTCCCCCGAGCGCCTCGCCGAACTACAGCGCAGGCACGGCTGGTTGACCTCGTGGGGCGTCGAATCCCGGCTGATCGGCCCGGACGAGTGCGTCGAACTGCACCCCCTGGTGCACCGCGAGCGGATACGGGGCGGGCTGTTCATCCCCACCGACGGCCTGGCCAAGGCCGTCCTCGCTGTCGAGGCACAGCTCGAGGCCGCCCGGGGCCGGGGCGTGCGGACCCTCGCCCACCATGAGGTCCTCGACATCCGCACCGAGGACGGCCGCGTCAGCGCCGTCGTCACCGACCAGGGAGAGCTCCCCGCGGATATCGTCGTCTGCTGCGCCGGAATCTGGGGTCCCAAGATCGCCCGTATGGTTGGGATGAACCTGCCGCTGACGCCGCTTGCACACCAGCTCGCCTGGACTGGCCCCGTGCCGGCGCTCGCCGGGCAGACGGAGGAAGCCGTCCGCCCGATCCTGCGCCACCAGGATGCCGACCTCTACTACCGCGACCGCTTCGACGGGCTCGGCATTGGTTACTACGGCCACCGCCCCATGCCCGTCGACGTCGACGACATCCTCTCCGTCGAGGCCGCAGACCAGATGCCTTCCGTGCTCCGCTTCACCGAGGACGACTTCGCCGACGCGTGGACCGAGACCCAGGACCTGCTGCCCGCCACCAAGGAGGCCAAGGTCGAGGAGGGCCTCAACGGGCTCTTCTCCTTCACCACCGACGGGCTGCCCCTGCTCGGCGAGTCCCCCGACGTGAAGGGCTTCTGGGTCGCCGAAGCGGTATGGGTCACCCACTCCGCCGGAGTCGGCCGCGCCGTGGCCGAGTGGCTGGTCGACGGCCACTGCTCCTCCTTCGACCTGCACGAGTGCGACGTCAACCGCTTCGAGGCGCACCAACTCGCTCCCGAGTACGTGCTCGCGCGCGACTGCCAGAACTTCGTGGAGGTCTACGACATCCTCCACCCCCTCCAGCCTGCCGGGGCGCCCCGCCCCCTGCGGACCAGCCCGTTCCACGCCCGTCAGCAGGAGCTCGGCGGATACTTCCTGGAGGCACACGGCTGGGAGCGGCCCCAGTGGTACGCCGCCAACGAACCCCTGCTGGAAGGCCGGGACATCCCCACGCCCAACGACTGGGCAGCCCGCTACTGGTCGCCGATCGTCGGCGCCGAGGCCCAGGCCACCCGCGAATCCGTGGCCATGTACGACATGACGGCCCTCAAGCGCCTGGAAGTGACCGGGCCCGGCGCAGCCGGCTTCCTCCAGCGCATGACCACGGCCAATGTCGACAAGTCCGTGGGCTCGGTCACCTACACCCTCATGCTGGACCACGACGGCGGCATCCGCAGCGATGTCACCGTCGCCCGCCTCGGCCGCGACCGCTTCCAGGTCGGCGCCAACGGCAACCTGGACCTCGACTGGTTCGCCCGTCATTTGCCCGAGGACGGTTCGGTCCAGGTCCGCGACATCACGGCCGGCACCTGCTGCATCGGCCTGTGGGGGCCCAACGCGCGCGAGGTGCTCCAGCCGCTCGCCGACAGGGACTTCTCCAGCAAGGGGCTGCGCTACTTCCGCGCCCAGCAGGCCCATATCGGCTCGGTGCCCGTCACCGCGATGCGGCTGTCCTATGTCGGGGAACTGGGCTGGGAGCTGTACACCACCGCCGACATGGGGCTGAAGCTGTGGGACACGCTCTGGGAGGCGACCCGGCCCTACGGCGGTATCGCGGCGGGCCGCGGAGCGTTCAACAGCCTGCGCCTGGAGAAGGGGTACCGGGCCTTCGGCACCGACATGACCTACGAGCACGATCCGTACGAGGCCGGCGTCGGCTTCGCGGTGAAGACGGACAAGGGCCACTTCATCGGCCGCCCCGCGCTGGAGCGGCGCGCGGCCGAGGTGCGCCGCCGCCTGACCTGCCTGACCATCGATGACCCGCAGGCCGTGGTGATGGGCAAGGAGCCCGTGTACGACGGCGGCCGGCCGGTGGGCTACGTCACCAGCGCCGCCTTCGGCTACACGATCGGCAAGGGCATCGCCTATGCCTGGCTGCCCGCTGAACTCGCCGTCACCGGACGCGCACTCACCATCGGCTACTTCGACCAGCGCGTACCCGCGGTTGTCGCCGAGGAGCCCCTGTTCGACCCGAAGATGCAGCGCCTGCGCGGCTGACGAAAGGAAAGCGCTGTGACCGCAACGACCCTCGACGGCCGACGCACCGCGGCCGCCATCCGCGCCGAACTCGCAGACCGCGTCGCAGCACTGGCCGGACGCGGTGCCACACCGGGGCTCGGCACCGTACTCGTCGGCGATGACCCGGGCAGCAGTGCCTACGTCGCCGGCAAGCACCGCGACTGCGCCCAGGTCGGCATCACCTCGATCCGCCGCGAGCTCCCAGCCGACGCCACACAGGCCCAGGTCGAAGCCGTCGTGGACGAGCTCAACGCCGACCCCGCCTGCACCGGGTACATCGTCCAACTGCCTCTCCCGCGCGGGCTCGACGCCAACGCCGTACTGGAGCGGATGGACCCGGCGAAGGACGCCGACGGCCTGCACCCGGTCAACCTCGGCCGGCTGGTGCTCGGTGTCGCGGGCCCGCTGCCCTGCACCCCGCGCGGCATCGTCGAACTGCTGCGGCGCCACGACGTCCCGCTCGCCGGTGCCCGCGTCTGTGTGATCGGCCGCGGCGTCACGGTCGGACGGCCCATCGGCCTGCTGCTGACCCGCAGGTCGGAGAACGCGACCGTGACGCTGTGCCATACCGGCACCAAGGGCCTCTCCTGGCACGTACGCGAAGCGGACGTGGTCGTCGCGGCGGCCGGATCACCCGGTCTCATCACGCCGGAGATGGTCCGGCCCGGCGCCGCCGTGCTCGACGTCGGCATCACGCGCACCGAGAACGGACTGCTCGGTGACGTCCACCCGGACGTGGCCAGGACCGCCGGCTGGCTGGCCCCGATGCCCGGCGGTGTGGGCCCGATGACGAGGGCGATGCTGCTGGCGAACGTGGTCGAGGCGGCGGAGGCCGCCTCGTTCGCTGAGACGGTCTCTTGACAGGGTCCCCTCCGAAAGACAGATTGTTGCTCATTACGAAGCAAGATGCGTAATCCGCAACATTCGGCAGTTCCCTCAACTTCCGGCGCAGGACCGCTCCGGCCGACCGGACCGGTCGTGCGCACCACCACAGAACATCCGGCCGCAAGGCGGCCCGAGCGAGGAGCTCGACAGTGACACATGAGGTACGCGCCGTTGTCGCCCGGGAGAAGGGCGCTCCGGTTTCGGTGGAGACCATCCTGGTGCCCGACCCCGGTCCGGGAGAGGCGCTGGTGGAGGTGCAGGCGTGCGGCGTCTGCCACACCGACCTGCACTACCGGGAGGGCGGCATCAACGATGAGTTCCCCTTCCTGCTCGGCCATGAGGCCGCCGGTGTTGTCGAGGCGGTCGGCGAGGGGGTCACCGGCGTCGCGCCCGGCGACTTCGTCGTCCTCAACTGGCGTGCCGTCTGCGGCCAGTGCCGCGCGTGCAGCCGCGGGCGGCCGTGGTACTGCTTCGACACGCACAATGCCACCCAGCCCATGACGATGCTCGACGGCACTCCGCTGTCTCCGGCGCTGGGCATCGGCGCCTTCGCGGAGAAGACCCTCGTCGCCGCCGGCCAGTGCACCAAGGTCAGTCCGAGCGCCTCGGCCGCCGCCGCGGGGCTGCTCGGCTGCGGTGTGATGGCCGGCTTCGGTGCCGCGGTCAACACCGGGGGAGTGGGCCGGGGCGACTCGATCGCGGTGATCGGCTGCGGCGGAGTGGGCATGGCCGCCATCGCAGGCGCCAAGGTGGTCGGCGCCTCGAAGATCATCGCCGTCGACGTGGACGAGCGGAAGCTGGAGTGGGCCGGCAGGTTCGGCGCTACCGCCACCGTCAACTCCGCCAAGACCGACCCCGTCGAGGCCATCCGTGAGCTGACGGCCGGTTTCGGCGCCGATGTCGTCGTGGACGCGGTGGGCCGCCCCGAGACCTACGAGCAGGCCTTCTACGCCCGCGACTTGGCCGGTACCGTCGTCCTGGTCGGCGTCCCCACCCCGGAGCCGGCCATCGAGCTGCCGCTGCTGGACGTGTTCGGCCGCGGTGGGGCGCTGAAGTCGTCCTGGTACGGCGACTGCCTGCCCGCCCGCGACTTCCCGGCACTGGTCGACCTCTACCTCCAGGGCCGCTTCGACCTGGACGCCTTCGTCAGCGAGAAGATCGCCCTGGACGATGTGGAGGCGGCGTTCGAGAAGATGCACCGCGGCGATGTGCTGCGCTCGGTGGTGGTCCTGTGAGCGCCCGCATCGAACACGTCGTCACCAGCGGCACTTTCGAACTGGACGGCGGCAGCTGGGAGGTGGACAACAACGTCTGGCTGGTCGGCGACGACCGCGAGGTCCTGGTGATCGACGCGGCGCACGACGACGCGGCGATTGCCGCCGCCGTCGGCAGCCGGCGCCTGACCGGCATCGTGTGCACCCACGGCCACAACGATCACATCAACGCAGCGCCTGCGCTGGCAGCGAGCACCGGTGCCCGCATCATGCTGCACCCGGCCGACACGGTGCTGTGGAAGGCCACGCACCCGGGCACCACTCCCGACGAGTCGCTGGCGGACGGCGATGTGCTCACCGTCGCCGGTACCGACCTGCACGTGCTGCACACACCCGGACACGCTCCCGGTGCGGTCTGCCTGTACGCGCCCGAGCTGGGCGCCCTGTTCTCCGGCGACACCCTTTTCCAGGGCGGTCCCGGAGCCACCGGCCGCTCCTACTCCGACTTTCCCACCATCATCGCCTCCATTCGCGACCGACTGCTCACTCTCCCCACCGACACCACCGTTTACACCGGCCACGGCAGCAACACCTCGATCGCGGCTGAAGCGCCCCAGCTCGATGCCTGGATCGCCCGAGGGCACTGACGAGACCGTCAGCACCTCGAACACCCCCATTCCCCTTTCCGACCCTCGCTTTGTGGGTGTCCGACGTCTTCCGAAGGTGACCGATGACCGTGACAAACCTGTCCCCGAGTCTGATTTCCACGCTGCCCGGGGAGCACTACACCGATCCTGAGGTCTTCCGGCTGGAACAGGAGCGGATTTTCGAGGCCATGTGGTTCTGCGTGGCCCGCGCATCGGAGCTGGCCCGGCCGGGCAGTTACCGCACGTGCCAGGTGGGGCGGGAGAGCGTGCTGATCTCCCGTGCCCGGGACGGCTCCGTCAAAGCGTTCCTCAACATCTGCCGGCACCGCGGCGCCAAGCTGTGCACCCAGGAGACAGGCGAGGTGAAGCGGGCATTCCAATGCCCTTACCACGCCTGGACGTACGGACTGGACGGCAAACTGGTCGCCGCCCCGAACCTCACCTCGATGCCCGACATCGACCGGACCGAGTACGGGCTGGTCACCGTGCATGTACGCGAGTGGCTGGGCTATGTGTGGGTCTGCCTGGCCGAGACACCCCCGTCCTTCGAGGACGAGGTGATGGGAGCGGTCGCCCAGCGGCTGGGCAGCACCGAGGCGATCGCGAATTACGGCATCGAGGGACTGGAAGTCGGCCGGCGGATCACCTATGACGTGCAGGCCAACTGGAAGCTCATCATCGAGAATTTCATGGAGTGCTATCACTGCGCCACGATCCATCCCGAACTGACCGAGGTCCTTCCGGAGTTCGCCGACGGTTTCGCGGCACAGTACTACGTGGGCCACGGTGCCGCGTTCGGAGAGGACGTGGAGGGATTCACGCTCGGCGGGGGCGAAGGGCTCGACCGTATCCCCGGTGTGGACGAGGAACAGGACCGCCGCTACTACGCGATAACGGTCAGACCGCAGGTTTTCATCAACCTCGTCCCGGATCACGTGATTTTCCACCGGATGTTTCCCATGGCGCATGACCGGACCCTGGTGGAGTGCGACTGGCTCTACCTTCCCCATGTGACGGAGAACGGCAAGGACGTCGAGCATTCGGTGGAGCTGTTCCACCGCGTGAACCAGCAGGATTTCGACGCGTGTGAGCGTACGCAGCCCGCGATGAGTTCCCGTGCCTATGCCAAGGGCGGCGTACTGGTGCCCAGCGAGCACCACATCGGCGAATTCCACACCTGGCACCAGAACCGACTGGCTCACCGCGCCCACTGACCCGCGCCCACCCTGGTACAACCGTCCTCCCGCCGTGCGGCCCCTCCGGCGGGAGGACGGTCGCCGCGGGCGGCCGCGGGCCCTACACAGAAAGGCGGGTCCCACCACTCCACATCGAGGCGTGAGGAGCTCTAATAATGTGACCATGCGCATTCCCGGAGCCCGCCGATTCCCCGTATCGCATTCTTCGCGGCCGGAAGGCGAGCGGAAGCCCCGGTACCGGTGGGCGGCGCGGCGACCGCACTCGCTGCTCAGCGTGCGCACTGCGGCGGGGCAAGTGTTCGTGCTCCAGGTCGTGCTGGTGGTGCTGCTCGCATGCGCAGCCGTGATCGCGCTCGTCGTGCAGGCCCGCGGGGCGAGTCTGCAGGAGGCCCGCAACCGCTCGCTCGTCGGCGCACAGACCTTCGCACAGGCCCCGGGCACGCTGAGCGCCATGAAATCCTCCGACCCCAGCGCACTGCTTCAGCCGCGTGCGGAGGCGGCCCGGAAGGCGTCCGGCGTCAGCTACATCATCGCGTTCGACACCTCCGGTTACCGCTGGACGCACCCGGACCCGGACCTGATCGGCAAACACGTCGTCGGCTCGTACGCCGAAGCGCGCGCTGGGGGAGTGCACCAGGAGACCTACGACACGCCGGGTGTAGGCCGCGCCGTGGACTCCATGGTTCCCGTCTTCGACAAAGACGGTTCGGTTGTCGGGCTGGTATCCGTCGGGATCAAGGTCAAGAGCGTGAACGCGGCGGTGGTGGCGCAACTGCCGACGATCCTGGGGGCCGCGGGCGGCGCCCTGCTGGTGGCCATGGCCGGGTCGGCACTGGTGAGCCGGAGACTCCTGCGCCAGACCCACGGCCTGGGCCCCTCGGAGATGACCCGCATGTACGAGCACCACGACGCGGTGCTGCACTCGGTGCGGGAGGGCGTGCTCATCCTCGACGAGGAGGCTCGGCTGCTGCTGGCCAACGACGAGGCGCGCCAACTGCTCGACCTGCCCGAAGACGCGGAGGGCAAGCGGATCACCGACCTCGGACTGGCCCCGGGCACCGCCGGGCTGCTGGCGTCCGGCCGCACGGCCGACGACGAGGTGCACCTGGCCGGGGACCGGCTGCTCGCCGTCAACCTGCGCCCCGTCGACAGCTACGGCGGAGGGCCCGGCAGCGTGGCCACGCTGCGGGACTCCACCGAGCTGCGGACCTTGGCCGGCCGGGCCGAGGTGGCGCGCGAACGCCTGCAGCTGCTCTACGACGCCGGGGTGCGGATCGGCTCCACGCTGGACATGGTGCGCACCACCGAGGAACTGGCCGAGATCGCGGTGCCGCAGTTCGCCGACTTCGCCACAGTCGAGCTGCTGGACGCGGTGCAGCGGGGTGAGGAGCCGGAGGGCGCGAGTCTGACCATGCACCGCACAGCGCTGCGCGGCATCAGGAACGACCACCCGCTGTACCCGGTGGGCGAGAAGATCACCTTTCTGCCGACCATGCCGCAGGCGCGGGGGCTGCGCGACGGTTATGGGGTGCTGGAGCCCGACCTGGGCGCGGCGCAGGACTGGCAGGCACTCGACCCCGAACGCGCCGGGCGCATCGTGGACTTCGGTATCCGCTCGCTGATCAGCGTGCCGTTGCAGGCACGCGGTGTGGTAGTGGGGATGGTCGGCTTCTGGCGCTCGGAGAAGGAACCCTTCACGGAGGATGATCTCTCCTTCGCCGAGGAACTGGCCGCCCGCGCGGCGGTGTGCATCGACAACGCACGCCGCTACGCCCGGGAGCACGCCACGGCGGTCACCCTGCAGCGCAGCCTGCTGCCCCGTACGCTGCCCGAGCAGTCCGCGCTGGAGGTGGCCTACCGCTATCTGCCTGCTCAGGCCGGAGTGGGCGGTGACTGGTTCGACGTCATACCCCTGCCCGGAGCCCGCGTCGCACTGGTCGTCGGTGACGTCGTCGGGCACGGCCTGCATGCGGCGGTCACCATGGGCCGGCTGCGCACCGCCGTCCACAACTTCTGCGCCCTCGACCTGCCCCCCGACGAGCTCCTGCGGCACCTGGACGAGCTGGTCGCCCGTATCGACCAGGGAGAGCCCGGCGACGGCGAGGGCGCGGGGATGACCGGCGCCACATGCCTGTTCGCGATCTACGATCCCGTCTCCGGAGACTGCTCCGTGGCCCGGGCCGGTCATCCAGGCCCCGCCCTCGTCCACCCAGACGGCACGGTCACCTTCCCCGACGTCCCCGTCTCGCCACCGCTCGGCCTCAGCGCCGGACTGCCGATCGAGACCGCCGAACTGCACCTGCCCGAGGGAACCCAACTGGCCCTGTACACCGACGGACTCGTCGAAGACCGCCGCCGCGACATCGACACCGGTCTGGAGCTCCTGCGGGACGCTCTGGCACACCCCGGCCGGACCCCGGAGCAGACCTGTCAGGCGGTACTGGACGCCATGCTGCCCGCCCGTCCCGGCGACGACATCGCCCTCCTGGCAGCCAGGACCCGGCTGCTGGCCGCCGACCAGGTGGCCGACTGGGAGGTGCCCTCCGATCCGGCCGCTGTCGGCCGCATCCGCGCCGCCTGCGTCCGCCGGCTGGAGACCTGGGGCCTGGACAAGGTCACCTTCAGCACCGAACTCATCCTCAGCGAACTGGTCACCAACGCCATCCGCTACGGCACCGGCCCCATCCGGCTCCGGCTGCTGCACGATGGCGACAACCTGATCTGCGAAGTCGCCGACGGCAGCAGTACCTCCCCGCATCTGCGCCGCGCCCGGACCACGGACGAGGGTGGCCGCGGTCTGTTCCTCGTCGCCCGGCTCGCCCAGCGCTGGGGCACCCGGTACACCGCCCACGGCAAGGTCATCTGGACGGAGCAGTCCGTGCACGAGGCCGGAGCGGGAGCCGGTGGAGCCGTGGGGGACTTTCTGCTGGACCAGTGGGACGACGAGCTTGAGCTGTGACCGCGCCTGAGGTGTGACCGCGCCTGAGCGGTGACCGAGGCCGTCGCCCCCTGCGGACGACGGCCGGTCGAAGCCTGCGCACCGCCTGCGCACCGCCTGCACATCGACCCGTTTTCAGCGTGGCGGAAAAGTGCTGTCGAGAGCTGCTCCCGATACCTCTTGACAAGCCCCCTGCGCGCCCGAAAGCATGTTGCGTATAGCGAATCGCGTTGTGTTATTCGAGACAACGCTCTTCTCCTTCCTCCGTCCCGAGGTTGGGCGCGTGGCCGTCCGCCGAGGGCAGCCCATCCCTGTCGGGCCCCCGTAACCTGGAGGTTCCCCATGATCACGGTGTGCCGGATCGAAGATCTGCCGCCCGGCGAGTCCATCCGTGTGACCGACGGCGTCCCCGCCCCCGTCGCGGTGTTCCACACCGAGGACGGTGAGGTCTACGCCATCGACGACACCTGCACCCACCAGGACGCCTCGCTGGCCGACGGCTGGCTGGAGGGCTGCTTCGTCGAATGCCCCCTGCACACGGCCTTCTTCGATCTGCGGACCGGTCGCCCGACCTGCCCGCCGGCGAAGTACGCGGTACGCACCCACCAGGTCTCCGTCGAGAACGGTCAGGTCCTGCTCCGCATCGGCGTCGCGGAGCCGGCATGAGGAGCATCACCGTCATCGGGGCCTCGCTGGCCGGCCTGTACGCCGCGCGCGCACTGCGCACCCAGGGCTTCGACGGGCGACTGGTGATCGTCGGCGATGAACACCACCAGCCCTACGACCGGCCCCCGCTCTCCAAAGACTTCCTCACCGGCGCCTGCGACCAGGGACAACTCGCCCTGACCGACGCCGACGACACCGCCGAGCTCTACGCCGAGTGGTATCTGGGAACCAGGGCCACCGGCCTGGACACCGGCAGCGGCACGGTACTTCTCGACGGCGACCGGTCGCTGGACACCGACGCCGTGGTCATCGCCACCGGCGCCGCCCCGCGCCACCTCCCCGGGCAGGTACCCGCCGACCCGGCGGAGACCGGAGTGCACACCCTGCGCACCCTCGACGACGCCCAGGCGCTGCGCGACGATCTGGCCCGCGGCCCGGCCCGGGTCGTGGTCATCGGCGGCGGTTTCATCGGCGCCGAAGTCGCCTCCTCCTGTGCCGTTCTCGGCCATGACGTCACCGTGGTCGAGGCCGCCCCGCTCCCGCTCGTACCGCAGCTCGGCGAGGAGATGGCCCAGGTCTGCGCCGGTCTGCACGCGGACCACGGCGTCACCCTGGTCACCGGCACGGGCGTGGCCGGGCTGCAGGGCGGCGCCACGGAGGGGCGCGTCACCGGAGTGCAGCTGGGCGACGGGCGGCTGCTGCCCGCCGATGTGGTCGTGGTCGGCATCGGCGTGCGGCCCAACACCAGCTGGCTGGAGGGCTCAGGGCTGCCGCTGGAGGACGGCGTGGTGTGCGACGCGGGCTGTGTCACCGCGCTGCCGAACGTCGTGGCCGTCGGGGACGTCGCCAGGCTGGACGGCCGCCGCGCCGAGCACTGGACCAGCGCCACCGAACAGGCCACCGTCGCCGCCCGGAACCTGCTCGCCGGCAGCACGGTCGCCGCCCATCAAAGCCTGCCGTACTTCTGGTCCGACCAGTACGGGGTCCGTATCCAGTTCGCCGGCCGGCGGCTGCCCACCGACACCCCGCGGATCGTCGAAGGCTCCGTCGACGACCGCAGCTTCCTCGCCTGCTACGAGCGCGAGGGGCAGACCACCGCCGTCTTCGCCGTCAACCGCCCCCGCCCCTTCATGCGGCAGCGCCGCGAGCTCATGCGCGCCACTCAGCCGGTCACGGCCTGAGCCGGCCAAGGCCCGCGCCCCGCAGGGCCCCAGGACCTCCGCCAGGAAGGCACCGCTCATGTCGCTTCTCAGCAGCCCCCTCCACGAGCTCGACCCCGACATCGCCGCCGCCGTCGATGACGAACTCCGCCGCCAGCAGCGCACGTTGGAGATGATCGCCTCGGAGAACTTCGCTCCGGTCGCGGTGATGGAGGCGCAGGGCTCGGTCCTCACCAACAAGTACGCCGAGGGCTACCCGGGCCGCCGCTACTACGGCGGCTGCGCACACGTCGATGTGGTCGAACAGCTCGCCATCGACCGCGTCAGGGCCCTCTTCGGCGCCGAGGCCGCCAACGTGCAGCCCCACTCCGGCGCCCAGGCCAACGCCGCCGCGATGTTCGCCCTCCTCAAGCCGGGCGACACCATCCTGGGGCTCGATCTCGCACACGGCGGGCACCTGACCCACGGTATGAAGATCAACTTCTCCGGCAAGCTCTACAACGTCGCCGCTTACCACGTCGACCCCGGCACCGGCCAGGTCGACATGGCCGAGGTCGAGCGGCTGGCCAAGGAGCAGCGGCCCAAGCTGATCATGGCGGGCTGGTCCGCCTACCCGCGCCAGCTGGACTTCGCCGCCTTCCGCCGGATCGCCGACGAGGTCGGCGCGTACCTCATGGTCGACATGGCGCACTTCGCAGGCCTGGTCGCGGCCGGCCTGCACCCCTCGCCGGTCCCGTACGCGCACGTCGTGACCACCACCACCCACAAGACGCTGGGCGGCCCGCGCGGCGGCGTCATCCTCTGCACCCAGGAGATCGCCAAGAAGATCAACTCCGCGGTCTTCCCCGGCCAGCAGGGCGGCCCGCTGGAGCATGTGATCGCCGCCAAGGCGGTCGCCTTCAAGATCGCCGCCGGCGACGAATTCAAAGAGCGCCAGCAGCGCACCCTGGAGGGCGCCGAGATCCTCGCCGAGCGCCTCGGCCGGCCCGACGTCCAGCAGCACGGCGTCGCCGTCCTCTCCGGCGGCACCGACGTCCATCTCGTCCTCGTCGACCTCCGCGACTCCGAACTCGACGGGCAGCAGGCCGAGGACCGGCTCCACGACGTCGGCATCACCGTCAACCGCAACGCCATCCCGAACGACCCGCGCCCGCCGATGGTCACCTCGGGCCTGCGGATCGGCACCCCGGCGCTGGCCACCCGGGGCTTCACGGCAGAGGACTTCGGCGAGGTCGCCGACATCATCGCCGAAACCCTCAAGCCCGGCTGCGACGCCGACGCGCTGCAGGCCCGGGTCACCGCCCTCGCCGACAAGCACCCGCTCTACCCGGGCCGGTAACCGACAACACTCCTACGGGGCGTGCCCGGGACAGCCGGGCACGCCCCTTCGACCCCACGGAGCGTGGCGTGGCAATCAGCGTCTTCGACCTGTTCTCCATCGGCATCGGCCCGTCCAGCTCGCACACGGTCGGCCCGATGCGGGCCGCCCGCATGTTCGCTGTTCGGCTGAAGGAGGACGGGCTGCTCGCCCAGACGGCGTCCGTCCGCGCCGAGCTGTTCGGCTCCCTCGGTGCGACCGGACACGGCCACGGCACCCCCAAGGCCGTGCTGCTCGGCCTGGAGGGCAACGAGGCACACACCGTCGACGTCGCCGGGGCCGAGCTGGACGTCGAGCGCATCCGCACCACCGGCCGGCTGCGCCTCCTCGGTACGGAGATCGGCCCGTCCTGCGAGATCGACTTCGACGCCGACACCCAGCTGATCATGCACCGGCGCCGCACGCTGCCGTACCACGCCAACGGCATGACCCTCTGCGCGTACGACACCCACGGCGCGCCGCTGCTGGAGAAGACCTACTACTCGGTGGGCGGCGGCTTCGTGGTCGACGAGAGCGCGGTCGGCGCCGACCGCGTCACCCTCGACGACACCGTCCTGAAACACCCCTTCCGCACCGGCGACGCACTGCTCCGTCTCGCCCGCGAGACCGGCCTGTCCATCTCAGCCCTCATGCTGGAGAACGAAACGGCGTGGCGTACCGAGGACGGCATCCGCACCGGCCTGCTGGAGATCTGGCGGGTCATGGAGCAGTGCGTCGCGGACGGCCTGTCCCACGAGGGCATACTGCCCGGCGGGCTGAAAGTACGCCGCAGGGCCGCCGCCTCGGCGCGGCAGCTGCGCGCCAAGGGCGACCTGGCAGGCCGCGCCATGGAGTGGGTCACCCTCTACGCGATGGCCGTCAATGAGGAGAACGCGGCAGGCGGCAGGGTGGTGACCGCACCGACCAACGGTGCGGCCGGCATCATCCCCGCAGTGCTGCACTACTACAGGAACTTCGTGCCGAGCGCCGACGAAGAGGGCATCGTCCGCTTCCTGCTGGCCGCGGGGGCGATCGGCCTGCTCTTCAAGGAGAACGCCTCGATCTCGGGCGCCGAGGTCGGCTGCCAGGGTGAAGTGGGCTCGGCGTGCTCCATGGCCGCCGGCGGCCTCGCCGAAGTCCTCGGCGGCAGCCCCGAACAGGTGGAGAACGCCGCCGAGATCGGCATGGAGCACAACCTCGGCCTGACCTGCGACCCCGTCGGCGGGCTGGTTCAGGTCCCGTGCATCGAGCGCAACGGCATGGCCGCGGTCAAGGCCATCACCGCCGCGAGGATGGCGCTGCGCGGCGACGGCCGTCACCACGTCTCCCTCGACAAAGTCATCAAGACCATGCGGGACACCGGCGCCGATATGAGCGTCAAGTACAAGGAGACGGCGCGGGGCGGCCTCGCGGTCAACATCATCGAGTGCTGAAAACCGGGGCGGAGCGGGCACATCGAGCGGGGCTCGCACGCCCGGCGTGTGTGTGCCGGTGAGCAGCGCCCGGCGTTGCCGGTGGAGCGCGGTGGTCGAAGGGAGGTCTCTCACGGTGAGCCAGTACGTGAACCGGCCTGACGGAATCCGCGACCGCACGCGGCCAGGCTGCACACTCACCGGGCTGCCCCGGCTCCGGTTCCCCGGCGCCTCCTGCCGCCCGCGGCGCATCGCGATGCTCACCGTTCACACCTCGCCGCTGCATCAGCCCGGCACCGGAGACGCCGGCGGAATGAACGTCTACATCCTGGAGCTGGCCAAGCGCCTCGCCGCGATCGACATCGAAGTGGAGATCTTCACCCGCGCAACCTCCGCTGCGCTGCCGCCTCTTGTCGAGCCGGCGCCCGGCGTCCTCGTGCGGCACGTGGAGGCGGGTCCGTACGAAGGGCTGGCGAAGGAGGACATGCCCGGTCAGCTGTGCGCCTTCACGCACGGGCTGATGCGGGCCTGGGCGGACCACGGTCCCGGCCACTACGACCTGGTGCACTCGCACTACTGGCTGTCCGGCCGCGTCGGCCGACTGGCCGCCGCGCGGTGGGGCGTCCCGCTGGTGCACGCCATGCACACCATGGCCAAGGTCAAGAACGCCGCCCTCGCCGGGGGTGACACGCCCGAGCCGGCGGCCCGCGTGATCGGGGAGACGCAGGTCTCACAGGCCGCCGACCTGCTCATCGCGAACACCGGCAAGGAGGCGGACGAGCTGGTCCGCCACTACGGCGCCGACCCCGCGCGGGTCGCCGTCGTCCACCCGGGCGTTGACCTGGACCGTTTCCGGCCCGGCCCTTCCGGGATCGTGGCCGGACGAGCCGAGGCCCGCGCTCGCCTCGGGCTGCCCCAGAACGCGCTCATTCCGCTCTTCGCCGGCCGGATACAGCCGCTGAAGGCGCCGGACCTCGTCCTGCACGCTGTCGCCCGGCTGCTGGAGGAGCGGCCTACGCTGCGCGAGCGGATCGTCGTGCCGGTCGTCGGCGGCCCGAGCGGCAGCGGCCTTGCCGAGCCGAAGGGCCTGCAGAATCTGGCCGCTCAGCTCGGAATCTCGGATGTGACCCTCTTCCATCCGCCGGCCGGCCAGGAGCAGTTGGCCGACTGGTACCGCGCGGCCAGCGTTCTGGTGATGCCCTCGTACAGCGAGTCGTTCGGGATGGTCGCCATCGAGGCCCAAGCCTGCGGCACACCGGTGATCGCGGCCGAGGTCGGTGGCCTGCCGGTGGCCGTCTGTGACGGAGTGAGCGGCGTGCTCGTGCCGGGACACGATCCGGCGAACTACGCGCGGGCGCTGCGCAGTTTCGCCGACGACCCTGCGCGCTCCGCCCGCATGGGCGCTGCCGCGGCCCGGCACGCCCGCACGTTCAGCTGGGACAGGGCCGCCGCCTCGACGGCCGCGGCCTACGCGGCGGCGCTGCGTGACCGGTGGGGCGTGCACGCTTCGTACGTGGCGGCTCGCATCTGACCACGTGGCTTTCCCCCAATCTCAGCGGCAGGTCGGACTCCCCCAAGCTTCCCGTGAAGCGGCATCGCTACCGACGCTCGAGCGTCGGCTCCCTGGAAGCGAGGCCCCGGTCGGGTGTTGCCGAGACCGGCCACGCGCGGTCGTCCACCGTCAGAAACGGCTCGTCCACCACGGCCGACGGCGTTGCGCCGGTGAACTCCATGATGTCGCGGTGCAGATGGGACTGGTCGCAGTAGCCGCCGTCCGCCGCGACTCGGGCTGCGCCGTCACCCGCGACCATGCGGTGCACCGCATGGTCGAAGCGGACCAGTTTCGCGGCGCGTTTGGGCGGGATGCCGAGGTGCGAGTGGAACCGGGACCACAGACGCCTGCGGCTCCAGCCGAGCTCGGCCGCCAGGTGGTCGACCCGGAGGAGACCCCCGCTGCCGACGATCCGCCGCCAGGCCCAGGCCACCGCCGGGTCCACCGGCGACCGCGCCTCACACCGGCGGGCGAGCAGCGCGTCCGTCAGCGCGAAGCGCTCCTGCCACGAGGACGTCTCGCTCAGTCGCTCCCGAATCAGTGACACCTCCCGGCCCCACAGGTCGTCGAGCGACACCATGGCACCGGCCAGATCCGCCGGACCGGCACCCAGAACTCTGCCCGCGACCGCTGGAGACAGCCGCACCTGCACGCACTCGACGTCCTCACCCCACGCCCGTACCCCGCCTCCGGAGCCGAACCCCGGCCCGGCGACGACACTTCCCCGATGCTGCCGCCCGGCGCCGTCGTCCACGGTGGGCGTGCTCGTCCCGAACTCCAGGATCAGCATCACGGCCGGGTGCGGAACCATCCGCAGGCCGCCGACGAGTGAGCCCGGTACGCGGAAACCGGCCATGTCGACACCAGCCACCCGGCTGGGCCGTTGCGGACGTGCGACGTCCCACTCAGCAGGATCGTCACGTTCACTCGTGGTGGACCCCATCGTCCAATGCTATGCGGACCGGGGCGGGAACATTTGTCCAAGCCAGCGGGGTCCACTGCAAGCCACGGTGGTCCCATGACTCCTCCCGACAGGAACCCCCATGCGAACGGCGACGCCGGCGCCACCGAGGACGCGATCCTCCACCTGGAGAACGGCGACCTCCACGTCTGCCAGGACGGCCCTCGCGACGCCCCCGCTCTTCTCCTCGTTCACGGATCCGCCACCTCGAGCCGTTCATGGGACGCGCTGGTTCCATTGCTGACCGCCTCCCATCACGTCATCCGGATCGACCTGCCGGGCCACGGCCGTTCGGCCGAACCGGTCGGCCGCGGCTACGACACCTCCGAGCAGGCGCGCACCCTCGGTACGGCACTGGACCGGCTGCACGCCGAGCACGTCGTGGTCGTCGGCCATTCCAGCGGCGGCTATGCCGCCACTGCTCTCGCCGAGCAGCGGCCCGGCCTGGTGACCGCGCTCGCACTCATCAACACCGGCCCCGGCATGGACGCTTTCCTCGCGAGGGAGACCACCGCGCTCGACCCCGCGCAGTGGCCGCCGACCGACGAGCAGATCCGCCAGTTCGCGAGCACCGGATTCCGCGCGGGCTACCAGGTCCCACAAGAACTCGTCGACGAACTGCGCGGTATGAGCTTCCACGCGGTCACCGCTGCGATGCAGGCATCCGTCGCCTATCTGACCCAGCAGGCACTTCCGGACCGGCTGAAGGCCCTCGGCAAGCCCCTGCAGGTGATCTTCGGCGACCAGGACCGCAGATGGCGGCCGTCGTCCGCTGCGGACTACCGCGTGGTTCCGGGCGCGAAGGTCGAGTTCCTGCCCGGCGTTGGACACACACCCATCCTGGAGGAACCGCTGCGGACCGCCGCACTCCTGCTGCCCTTCACCGAGAAGCAGGCCACTCGTGCGCCCAAGGCCACGTGAGGATCTCTCGACCTGACGGCACGTCCGTCTGCGAAGAGAACCGCCCGCGGCAGGCAGTCGTCAATTTCTAATTGACGCCCGTGGAGGCGTCAAGCTACGGTTGACGCATGAGTCCACTCGACATCAACCTCGCTGACCTGATCGCCCGCCTCGACGCGGAGTTCCCCGACGCCGACCACCTGGCGCGGGTCAGCGAGGCGCAGCTGCGTAATCGGACACTGGCCGACCTCGGTGACCAACTCGTCGACCACTACGTCGGCAAGGCCAAGCAGGCCGGCGCGTCCTGGAGCGAGATCGGCGACGCCATCGGGGTGTCCAAGCAGGCCGCCCAGCAACGCCACACGCCCGCCCCGTTCGAGCGGTTCACCGAGCTGAACCGGCACAGCATCGTGCTGGCACAGGAGGCCGCCCGAACCCACAAGCACGACTCCATCGGCACCGAACACCTCCTGCTCGGCCTGCTCGGCGAACCACAGGGCCTGGCATACGAGGTGCTGACATCGAAAGCCGGGCCGGAGCAACGCATCCGCGACGCGATCGAGGAAGCGATGCCGCCGGCCGGGCAGAAGGCGCTGCGGGGACATATCGCATTCCGGCCGGAGAGCCAGCAGGCCATCCAGGAGGCGTCCCGCGCGTCGGCCGACCTCGGCCACGACTGGGTCGGCACGGAACACTCGCTGCTGGGCCTGATCCGCGCCGAGGCGAGCCCGGCCGCGCAGATCCTGCGCACCCTCGGCTTCACCTCGGAGGGACTGCACGAGACGGTCAAGGCCGGGATCGCCGAACGGCCTGCCAAGGGAGACAAGTAGCTACGCAACGATCAGCGAGCGGGAGGGCGATGCTGCCGGGGCCAAGGTCCCCGGCAGCCTCACCCTCCGCCCGTGGGAGATCCGCGACGACACATCCGCCGAGCTGTCCAGAGTCCTTGGGCCCTGGACAGCGGCGCACCTGCGGCATAGGTTCCTCCCACCTCGAAGTCCTGCTCGGAAAAGGGAAGTTGTGAAGCTGAGAAGACTGATACCCGCCGCGCTGGCCGTCCCCGCGATCGCCCTCGCCCTCCCCGCACCGGCCGCCCATGCGGACGCGGCCGCGCGGACAAGGGTGAAGTCAGGGCCGGTCGTCGTGGCGACCATCGAGACCAGCACCCTGTGGTGGGGAGAGGGCGCCTTCCACCCCAACGGGGACCTGCTGAAGGTCAACGACGGCACCAACCGCGGCGGCTGGCGGATCCACGCGAACGTCGAGAAGTTCTACCGGGGCGAGTGGGTCTACGTCTTCGGCTGCACCGCGGCCGACGGAGCGGGGACGAACTGCTGGAAGAACATCCCCGAAGGGACCCTGGTCAGGGTGCACGCATACGCATTCAAGGGGAGCGAGACCAAATACCACCGCTACAGCGCACAGACCCGCGCGTAGGCGGCGACCGGGGCTTGGGCAGCCCGGTCTGAAGCATGTTTTTCCGAATACAGCACGCTATGCCCTCCGTCCACGCGCTACAGGTTGTTATGGATCGATGAAGCTGGTGCACGGGATCGATGGAGGTGGTGCACGAATGGGTCATCTTGTGAGCGCGTGGCTCTAGCCTTCTCGAGGGGCTGATGGTGTCTTGATGTTGGGCCCTCGGATCGATGGTGGAGGGCTTGGGTGGATCCTCTGCAGCCCGGCGACCCCCGGCGCGTCGGTAAATACCGGCTGGTGGGGCGGCTTGGTGAAGGTGGCATGGGGCGGGTGTTCTTCGGCCGTTCCCCCGGAGGGCGTCCGGTCGCGGTGAAACTGATCCGCTACGAATACGCTCAACGTGATCGATTCCGCGCCCGGTTCGCGCGTGAGGTCGAGGCCGCCCGCAGGGTCGGGGGGTTCCATACCGCATTGGTCATCGACGCCGACCCCGAAGCCGACCCGCCGTGGATGGTCACCGCCTACATCCCCGGCCCCTCCCTGCACGGAGCCGTCACCGCACACGGCCCCCTCGACGGGCAGGCCGTACGCATTCTGGGGGCCGGGCTCGCCGAGGGGCTGGCCGCCATCCACGCGTGTGGGCTGGTGCACCGGGATCTCAAGCCCGGCAACGTGGTCCTGGCCGCCGACGGTCCCAGAATCATCGACTTCGGCATCGCCGGCACGCAGGACGCCGGCAAGCTGACCGCGACCGGTGCCGTCTTGGGGACCTACGCCTACATGTCCCCGGAACAGGTGAACGGGCATCGGCCGGAAGCCGCCGGTGACGTGTTCGCCCTTGGCGCGGTCCTGGGATTCGCGGCCACCGGCCACAGCCCCTTCCACGGTGAGACAACCGCCGCCATTCTGCACCGCATCACCAGCGAACCACCCGACCTGCGCGGTCTCGCTGTGGAACACGACCTCGGCGACCTGATCGTCGCGTGCCTGGCCAAGGATCCCGCTGACCGGCCCCCTCTCACCGACGTTCTCGCCCGGCTGGCCGGACCCTGGCCGACTGCCGGCTGGCTGCCTCCCGCCGTCATGGACATGATCGCCTCCAGGGAGTCCGCGTCAGCTGGAGCTCTGGCCTCGGAGGCCGCGGAACCAGACCATCCGCTGCACGGGCAGCCTACGGTGGACCCCCCTCCGGAACGCCGTGTCCGGCGCCGAGCCGCCCTGCTCACAGGGCTCGTGGCATCCCTGGGCGCCGTTGGCGCCATTGCGGCCGGGGCGATGTTCCTCCTTCCCCCGGAGTCCGCGAAGCCGTCGGCAGCTCCCCAAGAATCGGCCGAGCCGTCCCCGGCTCTCCCGGATCCCGCCAAGTCATCGTCAGCTTCTCCGGAGTCCGCCAAGCCGACGGTTCTCCCCGAGTCCGCCGAACCCTCGGCAACACGCGGCCGCGTCGTCACCGACGACGGGCGTGCATTCGGGCCCGGCGGATGGAGCCAGTTCACCGTGACCGTCGATCCGTCCAACGACGGCGTGCGGCTGACACGCCGCCTCGACTCCAGTGTCTTCGGGCAGAGCGCGACCCTCTCCGTGAACGGCAAGAAGGCCGGACGCTGGGTACCTATGGCAGGCGCCCTCACCGTCTGGGTGGATCAGACTGTCGAGCTGCCGAGGTCGGCCACGAAGGGCCGGAAGGTTCTCACCGTCCGGAACACGTTTGAATCATCGACAAAGGATTTCAACGAGTTCACCTACTTCGTGGACCAGAAAGTCGACGGCCTCTGGCGCCGTGCCGACGTAGTCGACATCGGGCCCAGCAATCTCGCCGAGGAAAAGGCGCACAGATACCGCATCGAAGAGAAGACCTGGGAAGGTACGCGAACCTTCAGGTACCGGGGTACATAACTGGGCGCTCGGTGCTCCGGCGCAGGGTCCGTTGGCCCGCGCTTCCCGCGCTTCCCGCGCTTCATCGGTTACCGGCGAGTTGGGACCGGTCCCGGGCGGGGTCCCCTACCGTCACCGCGGAACTGGAGACCGGGACTTGTCGCGCCATGCCCAGCGGTGAACGGGCTGGTCGGCTTCGTCCAGCCGTTGAGGAGGCGCCCGTATGAATCTTCGGAGAGCTGGGGATCCACCTGGCCGTCCCCCGCGAGCGCAGGCACGTTCCGGTGACCCGGAGCAGCACCGCCCGACGCATGCCTTTCTGGTCCTGGTCAGAAACTTTCAGCTGGCCAACTCCGTCGCCGTGGGCATGAGATCGCGGCTGGCCGAATCCGGCGCCGACCTGCCGGTGCTCGTACCGCCGATGTACGAGGACCAGTTCGCCGCGCCGGACGCCGCGTGGCGGCTGCAGGCCTGGTGGGACCGGCAACATACCGGTGTGGAGCTGTCCGCGGCCGTGGTGTTGATCGTCGACGTCGAGGAACTCGCGGGCCTCGGACGGGTCTCGTACATGGCGATGCAGCCGGGGGAGGCGACGAGGCCCCGTTCGTACCAGCGCGGCCGTGCGGTGGTCGAGGTGCCGGTGACCACGGTGGGGGAGCTGACGGACGCCGTGGTGGCGGGCACGCTCGGTGCCGACCAGCCCGGTGCGGCGGCGAAGGTGGCGCGGCCGGCGTTCGCGTCGCCCCATTCGGAGCGGCACGCGAAGCCGCTGTGGGACCGGCAGAAGGTTCGTACCGCAATGCTGAGCGGAGCGCTGGGGTTCAGTGCCTGGCTGATGTCGGCGGTCTCGCAGCCGAGCCTGGCGCAGGCCGCGCCCGCCTCGAACTCTCACCAGCAGCAGCCGCAGCAGCCCGACGCTGTCGCCGAGGCCCCCCGCGACCAGCCGCCCGGCCCGTCCTCACCGGGTGAGCCTCCGGCGACTGCTGCCCCGGAACCCGAGGGTGACGCTCAGTCAAGTGAACCGGGCGGCGTCAGCTCGCGCGTGGACGAGCCCGCTCCCACTGACTGGAGCTGGGGCGACTTTCTGGGGCGCACGATCGACGGTGGCTACACCGGCTTCGTCACGCCTGATCAGCTCGCGGGTGCCATCGAGAATTACAAGGACCCGGAAAACGCCCGCAAGCTTCCCGAGCCAGAGGGCGAAGACACGGCGAAGAAGGAACCGAAAGGGATTCTCAAGCGGGTTCCACTTGTCACCTCTGCCCTGGGCGCAATGTGGAACGCGAGTGCTTACTTCAACGAGCACGCCTCGGCCGAGTACAAGAGGGCCCTACGTGACATGAACGGCGGGATCCCCCCGGACCCGTCGCAGGACCCGCTCAACCCGGCCTTCCAGCCCACCCGGGCCGAGGTCTCCGCGGGTGTCGCCAAACCACCCGGCCAAGGAGGTGGCCGAGCCCCGTACATCCCGGGACCGTTCAACGCACCCATAGTGGCACCACCACCGGCCGGACAGCCATTGCCCGACCTCTCGGAGCCGCCGCCGGTGCCGACTGGTTCGTCACCTTCGGAGTTGGCGCGCGCGGAGGAGGCGCGTGCAGCTCGGGCGCGTGCGGAACGGCAAGCGCCACAGCCGCCCGGCGCGGCTCCGGCACCGGGAGCGCCGGCCGCTCCGCCCCCGGCTGGTTCGTCACCTTCGGACTTGGCGCGTGCGGAGGAGGCCCGCGCGCAGCAGCAGGCGCCCCGGCCGCCTGCTACGGCTCCGGCGCCAGAAGCGCCGGTCGCCCCGGCCCCGGCCCCAGGCCCGGAGGCCCCTGCCCCGCCGCCTGAGGGCGCGGCCCCGGCCCCGTCGGCTCCGCTGCCGCCTGGGGAAGAGGCCCCTGCCTCGCCCGCGCCTGCGGGTGAGGCACCCGTCCTGCCCTCGCCCGGGGGAGAGGCACCCGCTCCGGATACGCCGCCTGCTCCGCCTGGGGCTGCGCCTGCGAGTGAGGCCCCAGCTTCACCCCTGGCGCCTGAGGATGAAGCCCCAACTCCGCCGACGCCCGCGGGTGAGGCGCTAACCCCGCCTGCGCCTGCGCCTGCGCCTGCGCCTGCACCGGAGCCCGTACCGGCGCCTGCACCTCAGTCCGCGGCGGAAGCGGAGCCTGGGTCCGAAGGAGAGCCCGCGCCTGTGCCGGAACCCGCACCGGTGCCTGCGGCGGAACAGGGGCCCGAGACAGTCGAGCCGGCGCCCGCTCCTGAGCCGGAGGCTGTACCGCAGCCCGAGGCGGCTGAGCCGGCACCGGCACCGGAACCCGAGCCGGAGCCAACGCCTGCGCCTGAGGCGGCCGAGCCGGCACCGGAGTCCGAGCCAGCACCTGAGCCCGAGGCCGCCGAGCCGGCACCGGCACCGGAGCCCGCGCCGGAGCCGGAACCTGCGCCTGACCCCGAGCCTGAGGCCGCCGAGGCCGCGCCGGAGCCGGAACCTGCACCCGAGCCCGAGGCAGCCGAGCCCGAGGCAGGCGAGCCTGAGGCCGAGCCGGAGCCAACACCCGAGTCTGCGCCCGAGCCCGAGCCCGAGCCCGCACCGGAGCCGCAGGCGGCCGAGCCCGAGCCGGAACCCGCGCCTGAGCCGGAACCGGAACCCGAGCCGGAGTCCGCACCCGAGCCCGAACCGGAGTCCGCGCCCGAGTCGGAACCGGCACCGGAGCCGGAACCCGCGCCCGAGCCCGAGCCGGAACCTGCGCCCGAGCCTGCACCGGAACCCGCGCCCGCGCCGGCCCTCGCGCCGTAACCCGTCGTCCCGCTGCCGCCCGGTCCCCGGGCGGCAGCGAGCTTTTCCGTGGCGGGCCCTTCCGCGGACGAGCTCGTTCGGACGCTTGGAGCGATGGCGACTGCTGCCCGCCCGGCCCCAGGGGCCGGACCCGCACTCGACGCGAGGCGGTCACCAGCGCGGTGACCGGGTCCGTTCGCCGCACAGGGGCGACCGGAGGCACCGGACGACGACCGGATGATGGGACAACGACCAGATGGCCGGGCGACATCGGACGGCGGCCGCGAGCGACGGGGTGTCAGACCCCGGGTCTAGTTTCCTCCCATGTCCGCAGCGACCACGACGTACACCTACCGCGCCCCGTCCGCCTTCGATGCCGCTGAGCACGCCCTCGCTCTGCAGACGAGCGGGGGACGCTCTCCGGCCGGCGCAGCCGCGAACCCCCCGCTTCTTCGACGGGGCCTTGACCGCACCGGAGGTGTTTGCCGCGGCGTTTCTTGCCGTCGCAGACGTGGCGTCCGCCCGGTATTACGATCCCCGGCTGACCGGGGCGGCAAGCCGCGATCCCGTGGTCACGGCCGGGGGCGGCCGGCTGCGGTTCGAGTCCTTCTCCGGCTGCTGCGGGGTGCACGCCCGGCTGGATGTGCCACCGGCCGGGCTGGAGGCCGGACAGGTCGGCCGCGGGACTACGAACATCGACGTCAACCTCCCACTGCGGGACGCGCTGGGGCGGTTGACTGCCCGTGAGCCGCTCGGCCTCACTGTCGGGCCCGACGAACTCGCCGTCCGAACGGGCGGCGGCCGGATCGTGGAGAAGAAGGTCCCGCTGCCCGACCGCTGGATACGCGGCTTCGCCGAGACACCCCTCATCGCCGCCCGGTTCGACCTCCGTGCCGAGCTTCCCGCCACCGAGGCGCTCCGCTTCCTGCGCACCCTCCCGCGGGCCGGGTCCGGTAATGCCTCGCGCGGCGCGGAGTGGGTCGTTGCCGGTCACGGGCGGCTGCGCACCACCTCCCGGCCCGTGCCGGGGGCCGTATGCCTTCCCGGGCCGCAGCGCCTCACCGCGCTGCGCCGCGTACTGCGCCACGCCCGCGGACTCCGCCTCTACGGGCCGCCCGTGACCGCCCGTAGCGCCCCGCAGGCCGCGGCGTGGGAGATCTCCCTCCCGGCCGGCCTCCGTCTGACGCTCACTCTGTCGCCCGGGACGGGACGGGGGT